>ONBN01000083.1 GCA_900316115.1 uncultured Eubacteriales bacterium
GTAAAAATGGTGCTGCGAAATCCCGCCTCTGGCGGAACCAGAGACATACCCCGGAGGGGTTAAAATTAAACCCCCATTTGAAATGGGGGTTGATAACTTTGAATGAGAATATCAAGCATGGGATCCGCAGCTGGCTGAATGTAGCCCCTGCATCCCCATATAATTTCCAGATCAATGAGATGCTGGATCCGGAAGGCCATATGATCCGCAACAGGATCTGGTACAGGGGGGACAGCAATGAACTGGAACAGTTCTACAGTCAGAATCACGAAACCGCAGACAGGTATAAGTTCTGGGCGTGCGAGTGCTCCCCAGGAATGGAAATGCGGAAGATCCACACTGGACTGCCCGGGCTGATTGTCCGCACGCTGGCGTCAGCAGTTTTGCCGGACATGAATGCCTTTGAGTTTGAGAGCCCCAAGCAGGAAGCATTGTGGGATGATATAGCAAAGGAAAATGACTTCCCACACAAGATCGAAAGCGCATTAAAAGAAGTCCTGTACCTTGGGGATGGTGCCTTTAAGGTGACGATCGATACCAACATCAGCGAACATCCGATCCTTGAATGGTATCCGGGAGACAGAGTGGAATTTGTAAGGCAGCGTGACCGGATCAGGGAAGTGATCTTTAAGACACCCTATGAGGATCAAGGCAGGAAGTTTGTCCTGAATGAGCGGTACGGCTATGGTTATGTGATCAATGAACTGTATGCAGGCAACCGCCTGGTAAACCTGAAAGCCCTGAAAAGCACAGAGAACCTGCAGGATGTTACTTTTGATGATTCTGTAACGCTTGCGGTACCGCTGATGGTTTATGAATCTGCCAAGTATGAGGGCAGGGGCGGAAGCATCTTTGATGGCAAGCTGGATAACTTTGATGCTTTGGATGAGGCATGGAGCCAGTGGATGGACGCGCTGCGGGCAGGCAGGGCAAAAGAGTACATCCCTGAAAACCTGATCAGCAGGGATCCGGAAAATGGCGGTCTGATGAAGCCGAACCATTTTGATAACCGGTTTATCGCGACAGCCTCAGACATGAGTGAGGGCGCACAGAACAAGATCAGCGTGGAACAGCCAGCAATCCCACATGACAGCTATCTTGCATCCTATGTCACGGCACTGGATCTGTGTCTGCAGGGTGTGATCAGCCCAAGCACCCTTGGGATTGATACCAAGAAGCTTGACAATGCGGAGGCCCAGCGGGAGAAAGAAAAGACCACACTGTATACCAGGAATGCCATTGTACAGGCGCTGCAGGACACTCTGCCAAAGGTTGTGGAAGCATGCATCAATGCAGAGAACATCCTGCTTGGCGGTGCTCCGGAAGAGGTGAAGGTAAATATTCCATTCGGCGAATATGCCAACCCAAGCTTTGAGAGTCAGGTTGAGACCGTGGCAAAGGCAAAGCAGGGCGGGATCATGAGCATTGAACGCTGTGTGGAAGAACTGTATGGGGATACCCTGGACGAGCACTGCAAGAATGAAGAAATCGCCAGACTGAAAGCAGAGCAGGGCATACAGGATATGGATGAGCCAGGGGTGAACCTAACAGCTGGTGATTTCCAGACAGATCTGGGAGGTGGAGAAAATGCGGGTGAAGGTAGCAAACAGGATGTACCGGATGAGCCGGAAGGAATACCAGGGGCTTCTTGAGGTAGCAAAAGAGCAGGTACCGATGGGCGTGTACGCTCTGGAAAAGAATGATTATGCTGAGCTTAGAAATGATGCCTGTACCAGCAAAACAAAGCTGAAGGACATGATCCGAATATTCAAAAGCCAGGGTTTTAAGGTATATGCAAACGGGAGGTGATCCAGATGAATGTTCCAGGATTTACACTGTTGCTCCAGGAATTCTGTAGTTATTGTCCAGACTTCGAACCAGAAGTAGAGAAGATAGACTGCTCAAGCCTTGCAGAACAGGTCAAATATTGTACAAATATTCGTTGTACGCAAAGGGCGAGATGTGCAAGGCTTGCTACAAACATTCGAAAGCAGGTAACCACAGATGCCGAAGCTTAACACCGTCTACGACATTGGAACTGCATTTGAAGCCATTGAGGATGAGCTGATGGCTTCCATGATCCGGAACATGAAGCGGCATAAGGTAGAGGAAATAGGGGACGCAAAGCAGTGGTCCATGTGGCAGGCGGAAATGCTCCATTCGCTGGAAAAGTACCGGCATGACAACCAAAAGAAGTTTGGAAAGCAGTTCCAGGCTATCAATTCCAAGATCACCGGACTGATCCAGGCTGCTAAAACAGAAGGTGGTATGGCGCAGGAGACCAAAATCCTGGATGCGATCCGGAAAGGCTTCCCTGCAAAGCAGGCAGTCAGGGGTGGTACGGCAGAGTTCTTTAAGGTCAATGACCGGAAGCTGAATGCATTAATCGAAGCAACCCAGAACGATATGCAGTCTGCAGAAGCTGCAGTTCTCCGTATGGCGAATGACCAGTACCGGAAGATCATTTTCAACGCTCAGATGTATGCGAATAGTGGTGCTGGCACTTATGAGAAAGCCGTAGACATGGCCACGAAGGACTTTCTATCAGCAGGTCTTAACTGCATCCAGTATGCCAATGGTGCCCGTCATACGATCGCTGATTATGCGGATATGGCTATCCGTACAGCCAGTAAGAGGGCCTACCTGCAGGGGGAAGGACAGAAACGCCAGGAATGGGGAATCTGCACGGTGATCATGAACAAAAGGGGAAGCCCCTGTCCCAAGTGTCTGCCATTTGTCGGGAAAGTCCTGATCGATGATGTGTGGAGTGGCGGCCCCAAATCTGGAAAATCTCCTGTAACGGGGATCCGGTATCCTCTGATGTCCAGTGCAATAGCTGCAGGGCTGTACCATCCAAGATGCCAGGATCATCACAGTACCTACTTTGAAGGTATCAGTGAGCCGCCGGACGATAAGTACACCAAGGAAGAACTGGATGATCTGGCTGATCAGGCACGACAGGAAGCAAAACAGCAGTATGCAGCCAGACAGGAAAAACGGTTCGGGAGACTGGCAGAGTATTCCCTGGATCAGGAGAACCAGAAGCGGTACGAACTGAAACGCAAAGAGTGGAGGCAGGTTTTCAGAGAATGCGGAAATAAGGGACGTAATAAATCAACATTGATGGATCGTAAAGAGATTGGATCAAATCATTATCGGAGAAAAATAAATTCTTTACCAGAAAGCAAAGAAATCTGTAGAGAAATATGGTCAGAGATGGTAAATATTATTTCACAGAGAAGCGGCACAGAATTAGAAAGTCTTGTATTTATTAATCCAGAAACTAATGAAATAAAGCGTTCATTAGAATCAAAATTACTGAGGACAGTAGCACCTACAAAAAAGATGAAGCAAATGTTACAACAATCCAAAGAACATACCATTATAGCAATACACAATCATCCAGGAAGTTCGGTACCGAGTTGGGCAGATATAAAAGTTGCGGCAGATAGGAAATATAAATATGGCTTGATAGCTGCTCATGACGGAACCGTATTTAAGTATAGGATTGTAGGAGAAATTAACAGACTATATTATGATTCTGCCGTTGCAAAGTTGGATAGATTGAGCTATACTGAGGATAATTTAAAGGAATTTTGTAGTGCGGTACGTGACGCAGGCGTTGAAATGGAGGTGCTGTAATTGATTACGTACAATCAGATATGTGAAAAACTTGGATTTGATCCAATAAATTCTACAGAATATAATGGTGCTGAATTTGCTACGGAGGATGATAACTATTCAAATCCTTTAGAAATCTTGTCAATTGAAGAAATTGAGTTTTTAACAGAATATGCAAAACAGAACAAACATTAATACCACCAGTCAGAAAAGGCCGGTGGTATTTTTATACCCATTTTTAAGAAAGGAGGCAGACATGTCAGTATTAAAAGTACAGAGGAAACCGACAGAAGCAAACACAAAATTAGATTTTCAGTTTGACAATCCAGGACTTGAATTTCTTGTGAAAAACTTCACTGACGGTGATATTTATGTTGGAGTTGAAGCGATAAAAGAAAGGATGATCTTGATTCCGGCAGAGACTGCACAGGTTGTAGCCTGCATGACCACACAGGGGTACGATACGCTGTATGTTATCCCAACAATAACATCTGAAAAAGGAGTGGAAGTGCAATGCTTAAGGTGGTAGGGCAGGACATCATTTCAGGCAACATGGGATTTGTCGGCACGGAACCTGGAAAGCTATACCGGATGGGATCATTGAACGGAGTAGCAGAAGCTTCCGGAAATTCGCTGACGCTGAAACGGTGCAAGAACAAACCGCTAAGAGGATTGACGATTTACGGAAAATCTGAACAGTTCAAGACCACAGGGGCAAACTCGTTCAATGTTGATAGTAAACAGTCTGGCTTTGTAAGTGGCATTAAAATAGGGGACAAAGTAGAAGTATCACAGAACGCAAGTTACCCTAAAGCGGTGTATTTTGATGAGATTGCAGTTGACCCTACAAAAAGATATTCTTTTTGCTTTTGGGATGGAAGCACAGTGTTATCAAATGATAATGTCAGAATACGCATCTACAATGATGATAATGTAGTTACAGAAATCCCTGCAAAGAATAACGTGGTAAACAAGAAGTTTGCAGATGGCACTACAAAAGTCAGAGTATTAATACTTGACGAGTTTCCGAAACTCGTTGGCATGTTCTGTGAGGGAAGCACACTAAAAGCTTACGAACCCTACACCGGCGGTCAACCATCTCCATCGCCAGATTATCCGCAGGAGATTAAGAGCGTTGTGAACCCAATTGTGAAAGTCTACGGAAAGAATATGATGCCGTATCCAAAAGATAATACTGTCAGAGCTGATGGTGTCACATTAACCGCAAAAGATGGAAAATACACATTGGTTGGCAAACCAACTAAAAATACATGGATGAACATATATCCACAGGTTATTAGCCATACAGAATCCAGTATGTTATCTGAGAAACCATTGCCAACAAAAGGCAAAAAAATATCTATGATAAATGGTAGCGTGGGATATTCATTGAATTTTCGCAAAGTGTCTAATAGAGATAAAGTATTCACAATAGAACATAATAATGCAACACTTGCAGATGAAGACTCAAATGGGGTGTTTTTGTATATTCTTAATATTGATAAAACCTATAATGATACATTTGAATTAATGATATCTGACCCAGCAGACACAACAAGTACGGTATTTGAGCCATACACAGAGCAAGAAGTATCACTTCCTTATACCCTCAACGCAATCCCTGTACCATCCGGTGGTAATTATACCGATGAAAACGGTCAACAGTGGATTGCTGATTATGTGGATATGGCAAAAGGGAAGTTGGTGCGGCTGGTCGATTCGGCGAAAATGGATAACACCCAATCAATTGTGGGAAAAACAGAATGGCTGTTAGCTGTTCCAGCTGAAATTGGCCTAGCACCGGAAGAAATCACTGCGCTGAAATCGCTGCATACCTATGCCGGAGTAACGAACGTCAGCAATGATGCAGAAGCGTGGATGCAGGTAACATACAACACCTAAAGAGATATCGGGGAACATATGACAATCAAAGAAGAACTGGTCAGGTATTCCGAAAACTGCCTGGATGGAACAGAAATCTCTGGCCAGAAACACAAATGGGCCTGCAGGCGCTTCCTGGAAGATCTGAAAAAAGAGGATGCCAGAAATACACTTGCTGCGCCCTGGCCTTACTACTGGAACGAAGAAGAAGCAGAAAAAGTTGTGGTATGGTTCTCGATGCTGAGACATTCCAAAGGCGAACTTTCCGGACAGCCGATCACATTGACTACCTGGCAGAAATTCAACCTTTGCCAGCTGTACGGATGGCGAGAAAGAACAACAGGG
>ONBN01000024.1 GCA_900316115.1 uncultured Eubacteriales bacterium
TTTTAATCATTACGGAAGATGATTTGAGTCAAAAAATGCCCTGCATTCACAGGGCAAATCTTTTGATTATTTCGGGACATTTTCATTTTTGCTTGACACTACTTTTTCGCCCTGTAATCACAAAATTATGCATAAAATTTACAGGGAAAATCAGTCAAAAAACTGTATGCTCATAAGGGTCAGACCTTTTGCCGGTGCTGTAGGGCCAGCTGCCTCCCTGTCACAGGCATCCAGGATATCCTTGATCTTTTCCGGCGGATACTGTCCATTACCGATCTGGATCAATGTCCCGGAAATGATCCTTACCATATTATAAAGAAATCCGGTCCCTGTGACCTGGATCGTCACCATATCCCCGTCGCGCCATACATCCATTCCAGTAATGGTACGGATGGTGGTCTTTACCTGAGCCTTTGCCCCACAGAAGCTGGCAAAATCATGACGTCCAATGAGAAAAGATGTAGCTTCCCTCATCTTATCTACATCCAGCTTATAGTGGTAAAAATAAGAATACAGCCGCTCTGTAGGTACAGGAAACTTCCTGTTAAGGATCCTGTACTGATAGGTCTTTTCACTGTCACAATATCTGGGATGAAAATCCGGATCCACTTCTTCAGACAGCTGAATGCGGATATCCTCCGGCAGCCGCTGATTCAACGCATAAGAAATCTTTTCCCCTGGGATCCGTGTCTCTGTATCAAACACAGCCACATTTCCCATAGCATGCACTCCCGCATCTGTACGGCTTGCCCCGATCGTCTCGATCTGTTCTCCAAGAAGCTGGGACAGGGTTTCATTCAAAACACTTTGAACTGTGATGCCATTTGGCTGCACCTGCCATCCACTGTAATTTGTTCCGTCGTAAGCTACTACAAGTCCGATTCTTTTCATATTTATATCCCCACTACACGAAACAGGATCGCAATTGCCAGATACACCACCAGGATCCCATACGCTGCATAATCTCTGCCAGCATATTGTAAAGGTTTCATCTGTGTTCTGTCATCTCCTCCATGATAGCACCGTGCTTCCATAGCCATTGCCAGATCATTGGCACGGCGGAAAGCAGAAATAAACAGCGGCACCAGAAGGGGAACCATATTCTTTGCTTTCTGTATCAGATTTCCATTTTCAAAATCTGCCCCTCTTGCGATCTGCGCTTTCATGATCTTATCTGTCTCCTCCAGCAAAATAGGGATAAAACGCAGTGCAATGGACATCATCATTGCGATCTCGTGAACAGGCACATGAACCTTATTCAAAGGACGAAGCTGGCGTTCCAGACCATCTGTCAGCTGATTAGGGGTCGTGGTAAGGGTCATGATAGAAGAACCGATCACCAGGTAGATCAGACGTATAGCCATTCTCCCTGCAAGAACCAGGCCTTCTTTTGTTACCTTAAGAAATCCCCAGCGCCATAACACTTCCCCCGGAGTAAGGATAATGTTAAAAACAATGGTAAACAGCAAAAGCACGAAAATCGCTTTCAGGCCTTTAAAAATAAATTTTACAGGTACCTTGGAGATCAGGATCACACTGCCAAGAAATAATGTGGCAACCAGGTATCCCCAGAATGTATGAAATACAAACACAGACACAATAAACATCAGCGTGCCTAAAAGCTTGGTCCTTGGATCCAGCTTATGGATCAGGGAATCGGCAGGATAATACTGGCCAATGGTAATGTCTCTAATCATCTGCCTTTCCTCCCTTCTTCAGTGCTGTCAGGATACTTTCTTTGGCTTCTTCTACAGTGATGGCATTTACATCCACATCCAGCCCCTTTTCCTTCAGTGCATGCATAATGTAAGTGATCTGTGGTGCTGCCAGTCCCATCTTTTCCAGTTCCTGATAATGGGAAAATACTTTTCTTGGTGTATCATCAAACACGGCTTCTCCATGGTTCATAACCACCAGCCGCTCCACATACTTTGCAATGTCTTCCATGCTGTGGGATACAAGGATAATCGTGATCCCACGCATCTTATGAAGAAGGGCGATCTGATCCAGGATATCATCCCGGCCTTTTGGATCCAGTCCTGCAGTAGGCTCATCAAGGATCAGGATCTTGGGATTCATTGCCAGCACGCCTGCAATGGCAACTCTTTTCTTCTGTCCTCCGGAAAGCTCAAAAGGCGATTTACTGAAATTCTCTTCTTTAAAGCCAACATGGGCAAGAGCCTTTTTGGCCTCTTTCTCCGCATCCTCTCTGCTAAGTCCCTGATTCATAGGTCCAAAGCATACATCAGATAAAACATCACTTTCAAAAAGCTGGTGCTCCGGATACTGGAATACCAGTCCCACCTCGCTACGCAGCTTCCTGCGGTCATATTTTTCTTCCCAGATGTCCTCCCCATTATAAAGGATCGTACCAGAAGTAGGACGGATCAGAGCATTAAAATGCTGGATCAAAGTGGACTTTCCGCTTCCTGTATGGCCGATGATCCCCATAAACTGTCCATCCGGGATCACAAGATTAATATCTTTTAATGCATGTATTTCATAGGCCGTTTCCGGACTGTACGTATAGGTAACATTCTTAAGTTCTATTGACATAATGCACTCACCAATTCCTCTGTTGTAAGTATTCCCTCCGGGATATCCACACCGGCCTCATGAAGCTCATGAGCCAGCAAAGTTACCTGAGGAACATCCAGTCTGTATTCTTTCAGTCTTTCTACCTGTGAAAAGATCTCTCTTGGAGTTCCCTGCATAACAACCTTACCGCTGTCCATTACATAAACCTTGTCCGCATGGATTACTTCTTCCATATAGTGAGTGATCAGGATCACTGTCACATTTTCTTTTTTGTTAAGTTCGGAAACTGCTTCCAGAACCTCTTTCCTGCCGTTTGGATCCAGCATGGCTGTAGGCTCGTCCAGAACAATACACTGGGGACGCATAGCCATTACACCTGCAATGGCAACTCTCTGTTTCTGTCCTCCGGAAAGCTTGTTTGGAGAATGGTGGCGGTATGCTGTCATTCCTGTTTTTTTCAGACTGTCATCCACACGTTTCCAGATATCCTCTGTAGGTACGCCCATATTTTCAGGTCCAAACCCTACGTCCTCCTCAACAACCGTTCCAATGATCTGATTGTCCGGATTCTGAAAAACCATTCCTGCCTTCTGACGGATCTTCCATAATTCCTGCTCCTTGGATGTATCCATATCATCCACCCAGATCGTCCCCTCCGATGGAAGGAGCAGTGCATTTAAATGCTTTGCCAGTGTGGATTTCCCGGAACCGTTATGTCCCAGGATCGCCACAAAGCTCCCGGCTTCAATGTCCAGGTTCACATCATCGACAGCTCTCTGCGTTTCCTGCACATTGCCGTCTTCGTCATACTTGAAATAGTCAAATCCCAGCTTGAATGCCTTAATTATTCCCATATTATTTCTCCTGTAAGTTGGTCTGCTCAGTAACTGCCGGAACCTGTCCGGTCAATTCATCGATCAACGCCCAGATCTCTTCTCTTCCCTGCTTTGTCTCAGCGGAGAACGGGATCACAATACTCCCAGGCCGGAGATTCAGCCCGGTTTTGATCGCCTTAAGATTTTTCTGTATCTGGCTGCGCTTTAATTTATCCATTTTAGTTGCAATGATGATAGGATTGTAGCCATTATGTACCACCCAGTCATACATCATCTTATCATTTGCAGAAGGATCATGCCTGATATCTACCAGCAGAAAAACTGCTTTCAAAACCTTTGAAGTATGAAGATATCTTTCGATCATCTTTCCCCATTTTTCCTTTTCAGACTGGGGAACCTTGGCATATCCATACCCTGGAAGATCCACAAGATAAATGCTTTCATTTATATTGTAAAAATTTATAGTCTGGGTCTTTCCCGGCTGTGCACTTGTCCTTGCAAGAGCCTTTCGGTTCATCAGACTGTTGATCAGTGATGACTTTCCTACATTTGATTTTCCTGCAAATGCCACTTCCGGTCTTCCTGTATCCGGAAGCTTACTGGTGATTCCGCACACAATATCAAGTGAAACATTCTTAATTACCATGTAATAATCTCCTTTACTGCCATGGAACCGCCTTTTATGCAAAGCCTTTATTTTTTCCTGGAAGAAAGGGCATGCTCCAGAACCTGTCCCATTGTTTCCACATAACAGATCTTCAGATCCTTTGTGATCTCTTTATCCATTTCCTGGATGTCCCTTTTGTTTTCCTTTGGAACCAGAACTTCTTTGATCCCGGCATACTTGGCTGCCAGAAGTTTTTCTTTCAGGCCGCCGATGGGAAGGACTCTTCCCCGCAGAGTGATCTCTCCTGTCATAGCTACTTCTGCACGTACAGGAACCTGGATCACAGCTGACAAAATAGCCGTTGCCATAGTGATACCGGCTGACGGTCCGTCCTTTGGAACTGCCCCCTCCGGTATATGTACATGAATGTCGTTTTCCCTGAAAAATTCAGGAAGGATCCCGTATTTCCCGGCTACGGAGCGGATATAACTGATGCCTGCCTGGGCAGACTCTTTCATCACATCTCCCAGCTGTCCGGTAAGAAGAAGTTCTCCTTTTCCTGGCATTACATTTACCTCGATCTGCAGGGTATCACCGCCAACCTGGGTCCATGCCAGTCCACGTGCAATACCGATCTCATCTTTTTTGTTTGCCATCAGGTAATCGTATCTCTCTTTTCCAAGATACTCAGAAAGGTTCTTTCCGGTTACATGAACCTTGTCCTTTCCCTGCTCCATAATGGCTCTGGCAGTCTTTCTGCAGATCCTTCCGATGCACCGCTCCAGAGAACGTACACCTGCTTCTTTTGTATAATTATTGATCATCTTGCGGACAGCGCCCCCCTGTATGGTCAGCATGTCCTTACTGATGCCATTGATCTCCATCTGCTTTGGGATCAGATGTTCTTTTGCAATATGCTCTTTTTCATTTTCTGTATAACCGGAAATCTCCAGGATCTCCATACGGTCAAGAAGCGGCCTTGGGATCCCCTGCAGATCATTGGCGGTTGCAATAAACAGAACCTCTGAAAGATCCTGTGGGATCTCTACGTAATGGTCATTAAATCTGCTGTTCTGCTCTGGATCAAGCACCTCCAGAAGAGCTGAAGATGTATCTCCCTTGTAATCACTGCTGGTCTTGTCGATCTCATCCAGCAGGATCAGCGGATTGCTTACACCTGCCTGTACAAGAGCTGCTGTCACCTTTCCCGGCATTGCCCCAACATAAGTCTTCCTGTGTCCACGGATCTCGGCTTCGTCACGGACACCGCCCAGACAGATCCGCACATATTTCTTGTTCAGTGCCTCTGCTACAGACCTGGCAATGGAAGTTTTTCCTGTTCCAGGAGGTCCTACCAGGCACAGGATCGGGCTTTTCCCTTTATGGGTCAGGCTTCTTACAGAAAGAAACTCCATGATCCTTTCTTTTACTTCTTTAAGGCCATAATGTCCTTTCTGCAAGATCTTCCATGCCTTTTCAAGATCCTCTGAATCCTGGGAACGCTTATCCCATGGCAGTGAAAGCAGTGTCTCTATATAGCTGCGCTCAACTGTGCTTTCTGCACTGTTTCCATTAATGCTTTTAAAGCGGTCAATCTCTTTATTGATCTTATCCTTTACTTCTTTTGATGCCTGCAGTTCTTTTACTCTTTTCCTGTATTCTTCTGCATCATCCAGGATATTATTCTCACCCAGTTCCTCCCGGATCACTTTTAACTGCTCCCTGAGGATATACTCTCTCTGGTTCTTGTCTACCCTGGCTTTCAGCTTCTGCTGAAGCTCCTTGGTAATATTCAGCAGATCGATCTCATTTGTAAGAAGTGCACCAAGCACTTCGTACTGTTCTTCCATACCTGCTGCTTCCAGGAAACGCTGCCTGTTCTGATAGGTAAGAGGCAGGTTTACAGAAACCTGCTGGATCAGTTCTTCCACATCCTGGATATCCAGGATGCGTACTGCCATCTCTTTACTGATCTTCCCGCTGTCCTGGCAGTATTGCTGGAAAAGGTCATGAATGCTGCGATGCATGGCAGCCTTTACCGGCACCTGCAGTTCTTCTTCCTCAGGCTGGATCAGGGAAATCTCCGCCTTAAGATAAGGATCTTCCTGATCCAGAGCCAGTAAATCTGCTCTTTGGGTTCCTTCTACCAGAACCCTTAAAAGATTCTGGGGAAGCTTCACTACCTGTTTTACATAGGCGATCGTTCCGGTCTGATATAAATCCCGGATCTCTGGTGTTTCCTGCTGGGAATTTCTCTGTGTCACCAGGAAAATCTTCTGGTCCTGGACCATTGCCGCCTCAATTGCCTTTATGGAACGCTTACGGCTCACATCAAAATGGACAACCATCCCAGGAAGGATGGTGGTTCCCCTAAGAGCAATGGCAGGCATTATAATGACTGGTTCACTCATCTGCTGTCTGTCCCTTCATCAGGCTGTTTCCGGTGTTCCGCTTTTCTTGATCCTTGGATTTTTACGGCCTGCCGGATGTGCCGGTGCTTCTCCCCGGACAATCTCCGGTTTGCCGGTTCCCTCTACAACCTCTTTTGTAATAATACATTTACGGATGGTATCGTCTGAAGGAGCCTGATACATCAGATCCATCAGTGTACTCTCCATAATGGCACGCAGACCTCTTGCGCCTGTCCTGCGCTCCATAGATCTTCTTGCCATCATCTCCAGTGCTTCCTCCTTGAAATCAAGTTCCACGCCATCTAATTCAAATAATTTATGGTACTGCTTTGTCAGTGAGTTCTTAGGCTCACGGAGAATACGGATCAAAGCCTTCTCATCCAGGCTGTCCAGGGTAACAACTACCGGCAGACGTCCTACAAACTCCGGGATCAGACCATATTTGATCAGATCCTCAGGCATAACCTCTTTCAGTACCTCACCTACATTACGTTCTTCTTTGGATGCCACTTCTGCACCAAAACCAATGGCTTTGGTATCCTGTCTGGACTCAATGATCTTCTCCAAACCGTCAAATGCACCACCGCAGATGAAAAGGATATTGGTAGTATCGATCTGCAGGAACTCCTGATGAGGATGCTTTCTTCCACCCTGCGGTGGAACACTTGCCACTGTACCCTCCAGGATCTTCAAAAGGGCCTGCTGTACACCCTCGCCTGAAACATCTCTGGTAATGGAAACATTCTCGGATTTCCTTGTGATCTTGTCGATCTCATCAATATAAATAATACCGTACTGAGCGCGCTCAATATCATAATCTGCTGCCTGGATGATCTTAAGAAGGATATTCTCCACATCCTCACCTACGTATCCGGCTTCTGTAAGAGTTGTGGCATCAGCAATGGCAAAAGGTACATTTAAAAGCCGTGCCAGTGTCTGTGCCAGAAGTGTCTTACCGGATCCTGTAGGACCAAGCATAAGAATATTACTCTTCTGCAGCTCCACATCCAGATTCCTGGATGCAGTCACCCTCTTATAATGGTTATATACCGCCACGGAAAGAACCTTTTTCGCTTCATCCTGTCCGATCACATAATCATCCAGGATCGCATGGATCTCCTCCGGTTTAAGCAGATTGATCTCAGATCCCAGTTCTTCCTGGTCGTATCCTCCAAATTCCTCCTCCATGATTTCTGCACAGATACCTACACATTCATCACAGATATATGCGCCGTCAGGCCCTGCGATCAGCTTCTTTACCTGATCCTCAGTTTTGCGGCAAAAGGAACATCTTATTTTTCCCTCTCTTATCTTCTCTGCCATGGATCAATTACATTTCCTTTCTATTTACATGTCCGTTTCCTTTTTAAGCAAGATAAGACTCCTGATGTTCAGGAGTCTTTTCTTAATCATTACATACAAAAGAAAGCTCCTTTTTGAGTTCTCTTTTGTTTATGCTGTTACTTGTGCATGACAACACCATCGATCAGGCCATAAGCTTTCGCCTCTTCTGCAGACATATAATTATCTCTGTCAGTGTCCTTCTCTACAACCTCCAGTGGCTGTCCGGTATTGGCAGCAAGAATCTCATTCAAGGTTCTCTTTGTTTTTGCGATATGATCAGCTACGATCTGGATCTCTGTAGCCTGTCCCTGGGCACCGCCTGAAGGCTGGTGGATCATGATCGTTGAGTTTGGAAGGGCAAATCTCTTGCCTTTCGTACCTCCGGCCAGAAGAAATGCTCCCATGCTGGCAGCCATTCCAAGACATATTGTAGATACATCACATTTGATATACTGCATTGTATCATAAATAGCCATACCGGCTGTCACGGAACCTCCCGGGCTGTTAATATAAAGCTGAATATCCTTTCCAGGGTCTTCTGCTTCCAGGAAAAGCAGCTCAGCCACTACAAGGCTTGCGCTTACATCATTCACTTCTTCTCCCAGGAAAATGATCCTGTCTTTTAAAAGTCTTGAATAAATATCGTAACTTCTTTCCCCTCTGCTTGTCTGTTCAATGACATATGGCACTAAACTCATAATTTCCTCTTTTCTATTCTCTGATCAGGTGTACCTGTCCAGCACACCCACAGTTACTTCTTACTGAAAAGTTATAATTAAGCTTCTTTTGCAGCATCAACTAACAGAGTAACTGCTTTCTGTACTGCCAGGTCTTCTTTCATCTGTTTAAGACCCTGCTCACCAAGAAGCTCTCTGACTTTGTCAGCTTCCATCTTATACATCTCAGCCATCTTGCCGATCTCTTCATTGATCTCGTCCTCAGATGCCTCGATCTTCTCTGCCTCAACAACTTTCTCAAGAACCAGTCTTGTCTGGATTCTCTTAAGAGCCTGTGGCTTCATATCTTCCATCATCTTGTCCATGCTCTGGCCTGTGAACTGGAAGTACTGCTCCATGGAAAGACCCTGGGACTGCATTCTTCTTCCGAAGTCATCCATCATCTGACGGCACTGTGTATCGATCATTGCTTCCGGAATATCCATCTGTGCATTCTCGATCACTTTATCGATCACTGCGTTCTCTTTTGCAGTTTTTGCTTCTGATTCTTTTTTCTCTGTCAGCTCTTTCTTAACATTCTCTTTGTACTCAGCAAGAGTATCGAACTCGGAAACATCCTTTGCAAAATCATCATCCAGCTCTGGAAGCTCTTTTGCTTCGATCTTCTTAACATCACACTGGAATACAGCTTCTTTGCCAGCAAGATCTTTTGCCTGATATTCCTCTGGAAATGTAACCTTAACTTCTACATGATCACCTGTATTTGCACCGATCAGCTGATCCTCAAATCCAGGGATGAATGTATTGGAACCGATAGTCAGCGGATAATCGCTGCCCTTGCCGCCTTCAAATGCAACACCGTCTGTGAATCCTTCAAAGTCGATAGTAACAATATCGTCCTTCTGTGCAGCACGATCCTCTACAGTAATTGTTCTGGAGTTCTTCTCCTGCTCTTTCATAACTTCAGCATCAATCTCTTCGTCTGTTACGCTGATCTCAGTCTTCGGAACTTCCAGTCCTTTATACTCACCAAGAGTAACCTCTGGTTTAACAGCTACTTCTGCAGTAAAGATAAAATCTTTTCCTGGCTCCATCTGTACAACGTCGATCTTAGGCTGGGAAACGATCTCAAGATCACACTCCTCAACTGCTTTGCCATAATGCTCCGGTAACAGTGCATTTACAGCGTCCTCAAGGAATACTCCCTTTCCGTACATCTTCTCGATCATCTTTCTTGGAGCTTTTCCTTTACGGAATCCAGGAATGGAAATTCTGTTTTTCGCTTTTTTGTAAGCACCTTCCATTGCCTTGTCTAAATCCTCAGCAGAAACTTCAATAGTAAGCTTCGCCATGTTTTTTTCCATTTTCTCAACCTGTAAACTCATTTTCGTGTTCCTCCTTAAAATTCAGGTAAAATAATTCCTTGCCATCCGGTCTGTCAAATATCCATGCAGGCAGTCACTGTCTCAGACTTCTGGCATTTAATTTTTATAACGCTCATGAATAACGCTACAATTCTTTACAATTACAGTCATTGTAGTAGTATATCACAGGAGTTTCAAAAACGCCAGTGTTTTTTCAAAGGAAAGCCCCTGTTTTGCAAGGTTTTTCCGGTAAAAAACCTTTTTATCGGGTGTAAACTACGGATTCTGCGATTTCGTCTGCTTTTTCTTTTCCAAGAAGCTGTTCGATCAGGGAAAGTGCAAAGTCAACAGCTGTGCCCAGCCCTCTGCTGGTAGTGATATTCCCATCTGTTACAACTTTTTCCAGGGATTTTTCTGCACCCTTTAATCCGTCCATACAGGATGGATAAGCAGTCGCTTTCTTTCCCTCCAGCAGGCCCAGGGAAGCCAGTACTGTAGGCGCTGCACAGATGGCTCCGATCTTTCCGCCTTTCTTGTTATATTCTGTAAGAAGTCTTGTTAATGGTTCATACTCTCCCAGGTATTTTGTTCCAGGCATTCCTCCCGGAAGCACCAGCATATCTGCATCCGTAAAGTCAGTCTCAGCAAATACAGCATCTGTCAGAAGCGGAATATGATGGGAAGTAACCACTTCTTTTTTGTCTGTAATAGAAACTGTGGTGATCTGGATCCCTGCTCTTCGCATCAGATCCACTACTGTAAGTCCTTCAATATCCTCAAATCCGTCTGCCAGAAAAATATATACATTTTTTGCCATTTTTATCTCCTCTTTCTTCCTATTAAATAATTCCATGAGCAATCATTTTTCTACTGCTCAGCCTAAATACTTATTTTAAATTTTCTCTGTTCCATGTATAATGACGTTGGGGTTCCCCATACTATAAAGGAGGTTTTTCATTATGGAAATCGAGCGTAAATTCCTGATCCCTCAGGAAAATCTGCCAAAAGACCTGGAATCTTATCCTTCAAAAAAGATCCAGCAGGGCTATCTGTGCACAGAGCCAGTCGTCCGTATCCGCAGATCCAATGACTCTTATTATCTTACCTACAAATCCAAGGGACTGATGTGCCGTGAAGAATACAACCTGCCCCTCACCCAGGAGGCTTATGAGCACCTGAAGCCTAAAGCAGATGGTGTGATCATATCCAAAACCCGCTATGTGATCCCTGAAAAAAATGGTCTGTCCATTGAATTGGACATCTTTGATGTCCCATATAAAGGACTTTTCCTTGCAGAGGTAGAATTTTCTTCTGAAGAAGAAGCTTTATCTTATATTCCTCCTGCATGGTTCGGTGAAGAAGTGACCAATTCTTCCAAATATCACAACAGCACCTTAAGTAAAGGAGATTGCCAGCTTTAAGCATTTCCAGTTATCCAGTTATTTATATCCTTGTCTGTATTTTTATTTGCATCTTATTTACATCTTTTTACCTTTATCTGCACAGGCCTGAAGCGCTTCAAAAACAGCGCTTCTGAAGCCTGCCTTTTCCAGTGTACGTACACCTTCAATAGTCGTTCCTGCCGGAGAGCATACCATATCTTTTAATTCTCCCGGATGCATCCCTGTCTCCAGTACCATCTTCGCACTGCCCAGCACAGACTGCGCTGCAAACTGGTATGCCTGTTTTCTTGGCATTCCCTGTGCTACCGCTGCATCTGCCATTGCTTCGATAAATATAAATACATAAGCCGGGGAGCATCCACTGACTGCTCCTACTGCATCCATCAGCCTTTCCGGCACTACCTGTGTTTTGCCAAAGCTGTCCGTGATCTTCAGTACCTGCTCCAGATCTTCGTCTGTTACCAGATCATTTCTGCAGACACCGGTCATACCCTCGCCAACCTGGGCCGGCGTATTGGGCATAAGACGTACCACTTTCAGGGATAACCCACACATTTCACGGATCCAGTCCAGGCTTTTCCCTGGTGCAATGCCGATCACCATATGCTCCGGTGTAAGCTCTTCACGTACTTCTTCGATCACTTCCTGATAAAACTGCGGCTTTACAGCCAGGATAATGGTCTTTGCGCTTTTCACTACCTGGCGGTTGTCCATAGTAGTGACAACGCCCAGTTTTTCCCTGCTCCTTTTACTGCCTTCTTCTGTAAGATTTGACACAATGATCTCGTCCTTCTGAAAAACTCCTTTTTTCAGGATCCCGCTGATCATGGCAGATCCCATGTTCCCACATCCGATAAATCCAATTTTCATTTTTTTCGTCTCCTTGTATACATATACATCCTTAACAAAACACCCCTGAAAGCCTGCTGTTACAAGCCTCCAGGGGTTCGGGCAAGCAGATAACGGGAATCGAACCCGCCTCCTCAGCTTGGGAAGCTGATGTTCTACCAATGAACTATATCTGCGAACGTGCATATTATAGCACCATCCATGGATTTTGGCAAGTAGTGACCTTTATTTCTTTCTATGCTATAATCCAGTTGCTGTGGCTGTAATCAGCGGCAGCATAACCTGTTTTCAGGTTTATGAAAACTTATATATTGGAGGTTTTTATGTCTTCTTCAAAAAGTCAATCCATCCCAGAGCATCCTGTTTTTTTTAGCAAAAATGTAACCAACATCTTAAAAGGAACAGGGATCATCCTGATGCTGTTCCATCACCTTTTCAGCTGCTCCTCTGACCTTGTAGAAAAATATCAGGTTTCTTCCAGGCTGATCCCTATGGACAAGATCATGACCATAAGTGCACTGAGCAAAATATGCGTAGCAGTCTTTGTTTTTGTGTCAGCATGTGGGATCACCATTTCCCTCAGCCAGAAATCCCAAAGCCAGCAGGCAGGCTACATCTGGCATCGTTATAAAAAGCTTGCTTCCGGCTTCCTGCTGGTCTACCTTATCAGTATCCTTACATTTTTCTTAAGAACAGACCGACTTGGGGTTTACTTTAAAGAGGGCCCCTTAAAGGGTATTTTTTATATGCTGATCGATGCTTCCGGACTTGCCAGCTTCTTTGGAACTCCATCCTATAATGAAACCTGGTGGTACATGTCCGTAGCCATCCTGATGATCTTTGCCATGCCTTTGCTGATTTCCCTGTATGACCGTTTTGGCATATCTGCTGTGGTTGTGGCTGCTATGCTTACATATGTGGGGATTCCTCTCACAGCCTTTACCACTTATCTTTTCACAATGCTCCTTGGGATCATGGCTGTGAAAGAAGGCTTTTATGGACGATTGCTTTCCCTTAAGGAAAAGTACGTGTCCATTAAATCGGACACTGTATTTTATGCCTTGTTGTTGGCTTTTTTTGCTTTTCTGTTTCTTATAATCCTTACATTCCGTTTTAAATGCGGTCATGAGGATCTTACAGACGGATTTCTGGCACTGATTCTTTCCGGGATTTTCTTTATTCTCACAGACCTGAAAGGATTTTGCTTTCCGTTTTTATCATTACTTGGAAAGCATTCCATGAATATGTTTCTTCTGCACACACTGATTTTTGAGTACTATTTTACGGACTTTATTTATTCCTTCCATAACTGGCTGCTGATCACTCTTGTACTGATCTGTACATCCCTTGCTGTATCTGCAGTCATTGATCTTGTAAAAGAAAAACTACCTGTTTTCTAAGCAAAAGGCAGCCTGCCTTTCAATAAATCACTTTTTCAAATACACTTTACTTTTTTAAGACTGATCTGCTTAAAAGGGCTGATGCACAAAACACAATGCATCAGCCCTTTCTTTTTTATTTCTTATTCTTTTTCTCTTCTTCTAATAACTCTTCTTCTGTCTTTGTCCAGTTTCTTCTTCCGTATCTGGTAGCCAGTTCCAGCATCTCTTTCTGCAGTTTCTTTGTAAACTGGCCTTTTTTCATACGCCATCTCCAGTTTTTGCCTAAGGTAGACGGCTGATTGATCCTGGCGCTGTTATCCAGTCCCAGATAATCCTGCATAGGAATAATGCAAAGATTTGCCACACTTCTCATAACCAGTGTGATCAGATCCTCACAAATACCCTCATCTGTATCCTGGAAGTTCCTCAGATACTGACGAACCAGCTTTCTCTCTTCCGGTGTAATATCACGGAACCAGCCTCTCAGGGTTTCGTTATCATGGGTTCCTGTATAAACCACACAGTTCCTCGGATAATTGTGCGGAAGATAATCGCTGGCATTTCCTGTATCTCTTTCATCAAATGCAAACTCAATAACTTTCATGTTCGGATATCCGCTGTCTTCTACCAGCTGTTTTACAGTATCTGTCATAAAGCCCAGATCCTCTGCAATAATATCCCTGTCACCAAGCCTGTAGGAAATCGTGCGGAAAAGGTCCATTCCAGGTCCTTTTTCCCACCATCCGTTCTCTGCGGTCTTATCCCCAAACGGAATAGCATAATATTCATCAAAACCACGGAAATGGTCGATTCGTACAATATCATACATATTGAAACAATGAGCAAGGCGTTTTACCCACCAGTCAAATCCAGACTGTCTGTGAACATCCCAGTTGTACAGAGGATTTCCCCATAACTGACCGGTAGCGGAAAAACCATCCGGCGGACAGCCTGCTACCTGGGTAGGCTGATTTTCTTCATCCAGCTTAAACAGCCACGGGCTTGCCCATGTATCTGCACTGTCCAGTGCAACATAAATCGGGATATCTCCGATAATACGGATCCCCTTGCTGTTTGCATATGCTTTTAATCTGCCCCACTGCTCATAGAACTTGAACTGCATATACTCCTGAAACTCAATTTCATAATACAGTTCTTCTCTGTAATAATCCAGAGCATTCTGCCAGCGCAGACGGATATCCTGTGCCCACTCACTCCATGGTGCACCTTCAAATCTGTCCTTTACAGCCATAAACAGGGCATAATCCTTTAACCAGTATTCCTGCTCTCTCTGGAATTTCAGGAAATCCGGATTCTTGGTAATATCACTGCGGCCATATGCCTTACGGAGAAGCTGATAACGTCCCTTATACAGCTTTTCATAATCAATATCATCTGCGTTGTTTCCAAAATCAACACTGTCGCATTCTTTTTCTGTAAGCACGCCTTCTTCGATCAGATCTTCCAGACTGATAAAATAAGGATTGCCTGCAAAAGTGGAAAAAGACTGATAGGGAGAATCCCCGTAGCTGGTCGGGCCAAGGGGCAAAATCTGCCAGCAGCACTGTCCTGCTGCCTTCAGCTCATCTACAAAATCATACGCACTTTTTGAAAAACATCCGATCCCGTACTTTGACGGCAGACTGCTGATTGGAAGCAGCACACCGCACTCTCGTTTATTTATCATGATTACCTCCCTCGAAAATTCTGTAAGACTGCTACTCTTTCCCAGGCGGGGTATCCCGAATACCCGGTATCTCCAAATAAAATAAGTGCAGTCCCTATACATCAATGATAATATTGGCATACAGGATACTGCACCGTCAATAATAAACTTTTTAGAAATATGTTATTTTTTCACTCATGCAGAATATCTGGCATTCTCATAATGTCTTAAGCTTTCTTCATATGCCTGCAACTTTGCCTTTGATTCCATGCTCAGATTACGTGGAACCTGGATCTGCACTTCTGCGTACTGGTCGCCACGTACAGACGGATCTTTCATAGATACAATGCCTTTTCCTCTAAGACGGATCTTGGTACCGGACTGTGTACCTTCTTTGATCCGGCACATCACATCGCCGTACAAAGTATGCACAACAGCTTCGCCACCTAAAACAGCCGTTGAAAATGGAATATCCAGCACTGTATATACATCCTGGCCTTTTCTCTCAAAGCCAGCCTTAGGCATCACATGGATCTTCAGTATCAGATCTCCTGGCTGGCCACCGCCTGTACCAGGATGTCCCTTTCCACGAAGCCGGATGCTTTTGCCGGTATCGATCCCTGCAGGAATCTTCACCTGTAATGTCTGTGTTTTTCCTGAAC
This sequence comes from uncultured Eubacteriales bacterium, assembly GCA_900316115.1. Classification (GTDB taxonomy): domain Bacteria; phylum Bacillota; class Clostridia; order Lachnospirales; family Lachnospiraceae; genus Blautia_A. The sequence goes on from ONBN01000024.1 coordinate 15,740, forward strand.
CATGGGCATCGGACAGGGAAATCCGCTTCTCACAGCCGAATGCAGCCTCGTCAAAGCTTACGGTTACATCCGCATTCAGATCAGCGCCGTTCCGGCTGCCTCCGAAACCTCCGAAGCCGCCTCTGCCTGTGCCAAAGCCCTGATGAAATCCATCTGATGAACCGCCAAAGCTGCTGCCAAATCCGCCAAATCCATGGGTACTTCTGCTTCCAAAACCACCGAACATGTTTTTCAGGATATCATCCATGTCGCCACCTTCAAAATGATACTCCTGATAACCTCCGTTCCCGCCGTAGCTTCCGCCAAATCCGCCGAAACCTCCGGCATTTGCACTGCCTGCACCTTCGTCAAATGCAGCATGGCCAAACTGATCATACATTTTCCTTTTCTCTGGATCACTTAACACGGAATATGCCTCTGTGATCTCTTTAAACTTCTGTTCAGCCTGCGGATCTCCCACATTTGAATCCGGATGATATTTCTTTGCCAGTTTTCTGTATGCTTTCTTAATGGTACTTTCCTCAGCATCTCTGCTGATGCCAAGCACCTCATAATAATCTCTTTTTGTTGCCATAATCTTCACTTCCTGTTCTATATGTAATATAACATCCAATTTTAAATGCGTCAAGCACCTTTCGTTATTTTCACATAATCTTCACAGGGACATATTAATCTCGAAATATTAATCTTCACATGGAAGTATTTAGCACAGTAATGGAATATGCAGGCATCTGAAGGATTCCATCTTCCAGTACCGGTGCACTGTCTTCCCCTACCAGGGTATCTGCCAGGGAAATCTCTCCCTGTCCTTTCTGGTTCAGGCTGACACCTGTAAGATCCACGGACTCCTGTTCTCCTGAAATATTGTATACCAGTAATATCTCAGAATCCTCCAGGCTTTTTCGGATGGTACAAATATTTTCCCCGGAAAGGCTTTCCTCAAAAGTCACTTTCCCGCTTTGGATCTCCGGATATTTTTCTCTTAAATGGATCACATTCTTTACATATTGATACACGGATGATTCATCCTTTTCCTGTTCCTCCAGGCTGCCATATTTCATCTTCACTGTATCCATGGCTTCCGGTCCATTACACATACCTTCTGCATTTTTGTCTGTGCTCCAGTACATGGGAGCACGGAAATTCTCATCTTTTCCTGCTCCCTTCATCCCAAGCTCTTCTCCATAGTACAAAAATGCCTGTCCAGACATGGTAAGATTCATAGCCTGTGCGATCTTTGTCTGACTTTCACTGTCTTCTCCAGAATAATATCCTGCACCTCTTGCCATATCATGATTGGTATAAAACGGTGCGTCCACCGGATTGTCTCCGTATTTTTCAAGGGTATTCTGCAAAGTAACCAGTGCTTTTCCATAGGAAGAGGCATTGTAAGAGCTCATCTTCTTTACAGTATCCGCAATGATCCCTTCATTACCTGCAAATGCAAAATCAAAACAGCTGTCGATCCCACTGGCATAATATTTTCCATAGGTATCCATATCTGACCAAACCTCTGCCACGATATATGAGTCCGGTTTATTGGACTTTACCATTGTGTTAAACCAGGATAAAACTTCCACGTTTTTATCTGTCATGTCACTGTAGTATTCTTTGGCAGCATCCAGTCGGAATCCATCTACACCCAGTTCCTGCCAGAACTTAACGATTTCTTCAAATTCCTGTCGTACCTGCGGATTCCCCAGATTCAGATCCGGCATCTCACTCCAGAATCTGGATTCATAATACCAGGAGGTTCCCTCTAACTGATTGTATCCTGCCTGATTTTCCCTGGAAAAATTATAGTAATCCACATATGGGCATTCTTCGCTGTCCGGTTCCTGGCCTTCCGGAAGTGACCGCAGATATTCAGCAGCCTTCAAAAACCAGGGATGCTGGGATGAGGAGTGGTTCATAGGCAGATCCATGATCACCCTGATGCCTCTTTCATGGCACTGGGAAATCAGGTTCTTGAAATCATCCAGGGTTCCGTATTCCGGATCGATATCCATATAATCTGTTACATCATATTTATGATATGTAGTAGATGGCATCACAGGCATAAGCCAGATCATATCACATCCCAGATCCTCCTGTGTGCTTTCATCTCCATCATTTATATAGTCCAGTTTATTGGACACTCCATTCAGATCACCAATACCATCACCATTGCTGTCATTGAAGCTATACACAAAAATCTCATAGCCGGTATTGCTTGTTCCTTCTGCTGCCTGTACGGCATTTCCCATAAGCATGGTCTGCATGCAAAGCGCCGCCAGAAGACCTTTGATCCATTTCCTTTTCATTTATTTTCTCCTTCCATTTTCTTCTACTGTTTTCACTTTTATAGTGGTATAATCGTATCATAATCATAGGAGGTTGACAACATGATCCATTTATTACTGGCTGTTATTTACCTGTCCTTTATCAGCCTTGGCCTTCCAGACTCTCTTCTTGGAGCTGCATGGCCTAAAATGTACCTTGAATTTGGAGTTCCGGTTTCCTTTGCCGGTATTATTTCCATGATCATTTCCATGGGAACCATTATTTCCAGCCTTCAAAGTGACCGGCTTACCAAAAAGCTTGGAACAGGAAAGGTTACTGCCATCAGCGTAGGCATCACGGCAGCTGCACTGTTTGGCTTTTCCATCAGCGGTTCCTTCTGGATGCTTTGTCTCTGGGCCATCCCATATGGACTTGGTGCCGGAAGCGTAGATGCATCCTTAAATAACTATGTTGCTCTTCATTATGCCGGCCGCCATATGAGCTGGCTGCACTGTATGTGGGGCGTAGGCACATCTCTTGGCCCTTACATTATGGAATATGCACTTACAGGCGGGCAGAACTGGAACATGGGATACCGCTACATTTCCTATCTGCAGATTATCTTAACAGCAGTCCTTCTGTGCAGCCTTCCCTTATGGAAAAAAGCCGGCGGACTTGCAGCACTGTTCTTTATCGGCATTACTGCAGGCCGTGCTCTCAGTGGTTTTATTACTATGAAACTGTCAGACCCACAGATGATCCGTATGGGACAGATCATCATCCTTGCAGGTATCCTGTTCATGCTCCTGCCATTTGGCTTCGGCTCCCAGGCTGGACTACTTATGGTAGGTCTGGGCTGTGCCCCCATTTATCCATGTATTATCCATTCCACCCCTGATCATTTTGGAGCAGATAAATCCCAGGCAGTGATCGGTGTACAGATGGCAAGTGCTTATATGGGAAGCCTTCTCATGCCTCCTGTATTCGGACTGCTCGCCCAGAATATAAGCGCCTCCCTGTTTCCTGTATTTCTTCTGCTTTTATTGATCCTTATGGTTTTCATGCATGAAAAACTTCTGAAAAAAACAGCCTGATAGCTCACACGATACCAGGCAAAGGTTCTCCAACTATAACAGCTACAGACAGGAAAAGCTCCTGGTGCTGACCAAGTCAGTCCAGGAGCCATTTTCTGATCGCATAAGCAATCCCGTCTTCATTATTGGAAAGAGTAATTTTGTCAGCCTTATCTTTTACAGCCTTTTCTGCATTCTCCATTGCTATTCCCCATCCAGCAGCTTCCAGCATGGGAATATCATTTTCTGAATCTCCAAATGCAGCTGCATCCTGTATGGAAATCCCCAGAACCTTGCAGATATCCTTAAGTCCTTTTCCTTTATCGATCTGTTTTGGAATGATCTCCAGATAAAAAGCCGCTGTCCTTACAACCGTCAGGTCATCATCCAGATGAGCTGCGATCTGTTCCTGTATCTGAAGGATCTGCTCCGGATCAACTGCCAGAAGAAGCTTTACAGGCGCAAAGTCCAAAAAATCGGACAGGTTTTCCACCTGTGTACAGCTCATCCGGTTATTCCTGCATTCAAATTCCACTTTATATCCCTTTTCATCTGTAACATAAAACTGTTTTCCATCATCCAGGATCACTGTCACAGGCAGGGTTTCCAGATAACGAAGAAACGCTTTTGTCTTTTCTTTGTCCATGCTTGTCTCTGACAGAACGCTTCCGTCCGATGCCTGGATGATCCTGCCACCATTGTAAGCCATCAGGATTCCCTGATGAGTATACAGTTCCAGTTCTTCTGCCATTTCATAAAGTCCTGGAACCGGCCTGGCAGAAGCCAGCATAAGTCTTACCCCTTTTTCCTGCATCTGTAAAAGTGTGTTTTTCGTATCTGCAGTGATCTTTTTCTCATCATTTGTCAATGTGCCATCAATATCAAGTGCTAACAGTTTTACTTTCATGTCCCTTACCTTTCTATACTGATCTGCAATATTTTGTCCTTTTCATAAGCTTCTGATATTCTTTAAAAATCCTTTACTTCTCCGGTCAGCTTCTGGATATACGTTGCTGCATTCGGATACTTTTCAAGCAATTCTTCCCGATTGCCATGTTCATATTCTTCCTCTGAATATCCAGGACACATAGTGGTTCCAAGCAGTGCCCATTTTCCCCCGTCTTTCAATCTGGAACCCTGCCAGACTCCTCCTTCAACCACATGCTGGGGTATCTGTCCATCCAGAAGATCCGTTCCAAGAACAGTAATCCTTGTGCTTCCATCCGGCATCAGTTCGCACATTTCCACTGGATCCCCCATATAAAAATGATACACTTCTTCACCTGTAAGACGGTGTAAATGAGAAAATGAATCCTCAGTCAGCAGATAGTAAATAGCACTTCCTTCTGAAATCCCATGATCTTTTTTCTTGCTTTTCCAGGTTTCTTTTACCATGCCGCCTTCCTGTCCTAAAGGCACCATGTCCAATAGCCTGATCACATCCTGTGCTGTCATATGCTCTCCTTTTGTTTTATCCGGCTCCAACTGCCGTCACATTTCATACTTTCCTGTTTATTCCACACTCGTCCACTCGCCGTGATTTCCGGCACTTTTCAATACACCAGCGCAGATTTTTGCGATCCTTGCTCCACATTCAAAGCCAGGATACGTTTCTGCAGGTTTTCCCTCCTGAACAGCCTGATAAAAAGCCTCAAACATCTGCGTAAAGGTTTCTGAAAATCCGTTTCCAAAAGCAAACACTTCTTTTTGGATCCCTTCGCCTTTCTTTGCTGCAAACAACTGATTATTTTCTTCCTCATTCCACCAGATATTTCCATCCGTTCCTGTGATCTCCAGGGAAAGATGGTTGCCCCTTCCTGGAGATACTTCTGAAAGCACCACGCTTCCCACAGCCTGATTTTCAAATTTCATCTGAATGATTGCTGCGTCTTCTGAGATTACTTCGATCTTTTCTCCATCCCCAGAATCTGATGCCTGTATTTTTCTTCCAGTCACATCCCTTTTTTCAGAATCTTCCAAAGGATACATCATGCCATTTTTCAAAATCCGGTGAGGCGTATAGCATGCAAATAAAGCAGACACTTCCTTTATCCTCTGTCCGGATACATATTCTGCAATATCAAACCAGTGGGTTCCAATCTCGGAAACTGCCCGCATCTCCCCTCCGGTTTCCGGATGATATCTCCAGTCATACGCCGTGGGAAGCGCTCCGAATTCCTGCAAGTATGTACCATGGATCAGAATGGGACGTCCGATGGAACCATTTTCCACCAGTTCCTTTGCTCGCTGACAAGCCATATGATACCGGACATTTAACACCATTCCGCAGATTTTACCGCTCTTTGCAGCCTGATCCGCAAGATCTTTTGCCTCTGTCTCTGACAGGCTCAAAGGCTTTTCACACAGTACATGCTTCCCTGCATCTAAAGCTGCTTTTACAAAAGCACCATGTGTGGCCGGTGGAGTACAGATATGGATCACATCTGCCTCTGATTCCATTATCGCCTCCACGGAAGTCACCCACTTTGGAATGCCCCACTTTTTTGCAAATGCTTTTGCATGTTCTTCTCTCTGGCTCATTACCACATCTACAGACACATTGCAGGCACGAAGTGCTTTCATATGTACCTCTGCTGCAAATCCTGTTCCAATGATCCCTGCTTTCATGTTCTACACCCTTCCTATACTTTCCCAACTTTTAAAGTGCATCTGTCACTATCCCTGTTTCTCTTATTTTTTCGGCTGATAACGCATATCCGAAACATTATAAACCGTAACAAAAGCTTTCGGATCCTGATGGTTGATAAAATTCATCAGTTTCTGATATTCTGTCTTGTCCACAATGGTTATGATCTCATTTCTTTTCTGCATATTGTAGGCACCTATGGATTCGTAAATGGTCGCTCCACTGTGCAGTTCGTCAATAATAAACCTGCGGAGTTCTTCTTCCTTCTTTGTGATAATGCATACCCTGCGCTTAATATTGTGATCAAAAATAAAATGATCCAGCACAAGACCGTTAAAATAGGTTCCGATAATGCTCAGTACAACTGTTTTTTTATCATATACCAGTGCTGCGGAAAGAGCCACGCACATCCCGGACAGGGACATTGCTTTCCCCAGTTCCATATGAAGGTACTTATTCATGATCTTTGCCACAATATCCAGCCCGCCGGAAGATGCATTTCTGTTAAAAAGAATACTAAGCCCTACACTGACCACCAGGATATAAGAAAGTACATCCAGTTCCTGGCTGCCGGTCATTGAACCCATATCCGGAAATATCCTTTCAAAAAGGCCAATAAATACAGGCAGCATAATGCTTGTGTAAACCGTCTTTATTCCGAACTCTCTTCCGCAGGTGAAAAAGCCTATGATCAGAAGCACCACATTCAGGATCATTGTGATCGCTGACAGGGGAAGTGGCACAAAATTGGACAGCACAATACCAAGACCTGAAATACTGCTGACTGAAGTGTGGCTTGGCACTAAAAAGAAATAAACAGCAGCTGCAATAATGGCTACCGCCCCAGTAAGAATCACTGTCTCCTTTATCACATCTGCAAAATTCAATTGTTTTTTCATAATCAGATTCCTGTCTTTCCTCTATTATTCACCCATGAATTGTATCATATCCACGCATAAAAAGAAAACGTATATTCATAACATTTGTATATTTGAAGCTTGCAAAAATCGATTTCACTGTCTGCTTATTTTCATGAAATCAGATGTTTTATTGCTTGAAAGTGTCTGCGCTTTATGGTAAGTTATAACTAACTTGTGTTTTAATTTATTTTTGTGGAGGAGATATGATTAAGATTACTGAATTATCCGAAAAAGATCTGCGGGAAATCGGCCTTACTTTTGCCAACTATGTGTATCCTGCTGATGACAGGGGCATGTTCCCTTTTGATGACAAAGAAATGCTGACACGTTACATTATGGGATTTGCAAAATCCTGTATGCAGGCAGGGATGCTTTATGCAACCTCTGAAAAACACGAAGGCTACATTGCCATCACTACACCTGATTCCAAATACCCCTTCAAAGCCATCCGCACATTTATCCGTGAGGTGATCGGTTCTCTTGGATGGAAGCGATACATCAGATTCGTAAAATTCATTTCCAAAGGCGGTCAGAATCTTGAATCTATCCTGCGGAAGCAGAAGCAGAAATATGTGGTAGTCCAGCTTCTGGCAGTCCCTGAAAAATACCAGCATCAGGGATATATGCGGCAGATGATGGAATTTGCTTTACAAACAGCCGGTAAATACCAGCTGCCCCTGGTGATTGAAACAGATGAACAGCTTAAATGCGATAAATACTGTCATCTTGGTGTAAAACTTGTTAATAAACGTGACTTTGGAGATCACAGATATGGTTACGGGATGATATGTGATAATGCATAACCCCATAGAAAGCCTAAGCCCTTTTCAGGGCTGTGGGCTTACATTCAGGATCCGGCTGCATCCTGTAAGGGTGCTTCCCCTGTGGGAGATCAGCATCAGCGTTTTTCCTGCATATGCTGTCTGTAAGGTATGAAGCAGTTCTTTTTCATGAAGTGCATCAAGGGCACTGGACGGCTCATCCATCAGACAGATATCAGGATCCCGCAAAAGCACTCTTGCAATCCCGATCCTCTGACGTTCTCCGCCGGAAAGTCTGGCACTCATCTGCCCCATATCCGTATCATATCCATCCGGCAATGTTTCAATAAAATCTGCAATTCCTGCCCTTTTCGCAGCATCCCTCACCTGATCCATTGTTGCCTCCGGTTTTCCGATCCTGATATTTTCTGCAATGGTTGCGTCAAATAAATAAGTATCCTGTTCCAGAAAAGCAATTCTTTTATGCAATTCTTCAAAACTGATCTGTTCTAGCGGAATGCCATTGATAAAAATGTTCCCCTCAGAAGGTGCATAAAACCGCAGCAACAGCCTTAAAATCGTAGATTTCCCGGCACCGGATTCCCCGGCAATCCCGATCCTGTCTCCTTTTTTTATCACATAATTAAAATGCTCCAAAATATTTTTATCTGTATTGGGATAAGCAAAGGTTACATCTTTGAACTCTATGGTTTCTATTTCACCACAGCTCACCGGATGCTCCGGTTCTTTTGTTTCCGGAACTGCATCCTCGATCTGAAACATCCTTTCTGCAGCACCATAGGTTTCCAGAAGACTTGTAACCACAAATGTCAGGCTGAATGTGGAGGACAAGGACGCAGTTGCTGCAAAAGAAATGGCAATGGTCCCCACCGGATGATTGATTCCACGGGACGCCAGCACTCCTGCACATACAAGGATCAGTATTCTTGCAAGATACACAAAAAAGTTTGGAAATGAAGCAATGGTCTGACGATGGATGGTAAGTCCCAGGGAAGCCTTATTTACCTGCTGGTTTGCATCTGACACTTCCTCCATTCTCCGTGCTCCTGCGCCAAATATCTGAATATCCCGAATGCTGTAAACACTTTCCAGGATTTTGGATTTTAGTATTCCCAGCCGTTCTCTGTATTTCATACCGATTCCACGACCTGCTTTTAAAGCCACCAATGGCAGGATCACACTGATCATAATATAAATAGGGATCAACACACCGGCATATAAAGGATTCACACACCAGGCAAGGATCACGGTGGTCACAGGAAGCAGTACCACAGTAAACATAGGACCAATGGTGTGTGCAAAGAAAAATTCCAGTGTTTCAATATCCGCTACAGCAATATTCATTATGTCACCGGTTTCTTTCCCGATCATATATGCCGGCGAAATCCTGTCAATGGCATCGAATAAATGTACCCGCATTTTTGCCAGTATTCCATAAGCCCCCAGATGTGAAAACACACCTTCCAGATAACGGCATCCTGCGATCAGCACTGCACAAAGTCCTGTCAGTACCCCGTACCTTATCAGCCCGTCACAAAGCCCTGCAGCAGCAAGAAGCCATAGTGTGCCAAAACCCATCAGTCCCATATGAGCCAGTGCCCCTACAATACTTGCAGCCGTTGAAATAGCAATGTATTTCCGGATAGGCCTTCCCATTTCCAGAAGCCTGATGTTCATTTCCTTCATTGAATAACTGAATTTGCGCTTCATCCTCACACCTCCATTGCCTGCTGCCTGGTCACTAACTCATGATATAAACCATCCTGCTCCATCAGCTCTGCATGCGTGCCCCGCTGTATGATCCTGCCTTCTTTCAGTACATAAATACAGTCTGCATTTCTTACAGATGACATTCTGTGTGAGATGATCACCAGGGTTCTGGTATGAGCCAGATGACTGATGGTTTCCCATATTTCTTTCTCGCTTTCCGGATCCACGCTGGATGTGGCTTCATCAAAGATCATATATTCAGCCTTTGACATAAGTGCCCTGGCAATTCCCATTTTCTGTCTCTGACCTCCGGACAGGGATGCACCTGCATTTCCCACCTGAGAATCCAATCCTTTTTCCAGGGACTGAACGAATTTCAAAAGCCCGGCTTCCTTCACCGCTTCCATCAGGGTTTTATCGTCTGCATCTGGATCCGCAAGCAGCAGATTTTCACGGATAGTACCGGAAAACAGATTTACCTGCTGCGGCACCATTGCAATATGTTTTCGCAGTTCTTCCGGTCTCATGCTGCAATAATCCTTTCCATCCATATACAGCTTTCCTGCGGATGCATCGCAAAACCTCATTAAAAGAGAGGCTGTGGTAGATTTCCCGCAGCCGGATAACCCAACAAGTGCTGCCACAGAGCCTTTGGGGATTTCCAGAGATATATCCTGCAGCGCCTGTCCTCTTCCTTCATATCCATAAGAAACATGCTCCATGCGGATCCCTGCAAAATTCTTTGGATCAGCCGGCAGTGAAGCGTCATAGGGACGGGCTGTATCTGTTTCCAGGATTTCTTCTACTTTTCCTGCTGCTGAAATGGCGGTGAGCGCACCATGGGTAGCGCTCATAAGCTGCTGTGCTGAAGAAAAGTAGCTGTATGCCAGCATCAGAACGATCAATGCCTGCGAAATCGTAATACTGCCTCTGGAAATACGGATAGCAGAATCTATCAGCGCAATCACAATAGCTGCATAGATCATCGCCTCTGTTACAAGAAAAGACGTAAAATTAATTTTCATAAAACAGTTAATATTTTTGTTTAATATCTCTGCCTTTTCCCCAAGGATCCGGGAGTGTTCCCTGTCCCTGTCAAACAGCTTTAACGTGGTAAGACCACGCAGGCTGTCCATGTAATAGCCTGTCATATCATCCAGAGAACGCCAGTATATTTTTCTTATATCTTCAATCCTGCTTCGGAAAAGATTATTTACCGGAAGCAGGGATAAGGATGTTACAAGCATTAATACTGCAACCGGCATGGAAATGTTTTTCAGGTGGAAAAAAAGATATATAGGCGCAGCCACACTGTAGATCAGGCTTGGAAGATAAGAACTGAAATACACCTGCATCTGTTCTACTGCATCTACAGAAGCTGTAATCGCTGAAACAGGCCCGATTTTCTCAATCCCGCCTGCATCCAGCTCCATTACTTTGGAAAAGATCATTTTTCGCATGCTTTCCCTCGCTTTTGCTGCTGTCTTATATTCCAGAAGTCCTTTCAGCAACTGTGCCAGGAAAGTAAACACAGCTGCCAGTAATGCTGCACGGATGGCGCTCCATGCAGTCCCTAAAATTTCCTGCGGCCAAAACAAATTTCCAAGAAAACCTCCGATGATCTCGGCAAGCGCAGTTGTACCCATCAGTGTGAGAAAACTTACTCCTGCAATTGCTATGATCCAAAGCCATAGCCCCCGAGTAAGTTTTAAAAGTGTTTTATTCATCAGAAGCATTTTCGTTCCTCCCTGATATCGTTACAATTTATGGTCATTATACATCATTCTCATCCCTGATAACACATTATTGCAAAAAATAGCCATGTTTCAAATGGCTATTTTTCATGTATACAAACATATTCAATTGTATTTTTCTTAATGCATTACAAGGGCAGCAATGCCTGCCAGAACTGCTGAAATCACAGCCATGCCAATTGTTCCCATGATCCACTTTTTGCGCTTGTCTTCACCAGTGATATATGGTCTAAATTCTTCTGTTCCCGGAATGATCCACGCTTTTGTATGTCCTACCCACCAGCCGTCAACCAGAAAACGATCCATCAGGTTCATCACAGACAGGATGACAAACAATTGCCAGAACCCCTCCTGAAAACCTTTTGCCCCATTCACACCGTAAACGCATATAAGCACATACAGCACGTATCCAGGAACACAGATTGTTTTAAAAAGCTTGCTGTTTTTGCTGATTTTTTCATGGGTCGTCAGTCCCAGTTCCACGCACCGGTCTTTCACATCCTGATGATAGAGATGTACCATTCCTACTGCGCCGTTCCTGATCCCGAATGCACAGATTCCCATCAATAAAAGTCCAAGGATCAAGCCTTCTACAAGTACTTGTGCGATCATATTTCTTCTCCCCCTTTTGCCGGATGATTCTTTCGCTTATTCATCCTGTTAGTCTAAACTTACTTTTTATTCTATCACACTTATACCTGTTGTTGCAAATAGGATTTTCTCAAGGATTTATGTATAGATAACAATAAGGCTCTGCCCCTGCCAGCAGCAAGTTCTCTGTATAAGTAAATAATATGGAGTATTTATTGTAACATTGATATTGTAAGTCAAAAAGAAGATTGTTATACTTGTAATGGATAATCAGTGATTATCCGAAAAACAGGATGGCGAACCTGGAAATTTTTTTTATTTTGGGAGGAGAATATGGAAAACTATACTTACATCAAATTAAGAGAGCGTCCGGAACTGAAGGATACTGCAGCTGACTGGTTTCACAGTAAATGGGGCGTTCCTACTGAGGCGTATCTGGACTGTATGAATGCATATCTTAGTGGAGAAACGGAATATGGCTGGTATCTTTGCCTGGACAAAGATAAGATCATAGGCGGTATGGGTGTTATTGAAAATGACTTTCATGACCGGAAAGATCTTACGCCTAATGTGTGTGCAGTCTATACGGAAGAAGACTACCGGTGCAAAGGAATTGCAGGTCATTTGCTGAATATGGTTGTTGAAGATATGAAATCCAAAGGCATCACACCACTTTATCTGATCACGGATCATACCGGATTTTACGAACAATATGGCTGGGAGTTCCTTTGTATGGTACAGGGCAATGGGGAACCTGATATGACCAGAATGTATATCCATCGCTAGTTGTTCCTTATATCAAATCATGGAAGACTGTTCTGGCAAAAAGAGGTTTGGCTACAGTATTATATCTTATCATAGCATTGGTGGTAGCCGGGATAGTGGTGCTGCTGGGTAAAATCTGAAATATGTAATATGTTGCGAAGATGCAACGGAAGGTGGAAAAGTGCGAAACAGAAAAGGAAAAATAAAAACAATTTTAGCATTTGGAATTGTATTGCTGCTGGTGATCGCAGGACTGGTTTTGGATAAAACAGATCAGACCACAGATGTATTTCCAAATGAAAATACTATGATCCGTCTGTACGGAGAAGCCCATGGATATGAAAAGTGTTATGATACTGAACTTGAAGAGTGGAGTAAATATTATAATGAAGGATATCGTAATCTTTTTGTGGAACTTCCCTATTACAGTGCAGAGTTTTTAAATGAGTGGATGAAAGCAGATTCAGATGAACTGATAGATTCATTTTTTGAAGACATTCAAGGAACCATGTCTGGAAATGATTACTATTATAAATTCTTTCACCAGATCAAGGAACAGTGTCCTGAAACAATTTTTTACGGTACTGATGTGGGACACCAGTATGATACTACAGGGGCAAGATATTTGAAATATTTAGAGGATAAGGGCCTTGAAGATTCTGAGAAATATAAGCTTGCACAGGAGTGTATCAGGCAGGGACAGGAATATCAGAATGAAGATACAGAACATAACGGGATATCATCACTAAGAGAAGCCTATATGGTTTCAAATTTTACAGATGCGTATACACGTTGTGGCGGTGGTAAGATAATGGGGATTTACGGAAGTTATCACACAAATCTGGATAATCCGAACCTGATGGCAGGAAAGCTTAAGGAAAAATATGGAGATATCATAAGTAGCGTTAAAGTAAGTACCATTGCTTTTGATCAGATCAGTAAACATCCATATAAGCTTGGATTTTGTGTTACAGGATTTCTGTTTCTTGTGATGCTGTTCGTTCCTAATATTATTTGGGTCCGTAAAGGACAGCCTGCGGGATACGATGAAAGCGTTCAAAACGAGAATAAGATATTGCTGATGTTTGAACGTATTGGCCAGGTTCTGGTAACTACAGCATTTTTGATTTTTCCTGCAATTAATCCAAAAATAATGGTGCTTGACGGATTTTTCTTTGAATGGAAGATCATCATCTGGATCACTGCAGTTGTGCTGATGGTTTTATATGAAGGTTTCTGGATCAGATATTTCAAAAGCGCCAAAACAATGCAGGATTATTATACATCTTTTGCAGGATTTCCATTAGCCGGGGCAACCCTTCCGGTTATCGCAAGCCTGCTACTGGGGATTTATTCAGGAAATGTAATCGTGATCTGTGCATCGATCATTCTTGGGATTGGGCATATTGGAATACATTTTATGCATGCAATGGAATGCGTATCAGAAAAATAGGACTGGAGTTAAATAATGATAGCTATGAAGAAGAAAAGATTTGCCATTATAGCGAATATTATTTTGCTGGTATGGTATTTGCTGGCTATGTTTGGAGTCAAAATCGGGGATAAATATCTTGTGGAAGGATCATTTAAAGAGGAATGGATGTTTATGCTGATCCCGGTTATAACATTTTTGCTATACATTTTTACCAAGAATATCGGAAAATATATTCATTTGGTGTGGTTATGCATGTGGTTTATAACGCAATTTTTAAGTCATGAATGGTATACTATATTTGGAAGCGGATTTATGGGAACGCCAGAAGGGAAGATCCAGTATTTCCAAAACTGTATCCAGGTTGTAAATATCCAGGGAGTGTATGTACCTGATTTTTATCATATTATTCTGCATGTATTGATCCTACTGGCCTTTGTCAGTATAATTCTTGGATCTGATAAAGCAAAGAAAAAGCAGAGATAAAATTGTCGGGTAAAGCTTTTATAACTGAAACAATTGGAAACTCTCAAATAATCAGAAGTAAAGCATTCTGGTGATATGTCAAGAGAAATTTAAAATAGTTTTTGATATGTTTTTCTAAAAAAGGGCGCACTTCACCATCGCTCATCAATCATCTTTTTGAAAAATGAGCGTTATTCAAACTCAGTATTTAATTCGGCGTCCAGTTTTTCGCCGGTGTACAGTTGGTTTTTGACCAGCAAACCAAAAACGAGTCGTACGAATTTACGAGATGTAAGTGCGAGTGCTCTCTTGTGCTGATGTTTAGTTACTTCAGCATATTTTCTGGAATAAAATTCAGCATATTCAGGAACATGTCTCCTGACACTGTTGGCAGCTTCTCCAAGGTAATAACGCAGATAAGTATTTCCAGCTTTTGAAACACGGTTATCTTCGGAAACAAAGTCACCGGAATCATTTTTCAGCCATGTTAAACCTGCATATTTAGCAAGTGCATCCGATGAGTGAAATGCTGTTATATCGCCTATTTCTGATAAGATTCCAGCAGCCCATACAGGTCCAATTCCTGGGATAGACTTAAGGATGATAAAGGCATTTGGGTTCATTCCGTTGATGCATTTTTCAATCGCCTGATCGATCAGTTTGATTTCTTTCTGATAGGTCTGAATACAGTTAAATGAACTTGCCAAAGACACATTTAAAGGTTCATACATGCATTTATCTAACCGATAGGAATCTCTGGCAGCTTTTTTCAGAAGTTCAGAAGTCCTGGATATATCTGCAATACGATTCCGGCTTTTGGAAGCCAGAAACTGGAGCAGTTCTTCTTCCGGGGAATCAATGATCTCTTGAAGGGACATAAACTCTGTAAGAACTGCGGATGATGTTGCACCGTAAATGTTACTGAACGGCTGGCTGTCATTATCCAGGAGCTGGAGTTCGCTGAATTTTAGGTAGAGATTGGATACCATGTAGGTTTTCTCTCTGGTAATACATTCAGCAAGATGTAGGCGGTGCCTTGTAAGTCTTTTTAAGGCAAGATACTGGCAGCCCCGCCATGGTTCACATTTTTTAGTGCGTCCGACCCTTGCAAAATCCGAAATAAGGAAAGCGTCCATGTGATCTGTCTTATCCATGCCAACATAGGTTTTCCGGTAGTTGGCAGTCATCTTTGGATTTAAGCAGTACACATAGGGCCTGTAAGGCATCAGGAGTTCACAGGAAGCCAAAAAATTGGCTATGTGGATACTGTAAACAGATGTGGATTCCAGAGCCACAATAATGGTATTGATATGCGGATGCTTTTGCATGCAGTCAGCAATCTTTCCGGCAAGTTCATCAGCACCAGGCTGGTTGTTGCCGAAGGAAACATCAATATATTTGTTTTCATCAAAATCCATGGCATAAACCACATTGGATTTTGAGCTTACATCAATACCAACGAACAAAGTGGACATATAGTTGATCTTGATCATGATATCACGCTCCTTTCCGATCTGGATTTGTGAAGCCTAAAGCAGAAGGTTTATCCGGGATATCATATGATGACCGCAGCCTCGCGTAATGAGCATTCATCCAGTCAGCATTTTTCGCTGGTGCTAATGGCTGGAGATGCAACTTCTGTGTAAGCGGAATATGTCATATGAGCCAGGCTGCATGCTTTTTGAGCAGTCTCGGACAAAGCCGGCTGAAAGGAATGAAAGCAGTGCCTTCGGACATCAGACTCTGCAGATATCTTACCACAGGATAAACAGTATGAAAATATAACTATTAATTGTATAGATGGGAATAGGATGAGGGGAATGCCTCTTAGATGTCCTTACCTCTAAACCATAAAAAGAAATAAGTCTGTAAGTGATTTCTCTTGCTTACAAACTTATTATACGAGGAATATAGATATGAATCCACTTGAAATTATGAAACGCCGGGCAGCCTATGCCAGTGGCTATGAAAATACGCCGGTTGAGGCGCAGAAGCGTGCAAAACAGCTTTGTTGGGAATATAACCGTACTGCACCAAGTGAGCAGGACAAACGCCATTCTATTTTGATGGAACTTCTGGGAACCTGTTCACCTATGACAGGTATAGAACCGGATTTCCACTGTGACTATGGATTTAATATTCACACCAATGGTCTGGTTGTTATAAATTATAATTGTGTTATTTTGGACACATCTCCGGTAAATATTGGTGCTGGTGCATTTATTGCTCCTGGTGTGTGCCTTGCCTGCTCAGGACATGCCATTGATCCAGTACAGCGCAGCCAGGGAATTGGTACGTCTGCTCCCATCACACTTGAGGAAAATGTATGGATTGGAGCAAATGCTACGGTTTGCGGTGGTGTGACGATTGGTGCTGGTTCGGTTATCGGTGCCGGGAGTGTAGTAACGCATGATATTCCATCAGGGGTTATTGCTGCAGGGGTTCCCTGCAAAGTCATCCGCCCCATCACAGAAAGAGATAAGCTGGCACCAGAGGAAATTTTATTCTAAGCAATTTATGGATATTTTTGGACAACAACTGGCGAAAATCCCATTTTCAGCAAGTAGAGTATCTGGTTCAGTCCTGGATAACTAAGTTGTATAGTATAATCATATATGGAAGTGACAAACAAATAATAAGCCTGAATTATTCATGAGTACTCGTCCTTAACAATCAGATCGGAAATGTACAGGTAAAAAACTGTTGTTCTTACAGATCTAGGTGTCATCCCTGAAAAAT
>ONBN01000062.1 GCA_900316115.1 uncultured Eubacteriales bacterium
AAGGACGCAGACAGCAGCAGCTATCTGCGCGGTAGCCTGACGTACTTTTTAACAGAAGGCGAACTCAACGGCACGCTGTATGTGAGCTTTGACGAAAGCCTTGCGGCAAAGGATGCGTTCCGCACCCATCAGGCGAACTATGAAGGCGTATATGAAACGGTTGCCAATGTGGTGAAGCTGGACAATTATGCAGACAACCATCCCTGGTTTGAGTATAATGCAGAGACCAAGAAGTACAGCCGTTTCCAGTTCGGCGAAGCACACATTGATGAACTGAACGGACAGCAGCTTACCTGTGACAATATCATCCTTCAGTATTCCGCATATAAGCCTTATGATTCCAATGGTTATCTGAATGTGGATGTGATGACACCCGGACAGGGCAAATTCATTACCAGGGGCAAGGCGATTGACATCCGCTGGGAGAAGGATTCTCCGTGGGGTATTACCCATTATTATGATTCCAATGATCAGGAGATCCGCCTGAACCCAGGTCAGACATGGGTTGCAATTATCCAGAATGACAAAGTGGATTCCATTTCCTACCAGTAAGATCTTACCATGTGTAAGACTGCATAATCTTTAAACACAGCGCTGATACTATCAGAAAAAGGAGCGATTCTCATGCGTAAATTTTTCTGCTGTATCAGCGTATTTTTTATTTTAGGGATCTTGTGCCTGGGCTATTACTTTACTTATACTGGCAGGGAGGAGGCAGCCCCAGGCCTGACACTGGAACAGATCACTACAGGCAGATCTGTAAGTGCAGGAGAAACAAAAGGAGAATACGGCATATATTACCTTAAGCTGCAGGGAGATACTGTGGTGATCTACGAAAATAACCGGCAGGACATCTATGACAGGATACCCATTACCTTGGAAAGCCTTCCAAAGGAGCTGGTGAACCAGCTGGAAAAAGGAAAATATATCAAAGATGAAGGGGAATTGTATGCCTTCCTTGAAAATTATTCCAGTTAATAAATGTGAAATTTTTCTGAAATTCCTTCCAGCTGCTGAAAAATCATAGACGAACGCTGCAAAAAGGTGTAATATAGTTTGATGAAATAAAGGGTAAAAGCGTATTGGAGCAAACAGGAAGATGAATTACAGAGAACGACTGAAAGATAAAAAAAGGATTGTTATTAAGATCGGCAGTTCTTCCCTTACCCATGCCGCCACAGGACGGCTGAACCTGCGTAAGATGGAGGTGCTGGTAAGGGAACTTGGAGATCTGCGTAATCAGGGGAAGGATGTTGTCCTTGTTTCTTCAGGAGCCATTGCAGTAGGGGCAGCGGCTCTTGGCATGAAAGGGAAGCCTTCAGACCTTCGGGTGAAACAGGCATGCGCTTCTGTAGGCCAGGCCAGACTGATGCTGATCTATCAGAAGCTTTTTTCCGAGTATAACCAGATGGCAGGCCAGATCCTGATGACAAAGAATACCATGGTGAATAATGCCAACCGGAAGAATGCACAGAATACATTTAACGAATTACTTTCTCTGGGAGTGATTCCCATTGTTAATGAGAATGACTCCATTTCTACATACGAAATGCAGTCTCTTGAGAAATTCGGTGACAATGATACACTTTCAGCTGTAGTTGCTGCGTTGATCGAAGCGGATCTTCTCATTCTTATGTCTGATATCGACGGATTATATACCGACGATCCTAATTCCAATCCGGATGCCAGGTTCATAGATACAGTAGAAAATTTTGATGAGCGGATCCTGAGTATGGGCAAGGGTTCCTCTACCAGCAATGTGGGTACAGGAGGTATGGCTACCAAGCTTACAGCTGCAAGGATCGCTACAGCTGCAGGAGTAGATATGGTGATCGCCAATGGAGGAGATTTCCATAACATCCATCGTGTTACAGAGGGCAGCGATTGTGGTACATTATTTGTTGGCAAGAAACAGGAAGAATTTTTCCTGATCGATTATATCGAAAAGCTTTTGTAAGGAGAGGATCATGGACGCAAAGAAAATAGACAGGATCAACACTCTGGCTCATAAAGCCAAAAGTGTTGGACTTTCAGCAGAAGAAAAAAGAGAACAGGCACTTCTTCGTGAGGAGTACCTGGAGGCGATAAGAACAAGCCTTCGTTCAAGACTGAACAGTATTGATATTAAAGAGGCTGACGGAAGTATTACGAATCTTGGAGAGAAATATGGAAGAAAAAAAGGTCATTAGAAAGAAAATATTTGCCATACGGAAGAATGTGTCAGATCAGTGGGTGCAGGATATCAGCATAGAGCTTGGCAAACAGCTGATGGCTCTTCCTGTTTTCCGTCATGCTGATAAGGTGATGATCTATGCAGATTATAATCATGAGGTGAAGACAGATTATATTATCCGGGCAGCCTGGGAAGCAGGCAAACAGGTGGCAGTTCCCAAAGTAGTGGGAAAGGAGATGGTATTTCACCTTCTCACAGACTTTGATCAGTTAGAACCAGGATATTTTGGAATCCCGGAGCCTGTATCAGGAGAATCTGTTGACTGGGAGCGGGCACTTATGATCATGCCTGGAGTTGCTTTTGACAGAAAGAATCATAGGGTAGGCTATGGAGGCGGTTTCTATGACCGTTATCTGGAAAAGCATCCAGGACTTGATACAGTTGCCCTGGCTTTTGATTTTCAGATACAGGATCAGGTGCCGTATGAGGTTACAGACATCTGTCCACAGGTGATCGTTACAGAAACAGAGGTTCTGTTCAGAAGGGAGGACTAAGCTATGAATGAAATGCTTGAGACACTTGGGAAAAATGCAGTAGATGCTGAGAATATCCTCCGCAATCTTTCAACCAATAAGAAGAATCAGGTTCTTCGTGAGGCAGCTGACCAACTGGTGAAGGATACAGATAAGATCCTTGCTGCCAATGCCATAGATGTTCAGAAGGGCAGAGAAAACCAGATGCCGGAAGGACTGGTAGACAGGCTGATGCTGGATGCTGACCGGATCAAGGGGATCGGGGAAGGTCTGCGCCAGGTAGCAGATCTGGATGACCCTATAGGAGAAGTGCTTGGCATGAAAAAGCGGCCCAACGGTCTTCTCATCGGACAGAAAAGAGTGCCTTTAGGAGTTGTGGGGATTATCTATGAAGCCCGCCCCAATGTGACGGCAGATGCCTTTGCACTTTGCTTTAAGACCGGGAATGCAGTGATCCTGAAAGGTGGCAGTGATGCGATCCATTCCAATCAGGCTATCGTAGAATCCATTCGTGAGGTATTACATAAGAATGAAGTAACAGAAGATGCCATTGCCCTGATCCAGGATACTTCCAGGGAGACAGCTGCTGAGTTTATGAAACTGAACCAGTATGTGGATGTGCTGATCCCAAGAGGTGGCAAAGGCCTGATCCAGGCAGTAGTGAATAACAGTACCATACCTGTGATCGAGACAGGTACAGGCAACTGCCATATTTATGTGGATGACAGTGCTGATCTGTATATGGCTGCAGATATAGTGATGAATGCA
The DNA here is from genome assembly GCA_900316115.1 of uncultured Eubacteriales bacterium. Classification (GTDB taxonomy): domain Bacteria; phylum Bacillota; class Clostridia; order Lachnospirales; family Lachnospiraceae; genus Blautia_A. Next base: position 3,475 of record ONBN01000062.1, read on the forward strand.
AAGACCCAGAGAGTAGGGGTGTGCAATGCCTGCGAGTCACTGCTTGTCCATGAACAGGTAAAGGATGTATTCCTTCCCGTTCTGGCAGAGAGGCTTCGTCAGAAGCATGTGGAAATGCGTGCAGATGAAGCTGCAAGAGCACTGATCCCAGATGCGGTAGCTGCCACAGAAGAGGACTGGGGAAAAGAATATCTGGACTATATCCTGTCCATTAAAGTAGTTGGCAGTGTGGATGAAGCCATTGCCCATATTAATAAATATAATACAAAGCATTCAGAAGCCATCATTACCAACAATTATGAGAATGCCCAGAGATTTCTTGATGAAGTGGATGCAGCAGCTGTCTACGTGAATGCATCTACCCGTTTTACAGATGGATTTGAATTTGGCTTTGGTGCAGAGATCGGTATCAGCACCCAGAAGCTTCACGCAAGAGGGCCTATGGGACTGAATGCCCTTACCACTACCAAGTATATAATTTATGGAAATGGTCAGGTCCGTTGATTTTTTTTGAGAGATATGCTATACTGGACTAAATGTTAATATTTTAAGATGTTGCTCTTTACGAGGAGGACTTGCAATGAAGAAAAAACAACTTTTAGCTTTTATGATGGCGGGAGCCTTATCTGTAAGCGCTGTTCCCTACACTGCTTTTGCAGCAGATGGCACAGCAGCTGTATCCATAGATGAAACTGCAGTAACAGCAGAGACCCCGGCAGAGGGAGAGGCTGCTGCGAATACCACAGACGGACAGGCCACAGGAGATACAGCCCAGGCAGATGCGGCAGCTTCCGATACACAGGCAGCAGATCCGGCAGCCCAGACAGATACCACAGTTACTGAGACACCGGCTCAGACAGACACTGCCACCCAGACCACAGAGGATCCGGCAGTACCTGGTGATACACAGGGCACAGACAGTACTCAGGATACATCTGCTGATACAGTGCTGGATATTACAGAGGACAATGCAGCAGCAGATACATCCAATGACGGAGAGGCGCAGTCCCAGGTAGACGAAAGCCTTCCGGTTCATGTGATCGATCCAACAGACGGTAAGGCAGTAACTGCTACATATAACACTCTTCAGGAGGCTATTGACAGGATCGCAGAGGGTTCCAGTTCTGTAGCGCAGCCTGCCAAGATCGTGCTGAAGAAGAGTATTGAGATCAATGCGGCTGTAGCAGTTGGGAATAAACATGTGATCATCGCAGCAGGTGAAGCAGACCTGACAGTGAAGCGTGCCGCTGACTATACAGGCGACCTGTTTACAGTAGATGGCGGTTCCCTTCAGCTTGCAGCTGGTGTGAAGGGTGATGCCACTGTATGTAAGCTGACTGTAGATGGCGGTCAGGCAGAGAATGTAACCGGTGCGCTGGTACATATTATGAATCCGGCAGGTACATTCGGACTTCAGTCAGATGTTACTCTTCAGAATAATAAGACAAGCGCAGCAGGAAGCGCTATTTTAAATGAGCTTGGCGGTACGATCGTACTGACAGGCGGTACCATCACAGGCAATGTTTCCACAGATGCAGCTGGCGGTGCCATTTACAGTACTGGCCTTATCACTGTAGCTGCTTCCAAAGATGCATCCGGTGCAGCAGTTCCGGCTACGATCCTGATCAAGGGTAACACCAGGGCAGACGGCACAGCCGGCAATATGGTGTTAAATGGAGCAGGCGCATATGTACAGGCTCAGAGTGGAGCACAGAATTCTGAGATTCATATTACATCCTCTACTGGCCTTACACAGGGACAGCCGTTGGTAGTGTCTGCAGCAGATGGTAATTATGCACAGGTGGTAACACCGGAAGATATGATCGCTCTGTCAGGACAGATGGTTTATGATGATGCCAATTATATACTGCAGGCAGATCCTAATACAGGCGCTGCATATCTGGTATCAGCAGCACCTACATCTACACCGATCCCTACTGTAGATCCGGAGCCTTCTGATGTTCCTACAGCTACAGCCACCCCGACTCCTACACAGGCTGTACAGAAGATGAAGCTTTCCAACAAGCAGAACATTAAATGGACAGGCCGTGAGAAGGCTGTGTTTAAGTTTTCCGCAGATAAGAATGGACGGTATTATATAGCCTGGAACCAGGACAAGAGTAAGATCCCTTCCTTTAAGGCAAGTGATGCCATCTCTTCATTCGCAGCAGATCAGACCGTAACTGTAAATGTAACAGATATTAATGCAGAGGACGGCAAGGATGTATATGTATATCTGTTTGCTGTTGACGATAATAATGTAAAGGCAACACCTCTTCGCTATACACTGAAAGCAAGTGCCCGTCCGGCAGAGGCTGTAGTTACCCGTGATCCTATTGTTCCAAAGGTAACAGAGAGCATTGTTCAGGGTCTGGATAAAGCACTGGAGTTCTACCCGAACCAGTTCTACAAGTTTACTGTGATCGGTGCAGGTACAGCAAGTACTGCAGAGCAGGTGAAAAGCCCTGTAGAGGGTGACGTTCAGTGGCGTCCGATCTACTGGAGTACATCCCAGAATCCATCTGCCAAGAATCAGAATAAAGAATGGCAGATCGGCGCAAAGAATGGTATCAAAGATGCCAAGACCTTTAAGTTGTATGTATTCTTCCAGAAATATGTATACAATGGCAAAGAATGGCAGGCAACTGACACTGTTCAGTCTGCAGCTTATACCTTCAAATCCGCAGAGATCACCTTTGATCCGTCAGGTACACCATCCGGCACACCTGGCGCAGGCAATGGCGGATATTATGGCGGCGGAGAGTCTGGTGAGGATACAGACGGTGACGGCAGCGGCGATGCAGCAAGCCGTGACGGAGGCGATTCCTCCACAGGCAGCACATCTTCCGCATCCAATGCATCTACAGCGGATAATTCACCGATTGGTGCTATGGTATCACTGGCAGCCCTTTCACTTCTTGCAGGCGGTTATGTGATCGTCAGAAGACGTAAAAGAGTGTGATGATCCTTTTCCGGGAGATTTGTAACTCATAAGATACGGGAGTTTCTGGCTTTCAGCCAGGAGATATATGGATTTTTTTAAGAGACAGGTCTAATAGCCTGTCTCTTTTCATATACATTTATAAAGGAATGTTGGAGCCAAAAGACCTGGGTAGTGATACCTGCGGATTGTGTCCTGCATTGGAAGAGGAGGAACGGTTTTATGGAAAAAGAAGCTGATACATATGAAAAAATCTATTATTCTCTCTGGGAACTGGCTGGAAGATACCGGGATTTTATGGAGTTTCGGGTGATCGGAAACAGCCATGATGAAAGAATGATCCCTATGCTGGAAATGGGAAAAGGAAAGGGTGTGCTGTTTTGTCTGGGGCCATTGGATGGCAGAGACCAGATCACTCCCAAGATCCTGGTCTGTATGGCAGAAGAATATGCACAGGCTTATGAATGCGGATGGCTTCTGGAAAATTTTTATGATATCAGAAAGCTGTTAGATCAGATCAGGCTTTGTATCATTCCATTGGCGAATCCGGATGGATATGAAATCTGCCAGAAGGGGTTTTCCGTGATCAGGAATCCTATCTATAGACAGATGCTGCGAATGCAGGAGATTCCATGGGAGGAATACTGGTGTAATGCAAGAGGAACGGATCTTTCCGGAAATTTTCCTACTGCAGGGTACAAAAGGACACGGACAGGTCAGGAGCCTGCCAGTGAAAATGAAGTGAAAGCCCTGATCCGTATTTTTCAGGAATATCAGGGGGAGGGCCTTCTATCCTTTGGACAGGCCTGGCAAAGGATTCTGTACTACACTGGAAATATAAATAACAGGCAGATACAGAAAAGCCACAAAATTGCCAGAAACCTTCAAAAGTGTACAGACAGGAGAGGGAAAAAAGTGGAATATACCTGTGGTTCACAAATGTGTTACCATCTGGAAAAACAAAGCAGTACAATGCCGGAAAACGGGAAAAGCAGATATTTTGCTCCAGGTGCTGTGGAACCCTTTTATCAGCAGATCACAGGGCGTCCTGCACTGCGGATCGAGATCGGGAAAATTGCAGGAGAAAGCCTGGCAAAAGAGGAACTGGCAAAATGCTCCAAAGATATCTGTCTCCTTCCTTTGGAGTATATTTTCACTTATACAAGTGGATTAGTGTCTTAGATGGCTTATTGACAAAATGTATCAATAACTGTTTTTTTATAAATACAGTCTTGACGGGCTGTCCAAAATCAGGTATCCTAATAACAAGTTAGCACAAGCTAACAAATGTGAGAGGCATGATATGGACAGCCTTTCAAATGAATACAGTACGGCAGATACGCCGTTTATTTTTTAATGCAGGGTTAGAATGAACTAACAAAATACTTGCCAGCTAAAGGAGGACACACATGAGTATTGTAATTATCGGCGGAAATGAAAGAATGGTATGTCAGTATACAGATATCTGTAAAGGATACGGATATAAAGCGAAGGTTTTCCCAAAGGAGAACGGATCTATCCGTAAAAAAATCGGCACTCCGGATCTGATGGTTCTTTTTACCAATACCGTATCTCACAAAATGGTATTAAGCGCATCCCAGGAAGCAAAGAAGAACAATATTCCTGTTGCCAGGATCCATACAAGCAGTGCAAGCGCATTGAAAACAGCTCTTGATGAGCACTGTGTATTTGCTTAAAGCACAGCATCAAAAAGCAGATGCCAAGGTTGTGGTGACAGCGGAAGCGATAGTGATTCACCGTAATAAGTGGTAGACAAACCACGGTAAATAGGATAAAATAGAAAAATAAAAAGATACATGCAACCCCAGAAGATTCGTTTTTGGGGTTGTTTTTCTGCTGTAACAATCATGTGTGAAATGGGAGGAATTATGTTTAACGAAATTGATTTCACTGAAATAGATCTTACAGGCCAGCCGCCTGCCGATGAGACAAAAAGACAGTATTACTTTATGGGAAAGATTCGGGAGATGCTGATCCGGGATACAACGCTTCTTGGCAGACCTGTCACATACTGTCTTCAGACCTTTGGCTGCCAGATGAATGAAAAGCAGTCCGAGGTTGTAGCCGGTATTATGGATGAGATGGGCTTTGTACGCAAAGAAACCGAGGATGCGGATGTGGTGATCTACAATACCTGTACAGTCCGTGAGAACGCCAACCTGAAGGTATACGGCCGTCTGGGCAAACTTCATAATTTAAAGAAGCACAATCCTGATATGAAAATCATTTTATTTGGCTGTATGATGCAGGAGCAGCATGTAGTAGATAAGATTAAAAAGGATTATCCATTTGTAGACCTTGTTTTTGGAACTCACAGTATTTTCCGGTTTGCAGAGCTGTTTTATGAGATGAAAAACAGGGACAGCCAGCTGGTGGAGATCTGGGAAGGCACAGAACAGATCGTGGAGGAGCTGCCTACAGAGCGTAATTATTCTTTTAAATCCGGTGTGAACATTATGTTCGGCTGCAACAATTTCTGCAGTTACTGTATTGTTCCTTATGTACGGGGACGGGAACGCAGCAGGGAGCCTCAGGCCATTGTAAATGAAGTTAAATCCCTGGTGGCAGATGGAGTGACAGAAGTTATGCTTCTTGGCCAGAATGTAAATTCTTATGGTAAAACCCTGGAGCATCCGGTATCCTTTGCACAGCTTCTTCAGATGGTTGAGGAGATCCCAGGGCTGAAAAGGATTCGTTTCATGACTTCCCATCCAAAGGATCTGTCAGATGAGCTGATCAAATATATGGGGAAAAGCAAGAAAGTGTGTCATCACCTTCACCTGCCTATGCAGTCCGGAAGCAGCCGGATCCTGAAGTTGATGAACCGCCGTTATGATAAAGAAAAATATCTGGAACTTGTACAGAAGATCCGAGGGGCAGTGCCGGATATTTCCCTGACTACAGATATTATTGTAGGATTCCCTGGCGAGACAGAAGAGGATTTCCTGGAAACTCTGGATGTAGTTGATAAATCCAATTTTGATACTGCTTTTACTTTTATTTATTCCAAGCGAAGCGGTACACCTGCTGCCAAAATGGAGAATCAGGTACCGGAAGATGTGGTAAAGGATCGGTTTGACCGGCTTCTTTCCCTTGTTCAGGAAAAGGGCAGGTCTGTATCCTCCAGATTCCAGGGAACTGTGCAGGAAGTACTTGTGGAGACTGAAAGCAAAGAAAAAGGGATCTTTACAGGAAGAACACAGTATAATCTTCTTGTGCATTTTCCGGGAACTCCTGACATGCTTGGAAAATATATCCAGGTATGCCTGGATACATGCAAAGGATTTTATTATCTTGGAACTGCAGTGACAGAACAGGAGTGAGATACACATGAACGATATGAGACGACTGCTGAAGTATATAGGATCATATAAAAAGGATATGGTGCTTGGTGGAGTACTTGTATTGATCGAAACATGTTTTGAGCTGTTTATTCCTATTATGATCGCAGACCTGATCGATACAGGTGTGGCCAATCATGATATCCATTATATTTATATGAAAGGTATACAGATGGTTCTGTGTGCAGGAGCAGCTCTTCTTACCGGGCTTTTGTATGCCCGTTATGCAGCCAGGGCTGCTTACGGATGGGGCGCAAAGCTGCGTGAGGCAGAATATGCAAAGGTGCAGCAGTATGCCTTTTCCAATCTGGATCACTTTGCAGCTTCTTCCCTGGTAACAAGGATGACTACAGATATTACTGTGATCCAAAATATGGTATGTGCCGGTTTCCGGCCTGTGACAAGGGGCCCCTCTCTTCTGGTGATGGGGGTTCTTCTGTCTTTCTGGATGAATGCAAAACTTGCCATTGTTTTTCTTGTATGCATTCCTGTACTGGCTGTGATCCTGTATTGGATCGTATCCAAAGTGGCACCTATGTATACCAGGCTTCAGCAGATCATGGACAGGCTGAACCATGTGGTACAGGAGGGGCTTACCGGTATCCGTGCAGTAAAGGCTTTTGTGCGGGATGAATACGAAGAGGATAAGTTTGCTCAGGTAAATACGGATCTTACCATGTCCAGTGAAAAGACTTTTCATTATGCTGTTTTGAACCTTCCGGCTTTTCAGGCGGTCATGTACCTGGCTATTGTGCTGATCATGTGGTTCGGAGGCAACATGATCCTGAAATCCGGTCTGAAAGTGGGAGATCTTACCGGATTTTTAAGCTATGTCATGCAGGTAATGAATTCCCTGATGATGATCGCCAATGTTTTTCTTTTGCTTACCAGATCCCTTGCCAGTGCCCACCGTATTGTGGAAGTACTGGATGAAAAGATCGTTCTTGCTTCACCCGAAAATGGCCTTAAAGAGGTTCCTGATGGCAGGATCGATTTTGAAAATGTGTCTTTTAAATATCATGAAAATGCAAAGGAATATGCTCTGTCAAAAGTGAACCTTCACATCATGCCAGGACAGACTGTGGGGATCCTTGGCGGTACCGGTGCATCCAAAACGACTTTGGTACAACTGATCCCAAGACTGTACGATGCTACCTGTGGAAGTGTAAAGGTAGGCGGTCATGATGTACGTGAATATGATCTGGCTGCACTTCGCAGGTCCGTTGGTATTATCCTGCAGAAAAACGTGCTGTTTTCCGGCACTGTAAGAGAAAATCTTCTATGGGGAAATCCGGATGCTTCTGATAAAGAGATCTGGAAAGCCTGCAGGGCAGCCTGTGCAGACAAATTTCTGGAAAAGCTGCCAAATGGCCTGGATACCATGCTGGAGCAGGGCGCCGGGAATCTGTCAGGAGGACAGAAGCAAAGGCTTTGTATTGCAAGGGCTTTGCTTGGAAAAGCCCATATCCTGATTTTTGATGACTCCACCAGTGCAGTAGATACTGCTACAGAAAGAAAGATCAGGGATGCCCTCCTGGAATATCAGGATGTTACAAAGATCATTATCGCCCAGAGGATCACCTCGGTTATGAATACGGATCAGATCATTATCATGGATGACGGTAAGATCCATGCAGTAGGAAATCACAGAGAGCTTCTTGAAAGTGATCCTATTTATCAGGAGATTTATGCGTCACAGATGAAGGGAGGGGATGAAGATGGCTTCCAGACAGTATAGTGGCAAAAAGCCCCAGAATCTGAAGAAAACGCTGGACTTTTTCCTTTCCTATATAGGAAGGCACAGACTGATCTTCCTTGCTGTGGCTGTGATGGTTGCTGTCAGCGCCATTGCCAATCTGGCCGGCACTTATATGATCCGGCCTGTAGTAAACCATCTGGCAAATGGAGATGTGCATTCCCTGCTTATGGGTGTGCTGCTTGCTGCCGGGATTTTTGCCACAGGAGCCATTGCAGCCTGGGGGTACACACAGACTATGGTAAAAGCCTCTCAGAAGGTTTTGTTTGATATCCGTAAGGATCTGTTTGACCATATACAGACACTTCCCCTGAAATTTTTTGACACCCATGGACACGGGGATATTATGAGTCTGTTTACCAATGATATTGATACCATTTCCGAGGCTTTAAACAACAGCTTTGCCATGGCTATCCAAAGCTTTATCCAGATGGTAGGCACTTTGACTGTACTTTATATCCTGAACTGGAAGCTGTCGTTGATCGTAACCGCCTGCTATGGGATCATGTTCTGGTATATAAGATTCAGTGGGAAAAAGAGTAAAGCATATTATGCAGCACAGCAGAAAAGCCTTGGACAGCTGGACAGTTTTATTGAAGAAATGATCACTGGACAGAAGGTAGTCAAGGTATTTAACCATGAGCAGGCAAGCTTTCAGGATTTCTGCAAGAAAAATGAAGAACTGCGGCAGGCAGGCACAGGCGCCCAGGGATACGCAGCAACTATGATCCCTGTAGTGGTGGCTATTTCTTATATCAATTGTGCCATTGTGGCAGTGCTTGGCGGGCTTCTTGCCCTTCAGGGGAAGACCGATATCGGCGGGCTTGCCAGCTATCTTGTATTTGTGAGACAGGCAGCCCTTCCTATTAACCAGTTTACCCAGCAAAGCAATTTTATCCTTGCAGCACTTGCAGGGCTTGAGCGTGTTTTTCGGGTGATGGAATTAAAGCCTGAGATTGATGAAGGAACTGCAGAACTGGTAAGAGTACGTCAGGAAAAGGATCAGCTGATCCAGTGTAAGGAATATACCGGAAAATGGGCCTGGCGGACAGCGGATGGCAGCCTGATCCCTCTGAAAGGGGATGTGCGGTTTGAACATGTGGATTTTGGATATGTAAAAGGCCAGTCTATCCTGAAGGATATCAGCCTGTATGCAAAGCCAGGCCAGAAGATTGCTTTTGTAGGTTCTACAGGCGCCGGAAAAACCACCATTACCAATCTGATCAACCGTTTTTACGAAGTACAAAAGGGAAGAGTAATATACGACGGTCTGGATGTAAGGCAGATCAAAAAAGCAGATCTGCGTCATTCTCTTGGGATCGTTCTGCAGGACACCCATCTGTTTACCGGTACTGTAGCGGATAATATCCGTTTTGGGAAACTGGATGCAACAATGGAAGAGGTAAAAAAAGCAGCCAGGATCGCAAATGCAGATTCCTTTATCCGCCGTCTTCCAGATGGATACGATACCATGGTTACAGCTGACGGCGCCCAGCTTTCCCAGGGGCAGCGTCAGCTTCTGGCAATTGCCAGGGCAGCTGTGGCAGATCCGCCTGTGCTGATCCTGGATGAGGCTACTTCCTCTGTAGATACCCGTACAGAAGCGCTGATCGAAAAGGGAATGGATCAGCTGATGGAGGGACGTACCGTGTTTGTGATCGCTCACCGGTTAAGTACAGTGCGAAATGCAGATGCCATTATGGTGCTGGAACATGGTGAAATCGCAGAAAGAGGAGACCATGAAGATCTTTTGAAACAAAAGGGAAAATATTACCAGCTATATCACGGAATGTTTGAACTTAGCTGAAATGGGGGAATAAAGAGTAAGATGAGTAACAGTAAAAAGTACGAAATTGATATGTGTAACGGCACGATCATGGATAAACTGATTTCATTTTCCGTTCCGCTTATGCTGTCAGGTATCCTGCAGCTGATGTTTAATGCAGTGGATATTATTGTGGTAGGAAGATTCAGTGGCAGTCAGGCGCTGGCAGCGGTTGGCTCTACCACAGCCCTGATCAGTGTATTTACCAATCTTTTTATTGGAGTTTCCCTTGGAGCAAATGTACTGGTTGCAAGATTTTATGCAGCAGGAAAGCATAAGGAAATGTCCGAAACCGTACATACAGCCATAACACTTGCCCTTGTAAGCGGTATAGTGATGGCCATTATAGGCCTTTTAATGACAAAACCTGCACTGGAATTAATGGGTACCCCGGATGATGTGATCGGGCAGTCTGTACTGTATATGAGGATTTATTTCCTTGGAATGCCTTTTTTCATGCTGTATAATTACGGAGCAGCCATCCTTCGTGCAGTAGGAGATACCAAACGTCCGCTGATCTTTCTGGTTATCTCAGGAGTTACCAATGCTGTGCTGAATGTGATCCTTGTGATCTGTTTTCATCTGGATGTGGCAGGTGTGGCCATTGCCACAGTAGTTTCCCAGATGATTTCCTGCATCCTGGTTTTACGCTGCCTGTGTCATACTGACAGCAGCTATCAGCTAAAGTTTTCCAAACTGACCATGAAGGGCTTTTATTTGAAGCAGATCTTCCAGGTGGGGATCCCTGCAGGGATCCAGAGTACAGTGATCAATCTGTCCAATGCACTGCTTCAGTCCTCTGTAAATTCCTTTGGTTCTATTGCAATGGCAGGATATACAGCAGCCAATAATATTTTTGGATTCCTGTATGTGTCCGTAAACGCTGTAACCCAGTCCTGTATGAGTTTTACCAGCCAGAATTACGGAGTAGGGAAGTTTAAGCGGATGGATAAGGTGCTGGCAGACTGTATGATCCTGTCAGCCTGTTTTTCCCTTGTCTTAGGCTGCAGTGCTTATTTCTTTGGCCCTCATATCCTGAAGATCTATACAGATGATCCCCAGGTGATCCAGTGCGGCATGGAGATCATGGCTTACACAACAGTTCCGTATTTCCTTTGCGGTATGATGGATCTGTTCCCAGGTGCACTGCGTGGAATGGGACACTCTGCAGTGCCTATGATCCTTTCTGTGATCGGTACAGTAGGAATGAGGATCCTGTGGGTTTTCGGGCTTTTCCCATCACACAGATCCCTTCGGTTCCTGTTTATTTCCTATCCGGCATCCTGGGCTGTTACCATACTGCTTCAGGTGGTATGCTTCTACTTTGTCCGCAGGAAAGTACACAGGATGAAACAGCCTGCGTTATAAACTGGCATTATATAGCTGCATTTTAAAGTTGTATTACAAACTCACTTTCAGCTTTCAGAAGCTGAAAGCAAAATAAAGGACCTCTGCAACAGAAGTGATAGACCAGGAAAAGAAATAAAGAAGATACAGGGACGGAATGGTGTGAAAATGTGCGAAAACTGTGTAGATCCAGGCAATGCGGAACACACAGGAGCCAAGGATCACAACAATTGTTGGAACCACAGTTTTCCCAATCCCTCTTGAAGCTGCAATGGAGCAGTCCATAAAAGCACTGATACAGTAGGAGAGTGCCATGATCTTTATTCTTTGCATTCCTGCGCCGATAACCGCCTGCTTTGTGGCAAAAAGAGAAAGAAACTCTTTTCCGAATACAAGCAGCAGAGTACCAAAAATAAGTCCTGTGGCAAAGGAATAAAACAAACTGATCAGATAGCTTTTCAGCATACGCTTCTTATCGCCTGCGCCCCAGTTCTGGCTGATGAAACTGGCACAACCTGTATAAAAGGCTGCCATTACATTAAAGATCAAAGC
>ONBN01000074.1 GCA_900316115.1 uncultured Eubacteriales bacterium
GCAACGAATACTTTTTGCACTTTTATTCTGTTTGGAGTTATACCCAATGGAAAATGGCTGGTTGACCGCATAAGGCGGTTAATCAGCAGACACTAATTAGTAAAAATGTACCTTATTTCCAATTGACTGTCAATGCCTGATATGCAGGGCACAGCAAATTTTGTAAGGATTGCCATATTATGGCAGCAATTTTCGTAAAGGATTATTTGCGATTTAGGCTTGACTTTTCCCAGAAAACCTGTAATATAGATATTGTAGCATTTACACAAGATTTAGTTGATGTTTCGTTTTTGGTACACAATATATAGGTAAGGAAGGGAAAGCATGGAAACAGAGATCAAAGCAAATGTTATTAAGCGTAATGGTGAAGAAGTGATCTTTGACAAGATCAAAATCATAAATGCCATCAAAAAAGCAAATGAAGAGGTTCCCAAGATCCACCAGCTCAGCGAGTTTCAGATCATGGCAGTCGCTGAGACAGTGGCATCCAGAGCACTGGCATCCTCTCATGCTGTTAATGTAGAAGATATCCAGGATATGGTAGAGACTGGCATTATGGAAATGCGTGGTTACGAAGTAGCCCAGAAATATGTGCGCTACCGTTACAAGAGGGAGCTTACACGGAAGTCCAATACCACAGATGACAATATCCTCTCCCTGCTGGATCAGATCAATGAAAATGCCAAGCAGGAAAATTCAAACAAAAACCCTACCATTAACTCCACCCAGCGTGACTACATGGCAGGTGAGGTAAGTAAGGATCTTACCATGCGTGTTCTTCTTCCAGAAGATATTGTACGTGCCCATGAAGAAGGTATCATCCATTTCCATGATTCAGATTACTATGCACAAAGGGAACATAACTGTGACCTGATCAACCTTCAGGATATGCTTCAGAATGGTACAGTGATCAGCCAGACCATGATCGAGAAGCCTCACAGCTTTTTTACAGCATGTAATGTTACCACTCAGATCGTTGCACAGGTAGCCAGCAATCAGTATGGCGGTCAGTCCTTTACTCTGGCTCATCTTGCTCCATTTGTAGATATCAGCCGTAAGAAATTACGTAAGAAAGTGGTAGACGAACGTATTGCCTGTGGAGAATCCATGGATGAAGAGATCATTGACAAGATCACAGAGCGCAGACTGAAGGACGAGATCCAGAGCGGTATCCAGACCATCCAGTATCAGCTGATCACTCTGATGACCTGTAATGGACAGGCTCCTTTTGTTACGATCTTCATGTATCTGGATGAAGTACCAGAAGGCCGTACCAGAGATGACCTGGCTATGATCATTGAAGAAGTTATGACACAGCGTATGCAGGGGGTAAAGAATGAGCGTGGCGCATGGATCACTCCTGCATTCCCTAAGCTGATCTATGTACTTGATGAAGATAATATTACCGAAGATTCCAGATACTGGTATCTTACAGAATTAGCTGCCAAATGTACTGCCAAACGTATGGTTCCGGATTATATTTCCGCCAAGATCATGCGTGAATTAAAAGGTGGTAATGTTTACCCATGCATGGGCTGCCGCTCTTTCCTGACAGTAGAGGACTCTCAGCGTAATGCAGATGGTTCTTACAAGTTCTATGGCCGTTTTAATCAAGGTGTTGTTACCATCAATCTGGTAGATGTAGCCTGCTCTTCCGAAGGCAATATGGATCGTTTCTGGCAGATCCTGGATGAACGTCTGGAGCTTTGCCACCGTGCACTCCGCTGCAGACATGAACGCCTTCTTGGTACTGTTTCGGATGTAGCACCTATCCTGTGGCAGTATGGTGCACTTGCCAGACTGCAGAAGGGCGAAACTATTGACAAGCTTTTATATGGCGGCTACTCCACTATTTCACTTGGATATGCAGGTATCCACGAAATGTGTGTACGTATGACAGGTAAATCCCATACGGATCCGGAAGCCCGCCCCTTTGCCCTTCAGGTTATGCAGCGTTTGAATGACAAATGCGCCCAGTGGAAAGCAGCTGAGAATATCAGCTATTCCGTATACGGTACTCCTATGGAGTCTACCACCTACCGCTTTGCAAAATGTCTGCAGAAGCGTTTTGGTATCATTCCAGGCGTAACGGATAAAAATTATATTACCAACAGCTATCATGTACACGTAACAGAAGAAATCGACGCCTTCACAAAGTTGAAATTTGAGTCTGCATTCCAGAAGTTGTCTCCTGGTGGTGCTATCAGTTATGTGGAAGTACCAAATATGCAGAATAACATCCCTGCTGTTTTATCTGTTATGAAATTCATTTATGACAATATCATGTACGCAGAATTAAATACCAAAAGCGATTACTGCGATATCTGCGGCTATGATGGAGAGATCCTGATCAAAGAGGATGATAATGGCAAACTGATCTGGGAATGCCCTAAATGCGGCAACCGTGATCAGAATAAAATGAGCGTTGCCCGCAGAACCTGCGGTTACATCGGTACTCAGTTCTGGAATCAGGGACGTACCCAGGAGATCAAGGATCGTGTGCTTCACCTGTAAAACCGATTATCTGTTCCAAAGGAGATTATATCATGCATTATGGTACTATTAAGCCATATGACATTGCCAATGGCACTGGTGTCCGTGTAAGCCTATTTGTTTCCGGATGCCGCCATCATTGTAAAGGATGCTTCAATTCCGAAACCTGGAATTTTGATTACGGACAGCCCTTTACAGAAGAAACACACAAATATCTTATAGAATTATTGAAGCCTTCGTATATTGAAGGCTTCTCTCTTCTTGGAGGAGAACCATTTGAGCCAGAGAATCAGGCTGTGCTTACCGGTCTTTTAAAGGATATCCATCAGACCTACCCGGACAAGACGATCTGGTGCTATACCGGATATCTGTATGATGTAGATCTGATCCCAGGGGGCAAGGTATTTACCCCTTACACTGCTGAAATGCTTTCTTATATCGATGTACTTGTGGATGGGGAATTTATTGAGGCTCAGAAGGACATTTCCCTTGCATTCCGTGGCAGCAGCAATCAGCGGATCCTGCACCTGAAAGAATCAGCAAATCAAAAAACTTTATTTCAACAATAAAAAATCCTGTATCATATCCGTAATCTTATTTCACTCACGGATTGATACAGGATCTTTTTATGGTCAGAGGAGATCCCCCTCTGACCTGTTTTCATTTTATTTTACTTTTCTGCGTCTGTAAATCATAGTGATACCAGCTGCGCCGGATACTGCAAGCAGGCAGATCCAGAATGTAACAGGTGTATCATCACCAGTCTTTGCATTGCTGGCAGTACCGCTTCCACCGGAACTGGTGCCATGGCTGTAGCTTCCACCACCGTAGCCACCACCATTACTGCCTCCATTGCCGGAATTATCAGGTTCTTCCGTAGGCTCTGGTGTTGCAGTTACCTTAGTAGGCTTCTTGGTAACAGATGGTGTAGGACTCACAGATGGACTAACGGAAGGACTCACAGATGGTGTCTGTGAAGGCTCCGGAGTAATCGTGGTATCCGGGGTCGGAGTCACAGTCGGTACCGGTGTACTGGTAGGCTCCGGTGTTGGTGTAGCTGTAGGCTCCGGTGTCCAGGTATTGATCACCTGTACATCCTCTCCTGCCTGGAGATAATCTGTCGCCAGAGTAGTTCCTGTTGCATAGTCTGACTTCCATGTTGTGGTATATCCCTTTGCAGCACGCTCAGTCACAACATAGTGGCAGGTAGACGGAACACAGAAGGATTTGGTCTCCCCATCCTTCAGCTTGAAGGAATAGTTACCATTCTTTGCCTTCACTTCTGTACGATTGCCATCACCGTCAACTTCAAAGATCTTGCCTTCATAATTAACATATTCCGGCTTGTCCTTGTCGCTTTCCTCTCCTGTAAGAAGCGGATTGTTTTTAAATACCTGAAGTTCAAATTCAAATGCCTGATCTGTAGTGGTATCGTGTACTGTTTTGCTTACAGTAAAGTTATTGTAGGTTGGAAGGTTAAAGGACACATCCATATTGGAAAGAGTACCGCCACGTTCCAGGTAAAACAGCTGGAACTGATGCATGGTACCCCACGCCCAGTCTCCTGTATCACCGCCAAAATCAGCAAAATTCGGAAGAATACTGGACAGGTTGTTAGTTACTCCATTAACTGTATAGGTGCCTTCTGTCAGGTTCACTTCGCCTGTAATGGCCTCATGGATACCACCAATATCCAATACCAGATGTCCATCGATAAACATCCAGATATCATCATCGCCGCTGATCTTAAAGACCATATCCTCTTTGCTATCATCTGCCAATGTAATGTATCCGTTCTCAGGCACATTAAAGTTCTGGCTCATGCTCATTCCAAAGTGATAATCCAGTTCTGACTCTGGAAGCAGGTATGTATTGTAGTTATCATTTGCCACAGTACCCCAGCTGCCAAGATCATTCTCCACAGCTGACTCCCAGTCATTGAACGGGAAGAAACCAGCTGCTTTACTGCCCCATCCTGTAAGGCCAAGTCCCTGTGTATACTGACGGATCACACCATCACTTCCCAGCTGTGCGTGATGCAGGTGGCTGTTATAGGAATAAGTCTGAGTCGCCTCATTGTATACAAACTGGAACTGTGCAGGCTGTACGCTCTTTGTGCCGCCTCCTGCAGATGCAGCAGAGCTGTCAAACAGATTAAACGGTGTTCCGTAATTAAATACCGGAAGTCCCTCATTGTCCAGATAATCCTGAACAATACCTGTGTATGCTTTTGTTTTGTTGTTGCCAATATGGTTCACTGTAAAATCATAATTATTCAGCGGATCATACAGGAACTTGTATGCTGCACTTTGTCCTGAAAAGTTATTCTTTGTCAGACCAGGGAAATCATAATCAAACAAGGTTACAGGAAGATTTACCATCTTCTGCCCGTTTTGCAGGTTCTTTGAAAGAAGATCAAATCCTCTCTCCTTGGATGTTGTCTTCACAGTGTCAAGAATAACCTCCTGACCGCTGACAACACCATTTGTCTTGGTTCCGTAAGTACCAATGGTACCACTTGCATACAGATTCTCCTGTGTCTGACGGAAAATACCTCTGTTAGAAGATACACTCTGGATCGAATACTGATTGGAATTCATCACCGTAACTTCGTAAGAGAAGCTGTACTTACTGGATGCAGGTGCGATCACAATCGCCTGATTATCTGCCAGATGGGTATGGAAGTAATTTGTGCTATCCGCCTGTACCCCCCACTCTATGCTGGCTGGTCCTTTGATTGGATTGTTATCCTTATCAAAGGAATAGTATTCCGTATCATCAATGCGGGTATAGCTTTCATCATCATAATTGTAGATATATGCCCTAAATGGGAACTGAGAATCACTCTCACCCCATCCACAGGGACTACCTGTATTTAATCCGTACTCAGATCCATGAATAGTAACTTTTACATCTGGCATACCACCGCTTTCTGTGGTGTCAGCCTCATAATCTACAGCATGGTTGCGGATGATCACAGCTTCTGTGGTATCTGGTGAAACAGTTGTACCAAGGCTTCGTTTGCTGACAGCATTGTCACCCAGCTTTGATACATTAATCTTTAATGTATGTAACTGCGGAACATTCTCATCCTCACTGGAAATCTTCAGAACCTGAGTAGAATAATTATATGCGCCAGTCTTCTTCACGGAAGACCATTTTGAGGCACTTAATGGATCCTCTTCTGTGGTAGTCTGATAGGACTTCACTTCATAATCATTGGAATAAGCAGTAGTGGAACCAAAGACTGTCCCAGAAACCTGTACATTAAATCTGCATGCAGAAAGATCTCCGAAATTATCTGTGGTATCCACTGGAAGAAGGACAAATACAAGCTCATTTGATGCGCCTACAAAATAGCGCTCATCAATATTAACCTGCATCTCACCGCTTCCATTCCATTCTATTGAAGATGTATCGCCCCACTGGGAATTCCATACATACTTTCCTGTCTGCGGATCCTTTTTGTAAGTTACCAGACGGAACCTGGCCTGTGACTTGTCGCCGCCCATCCCCTGCAGGTAGCCTTCCGGTGAAATATTCAGTTTCAGATATACGTTATTTGAGTACTCCAGGCGGTTAATATCTGAAGTCTCTACAACGAAACGTAAACCGAAATTAGGAAGTCCGTTTTCGTCAAAGCCCAATGCTTCACGGGGAGTTGTCTCTCCTACTGTAACGGTCAGATCACTGCTTGCAACACCATCCTTCTTACTTGAAACATGAACGGTTCCCATGTAGCCATACTCATCTGTCTGCTGCAAATCATTGGCAACAGTTTTTCCATCTTTTACGTAGGTTTCATTCACTGACTTATAATTAAACCCGGTAGACGAATCACTTTCAACCGCATAGGACATACTGTAAATCGGATACCAGGAATAGATCACCAGTCTGCCGCCATCCTTTAATGCCCTGAAACCATTCTCATTAATCTTGAAATTATCGTTATAATTAAAATAATAATGGGAATTTTTATTTGCTATCCAGGTACTGCTTGTAACATCCTGGGCTATATTATTATCCTTATCAAGGATCTTGGCAGTAAACTGCAGTTTGTCCTCATCTGCATTTCCGATGCCACCGCCATTCATGCCATTTCCGTCTGCACTTAAAAGCAAACGTAAGGATTTTGCAAAATCTTCCCATCTGGAATCATTCAGAGACGCAATCCCGTCAAATCCAATGGAAAGAACCTGATTCTCACCATAGGTGCTTGTATTCACCTCCGGGGTTACTGTCTGGATATCAGCCACACGGCGGATATTGGATAAAGATGTAATCGCACCGTCTGTAATGGAAACCTTGGCAGTATCACATGATGCGCTGGAAATATAATAGAACTTACCGCCAGTCTTCGGAACCTTTAAGCCCACCTTATAGCTGAAAGAGTAAGCTGCTTCATCCTGAAGAGAGCAGTTCATGAATGTGCTGCGTACCTGAGCAGAATCAGACCAGCCACCTGACGGGAACCAGGTATAATAATCTTCATTATCATTCCAGGAAACCGGATAAACCACAGCCACCTGCCCTTTGGAGAGTGAACATACCATCAGACGGTTATCATGCCAGTCAAGATTTGGCTCGTCCAGACCATCAGCCTGGGATGTTGTGTCTCTCTGATTCATATCCCAGGTGTATGCCAGGGAGTTATTAGCATCATACTTAGAAGTTGCCAGTGTATAGGTTCCATTATCATTCTTATTATATACCTGAAGTACAAAACGCAATGCTGTATTGCCATTATTCTTATGACCACTGCTTACAGGATCTGCCTGAATATAAAATCTGGTGGGCTCATCCAGCTTGCTTCCGTCAAGTACAAGTGCGCCCTTACTTACAGGCAGGGAAGTAATTGTTTCCGCACTGCCTCCGGTCATAGGGATACTTACAGAAAGCATTGCTGGATGATTGCTGGAATCCACAACACCTGTGTTATATCTATAGTACAGGGTATTTCCAGGCCATTTGGCAAAACGTACAATCCCAGTAGCTGGATCTACACTGCCGCCATATACAGACACTCTTGAAAAATCAATACCCCCTTCTACATGATCGCTTATCTGATGAAGGTCAGCCTGCCAAGATCCATCATCTCCCTTGAAGCAAGTAACAGAAAAATCCGGTGGATTCTGTCTGCCAGTAAAATTACTTACCCTTGATATTATATTTTCCAAATCCACTCTCAACAAATAGTTGTCGTCTAATCCTAAATAATACAAAGAATTACAGCCATCTGCCTTGAAGCTTGTCAGAGCATTGTTGTAACAATACAAAGAATTAAGAGCCGAAAGCCCTGACACATCCAGGGATGTAAGCTGACAATCATAAACTTCCAAGCGACTCATTCCTGTACATCCTTCCACATTCAGTTCTTTCAGAGTACCGTGATACAAACTCAAAGAACTAAGAAGTGTACAATTGGAAAAATCTGCTTTTTTCAGTTTGTTGTATATATAATACACATTCTGTAAATTTTTACAGCCACTGGCATTGATTGTCTCTAAATTAGTTCCACTTCCTATATAAGTATAACCGTAGCCACTGGTGTTAGTAGTAATATTTGCCATTGATACACAATTGCTCATATTCAAATCTGAAAGCTTGGTATCATTACGCAAGTTACAGTTTGTCAGTCTTGAACAGCCACTGATGTTTAACTTCTCCAGTGATGGCATACTGTTGCAGTTCAGCTGTTCCAGCATTGCAAAGTCATGCAGATCCAGTTCTGTAAATCCTGTATTATATATGCGCATGTATGTCAGTTTTTTGCAATCTGTAATATCCAATGTAGTCATATTCGGTTTATTGTAGCAATCCAATGACTTCAAAGAAGTACAGCCGCTTAAATCTACACTGGTAAGTGCATTATTGCTGGACGAATACTCAAAAGTCTGCAAAGAAGTACACCTAGACGCATCTATAGCTGTAACCTGCATATTTGCATATAAGTGTACGCCTTCCAGGGATGTCATGCCACTAAGATCTAATGTACCTTCCAGTGTAGAAATATAAGTGTTAAGAGTCAGATTCTTTAATGATGTAAAATACTTGATCCCTGCTATAGACTTAATCCCATTAGCGGATGAATAACTGTTAAAGTCAATGGTTGTGATCTTTGCGATCTCATCTGCAGACAATGCCCCGTCACCATTCAGATCCCAATTTTTACCTTTCACAAAAGCGAGGAATTTGGCATCTGGGAAGTTATTGGCATTCAGAAGAAGGTTCCCACTCTCATCCCTTTCTGCCTGATCCGGCTCTGCATCCAGGGTATCCGGCACAACATCTGTGACTTCCTCTGTAAAGGAGTCTGTCTCATCTTCATCCTGAACATCCTGAATCTCTTCAGGCTCCTGGACTTCCGGCGTCTCATCTTGGACAGTCTCCGGTACATCCGTCACCTCTTCAGGCTGGGATGCATCGCTCTCATCTCCAAACACATCTTCTGTTTCATCTCCGGCAGTAGAAACATCTGCTTCCTGTTCCTCCGCCGTTGCTTCTGCTGTCATCTGTACATCTTCACCTGCGGACACAAATGTAGTTTCCGACGCACCCAGTACAGATAAGGGCATAACCGAACTAAGCATAAAAACAAAGCTCAGAACCAGCGCAAGAAATCTCTCTCTTTTCTTTTTCTTCATTTTCATACCCCCTTGAGGTTATTTTGGAAATCAAAATATTTTTACTCTAATTTCCATATGATAGCATCATTATAGCACAAAGTGTACCTTTTATTGAATATGAAAAAATGAATTTTTGTTTACTTTTCTCAATAAAAAGCCAGGATTTTCCCTAAAAGTCCTACTATATTCACATATATAGTAGATTCTTTTAAGAATCATCCTGGCATAACAATTGTCATTAAAGTCAATGCAATTTATTCAATTGTATAGAAACCCAAGTCATACCGCCCATCAGATTTCTAGGCCATGCCCAGCTTTCTTGCTTCTTTGATCAGATCAAAAAGGCGGCGGTTGCAGGTTCCTTCCGGAACATCTGCAACGATCACACGTTCACACCTTTTCATAAGGTTCAGAGCCCGTTCATAGGTTTCCTCAGATATATCTGAAAAGGGCTGTTCTGTCACTGTTTCTGCAGCCAGTTCCTTTGCCAGACGATAGTCAATATCATTGGTATAAAGGATACCTGCCGCAAAAGGGATCCCCTCTTTCTGAAGGGAACGGTAAACCGGAATCCCGCTTCCTGCCCCGGAGATCACAAATACCTTTGGATCGCCCTCAGGTCTGGGAAGCTCGATACTTCCGAAAACAGGATCATAAAAACCATTGTTGATCTCATACAGTTCCCGAATAATGTCTTCTTTGAAAATCTCTTCCGGCACTCCGTAATGGGAAATCTGCTCTCCTTTTACGCAGACGATCTTATCAGCGATCTTCTGTGCAAGATCGATCTCATGAAGGGACATGATCACAGTGATCCCCTTTTCCTTTGCCATAGAACGGAGAATGGATAAAAGATCCAGCTTATGACGGATATCCAGGAAAGAGGTAGGCTCATCCAGGATAATAATATCCGGTTCCTGACAGATTGCTCTTGCAAGAAGAACTCTCTGCCGCTGGCCGTCACTGATGGCATTAAAATCCCTGCCTCCCAGATCATCTGCATGGACAGCCTTCATAGCCTCGTCTACCTTGTCTTCATCCTCCCTTGAAAGCATTCCCAGCCTTCCTGTATAAGGATAACGGCCGGTAGCCACAATATCATGGCAGGTCATCAGCTCCGGACGGATCCTTTCTGTAAGTACCACTGCCATTTCCGTGGAAAGGGTCTTATAGGACAATTCCTGAAGATCCCTGGATGCAATATATACCTTGCCTCCGATCAGCTCCA
>ONBN01000086.1 GCA_900316115.1 uncultured Eubacteriales bacterium
TTTTTATTTTCATTTTGAAAGAAAATTTGTGATTTTTTGAGAAATTCTGTTGTACTAACTCCTTTTCTTGTGCTATAGTTATACGGATAGAGTAGAAAAGGAACTGTTGCATAAATACACATCCCTGAATAAATATGCATCTGATCTTACAGGCATACTTATTCAGGATGGGTGTGTCCCGCACCAGCCCCTGTAAATATTTATACCAGGAGGGAATTATGTATAAGATTCTGAGAGCAGAAAAACTGTCTTCCAATGTTTTCCTTATGGACGTGGAAGCACCTCGGGTAGCAAAGCATTGCCTGCCGGGGCAGTTCGTAATCGTTAAGATGGACGAAGTAGGCGAGAGGATTCCGCTTACTATCTGCGATTATGATTCTGAGAAGGGGATTGTGACCATCGTGTTCCAGCCCATCGGAGCATCTACCATAAAGATGTCAGAACTGAAAGCCGGAGACGCTTTTGAAGATTTCGTAGGACCACTTGGCCAGCCGTCTGAGTTTGTCCATGAAGACATTGAAGAACTGAAGAAGAAACGTATTGTATTTGTTGCCGGTGGTGTTGGTACAGCACCTGTTTATCCGCAGGTGAAATGGCTCCATGAGCATGGTATCACAGCAGACGCTATCGTAGGCGCAAAGACAAAGGATCTTCTTATCCTTGAAGATGAGATGAAGAAGGTATGTAACCTTTACATAACAACAGATGATGGATCCTATGTACGTAAAGGTATGGGTACAGATGTACTTCGTGACCTTGTACAGAACCAGGGCAAAGAGTATGATGTATGCGTTGCCATCGGACCTATGATCATGATGAAATTCGTATGTCTTCTTACAAAGGAACTGAATATTCCTACTGTTGTCAGCATGAACCCGATCATGGTAGACGGTACCGGTATGTGCGGAGCCTGTCGTCTGATCGTTGATGGTGAAGTGAAGTTTGCATGTGTGGACGGACCTGAGTTTGACGGCCACAAGGTTGACTTTGACCTTGCCATGAAGAGAATGCAGATGTACAAGACAGAAGAAGGCCGTGCCCTTCTGAAGCTGAAAGAGGGAGATACCCATCACGGCGGATGCGGCCAGTGCGGAGGTGACAAATAATGGGAGACGTATTAAAGAAAGTACCAGTCAGAGAGCAGCAGCCAAAGGTTCGTGCAACCAACTTTGACGAGGTATGCCTGGGCTATAATAAAGAAGAAGCAATGGAAGAGGCAGAGCGCTGCCTGAACTGTAAGAAAGCAAGATGTGTTGTAGGATGCCCTGTATCCATTAACATTCCTGCATTCGTACATGAAGTTAAAGAAGGTAATTTTGAAAAAGCATATCAGATCATCAGCGAGTCCAGTGCCCTGCCTGCAGTCTGCGGCCGTGTATGTCCGCAGGAGACACAGTGCGAGGGTAAATGTGTCCGTGGTGTGAAAGGCGAAGCAGTTTCCATCGGTAAGCTGGAGCGTTTCGTTGCTGACTGGGCAAAAGAGAATGGCATTAAACCGGCTTCTGCAAAAGAGAAGAATGGTCATAAGGTAGCAGTGATCGGTTCCGGTCCTTCCGGACTTACATGCGCCGGAGATCTTGCAAAGCTTGGCTATGACGTAACTATTTTTGAGGCTCTTCACAAAGCCGGCGGTGTTCTTGTTTATGGTATTCCTGAGTTCCGTCTTCCTAAGGACAAGGTAGTTGCTGCAGAGGTTGAGAATGTTAAATCTCTTGGTGTTAAGATCGAGACAAACGTAATCATCGGCAAATCTGTTACTATTGATGAACTGTTAAAGGATGAAGGCTTTGAGGCTGTATTTATCGGATCCGGTGCAGGTCTTCCGATGTTCATGGGTATTCCGGGAGAGCAGGCTAACGGCGTATTCTCCGCAAACGAGTTCCTTACCCGTAACAACCTTATGAAAGCATTCCGTGAGGATTATGATACACCGATCGCACATGGCAAGAAAGTTGCTGTTGTAGGTGGTGGTAATGTTGCCATGGACGCTGCAAGAACAGCACTTCGTCTTGGCGCAGAGGTACATATCATTTACAGACGTTCCGAAGCAGAGCTTCCGGCAAGAGCAGAGGAAGTACATCATGCAAAAGAAGAAGGTGTAAACTTCAACCTTCTTTGCAATCCTGTAGAGATCCTTACAGATGATAAAGACTGGGTAACTGGTATTAAATGCATCCGTATGGAATTAGGAGAGCCTGATGCATCCGGCAGAAGACGTCCTGTAGAGATCCCTGGTTCTGAGTTTACCATTGATGTAGACACAGTGATCATGTCTCTTGGAACAAGCCCGAACCCGCTGATCTCTTCCACAACCATTGGTCTGGATGTAAATAAGAGAAAATGTATTATCGCTGATGAGGAGTTTGGTAAGACCTCCAAAGAGGGCGTATATGCAGGCGGTGACGCTGTGACAGGCGCTGCAACTGTTATCCTTGCAATGGGTGCTGGTAAAGCAGGTGCAAGAGGTATTGATGAGTATATCAAATCCAAATATGCTAAATAATGATAAATAAAAAGAAAGCCGGTGAAGGGGCAATCCTTTCACCGGTTTTTACGTTGTGCATAATATTAATAAACTGTATAAAAATTACTCCTGTATCAGCACGCAGGCACAGTATCCACTCTCTGGCTGATAGCAGTAGATATTCATGGATTTCTCAGGATCAGGTCCGATATCACGGATCACTCTCTGGCCGCCGTTTAAGGCAACATCCGCATAAGTGATCAGCCATTTCTTGTCGCCGTTGGTGAAGATCTCATAAAAAGAATGATTGATCATGGTCTCAGATGAAAAATCCGTAAGGGTAGACATGGCCTTATTGCAGTAACGGAAAATAAAATCAATCCCTTTTCCTGCCTTGTCAAAAACAAGCTCGATCATGCAAAAGGGCAGGGGAAGATCGTCTAAAAGGCTGCATTTCTCCAGAAGCCCCATAGGCGGGTAAAAGTTGCCCTCTGCATCTGCTACATGCAGGGAAAGAGCAGCACGCCGATTCTTGTGCTCGCTAAGATAACGCTTTCTGCCCTGGATGATCTTGCCGTCTGTCATAGTATATACTCCTGAATTGGAAATATCTACGATCTGTTTGACTGCAACAATAACTCCTTTTTGAATGCTGACAAAATCCTTCTCCGGAAGCATGGTCATGATCTCTTTCATAGAAATGCTGGTAGAAATCTTCTGATCATCCATAAAATATATCACACTTCTCTTGTCCTCACGGACAATGTATTTGATGGTATCCGGTATAATATTGCGGGAACGAAAAAGATACTGAACTCTGCTCATAATTGCCTCCACATATATAGTTGTGACTTAAGATAATCATATCATAATATGCAGAAAAACACAATCAAAAGTCTGGAAAATTAACAGAAAAACGTAAAAAGTATAGGAAAATAAAATTAAATACATAAATTAAATGTACATTAAAAATATTCACAAAAAGCAAATGAAGATAAAAGACATAAAAAGTAAAAATAAGTACAAAAAAATACCCTTGTGGGCATAGTCCGACAAGGATATTCGTGCCATCATGTGGCTTATGAGAGAGATTCATAAAAAAATGACCAGCAATCATTTTTTATATGAGCAAGTATAGCATTTGAATCTGGCAAAATCAAGGGGAGTACGGGCAATGACTTGTTTTTCGGGAAGAATAACTTGTCTATAGATTATATGAAGTTCTATATTGCGAAAAATAGTTGGTTATGCTATCATCTTGTTAGTTTTCTTTAATGGTAATAAGAATATACTAACATTATGAGAGAGGTACGAACAGATGAAGAAGAAAATTGCACTCCTTGGTGCTGCTGCATTACTGGTCAGTTCTTTTGACCAGGGGATGCTTCTGGCAGCGGAGCAGGGAACGGATACGCAGATCGTAGATGTACAGGAGGATTCCTTTGCAGATGCGTCAGGAGAACTGGTATCTGATGGTGAAGAGCAGGCCACAGACCAGGCAGGACAGACAGCAGACGATCCGTCTGAATTTCTGGGAGAATCTGATTTTGAAGATGTGGATTCAGATCTTTTCAGTTCAGGAGAAGAAGATGAAGAGTTAAAAGAGGCTCCTTCGGTTTCTGGTACGGTAGAGCATTCCGGATTTAATGATAATCAGGTATTGTGCGCCGGAGAGTCCGGGTATGTTGATGGGATCAACCAGATCCTTGTAAATGGCACAGCATGGAGGAAATCTGATTCCAAGCTTGGGATTTTTTCCTCTGCAGCCTATTATCTGGCACCATCTGAAAATAAGATCTATTTTGACAGAAGCGGAAGCGGCATGCTGAAAAGCGGTGATCTGATCACTCTTTCCAATCCACAGTATAAGGATCTTGTGTTGCAGGTAAAGGGACAGGGAGATGATTTCCGTGTGATCGTTTATGATCCGCAGGCAGGCAATGATAAAGAAGGCCCATCGGATGGCGAGAATACTTTATTTGTAAGACTGGTAGGTGCTTTTGAAGGTGCTCTTACCGGACAGCAGAAATATGATGCTGTCAGCGGTGCATCTACTTCTGTTTCCACAAATAAGAACAGCAATGTAGAGGTGCAGGCAGCTGTACTTCCAGATGGCACAGAGCCTACGGAAGATGACTGGAAGCCTCTCAGCACAGTGATCAGTGTAAATTCCAAAAGAACAAAGGTAAATATTGATACAGAATCCTGCGGGATGTCAGGCGTGTATTCTATCTGGGACAGCTCTCTTTCTTTAAGCGGTGTGCCAGATAAGGTGGGTACTTATCCGGTAAGCGTAACGGTTACAGATGAAAATGGCAGAACAGCAGTAAGTAATGAATTATATTTTAAAATATTTGCAAGAAATGAAAAGCTGGAAGATTATCTGAAACTTCCGGACGACCAGCGGGTGGAACTGATCGACGGC
>ONBN01000064.1 GCA_900316115.1 uncultured Eubacteriales bacterium
CATCCTGAGCCAGGATCAAACTCTCTGATAAAGTTTGATGTCTCAAGACAACCAACTAGCTTAGTTATCTCTCGTCATTACTGTTTTTAAAGTTCATTCTTCCGAATGTGATTGTAAAAGAATTTTCGAGAATCGTATGTGTTTCACTGTTTAGTTATCAATGTTCATTGTTTCTCACTGCCTCTCGACAGCTTATTTAGCTTACCATATCTTCTTTCGTTTGTCAACAACTTTTTTGATGTTTCTAAAACTTTTTTGAAGATCAGGTTTTCGTCCGTGTTGACGACTTGACTACTTTATCATAAGTAAATTCATTTGTCAACAAGTTTTTTATTTATTTTTACTTCATATTATTATGTCCTGCAATTCTGTATGAACATATCTTTGAAGCGTGTTTCAGTATACCATTTCTTTCCGTTCTTCGTCAAGCCCCTTTTTACATTATTTTCTGCTATACTTTTGCATCTTTTTACATTGCATTCTGCAATACTATAAGCCGCATCTGTAATCGCTGACGATACAATAAAATATCATTTGGCAAATTTTATGATTATTTTATTTATGTTGTAAATTTGCCAATGATTATTTTACTGTGTCATCGCTGACTGGCTGTAACATTTGAGGTTGTATTGACTGCAATTCAGCTTTATACTGAAGTTATCTTTGAGAATATAAAGCATTGGAACAGACCGCTGTCATTTCTTTTTATGCCAGAGTCTTTTCCATAGTTAAAGGAGCATCCACTATGCAGATATGCAAAGACTATTTACATATTTTTCTCGATATGGGTGATGCATTGTTAAACAGCGGCGCAGAAATTTTCCGCGTGGAGGACACATTAAACCGGATGGGCTACGCCTGTGGCGCTACCCAGATGAATGTATTCGTGATCACATCCAGTATTGTTATTACGATAGAATTTCCCGGAGAGGGAGCCAGGACACAGACCCGCAGGATCCATGAAGGCAGTGGAAACGATTTTACCAAGCTGGAACGGCTGAATGACCTGAGCCGCCGCTTCTGCAGCCATCCTGTTTCCCCGGCAGAGCTTCAAAAAGAATTTGATCTGATCAACGAAGATATACCAAAGCCTCTCTGGAAGCTTCTGGGAAGTATTCTTGCAGCCTGCAGTTTTGCACTTTTTTATGGTGGAAGTATTCCAGATGCCATTGCTGCAGGACTTGGTGCTGTTCTGATCTGGGGTTTACAGCAGCATTTTCGTCCGGTATGTATGAATGAGGTAACATTTCAGTTCGCAGCTTCTTTTCTCACAGGCTGCGCCATCTGCTGTTTCACCTTGCTTTGTCCTTTCCTTCACATGGACAAGATCATGATCGGCGATATTATGCTCCTGATCCCAGGACTTATGTCAACAAATGCCATTCGTGACGTACTTATCGGCGATACACTTTCCGGAATCATCCGTCTGATCGCCGCTTTACTCCTTGCCGCAGCGCTGGCCCTTGGATTTATGGGCGCAATCATTCTATTTGGGAGGTTTGGACTTTGATCACAACAACCGCTATACAGTTAATTACCGGAGCCATTGGTTCTGTGGCATTCGGTATTCTCTTTCATATGAAAAATAAATATCTGCCCCTGGCCGCTGCAGGCGGAGCACTTAGCTGGCTGGTATTTCTTTTTGGAAAGGCTCTTTGGGGAAATGTTTTTCTCCCAACACTGCTGGCCGGTTTTATTGCAGATGTGTATGCAGAAATCCTTGCAAGAATCTGTAAAGAGACTTCCACTTCTTTTTTCGTTACTTCTGTGATCCCGCTGATTCCCGGAAGCACGCTTTATTACTGTATGAACAGTATTGTGGAAGGAAATACGATGCAGGCACTGAAATATGGACGGGATACTTTTCTCTTTGCCTTTGGTATTGCAGCCGGAATGAGCATCGCATGGGCAATCTGTTATTTTTTCAGAAGCATAAAAACAAAGCAGCCCTGATGGCTGCTTATTGAAATCCCTGAAGTATATTCATAAAGATCTGGATCAACAGATTATTGTTGTACATAAAACCGAGAAACGGATCCTTTTCCACTATCTGGATCCCCGTTTTTCCAATTTGGGTATTATAGCAGATTGTCAGCAGAAGCAATGCGATCCACAACAGCAAGATTGCTTTCGCTCCGCCTACCAGTGCTCCTGCCAGCTTATTTATCCCATGTACTACCGGAAGTCTGGTAAGTATATCCAGTATTTTCATTACAAATCCGATAAGGATCCTTGCCAGAAAATAAGTAATCAAAAAGGAAAGTCCATTCATCACGATCCCTGTGAGATAATCCGCTATGTATTCAGAGAACGTATTTGCCGCAAGCTGCTGATAGCCCTTGGCTGTATTATTCTCCAGAATATTCTTCTTAATAAACTCCGGCAGATTCAGGCCGTCAACAAACTCTTTTTGCTTCTGTTCTCCAAAACCACCGGAAGTGCTTTCCATTTTTTCTTCCACAAATCCCTGACAGTTTTCTTTAACCATATTATAAACCGGTGTTTTCTCTTTAATGAAACTGCTTACATATGGATTTAATGCGCCGGAAATAATAATGGAAAATATCACAAAAAATGCAGATACAACCTCTTTTACAAACCCTTTCTGAAATCCAGTTATACATGCGCCGGCAATTACTACAAGCACAACAATCCCAAGCCAGGTCAGATTCATTTTGTCCCTCTCTTGCTTTCTCCTGCAAATAAATCTCTTTGCAGGTATGTTATCAGCTGAATTTGATCACATTAACACCGCTGTCCAGTACCAGCAGATACCGGTTCCATCCGATCTTAAAGAAATCATTGATCGCACCATCTACAGTCCCGGTGTATTTCTCATTTCCTTTTCCATCAAGAACACAGATCTGAGAACTGTTAAACATCAGGATATTTCCATCGCTCATGCGGATGGTACTATACGGAATATTAAAATCTTTTTTGAATTTTAATTTGCCGGAAGCAGAATATACTTCCATGGTATACAGCTTGTCCTTGCTGTCATTTTTAAATACAAGGCCAATGGTTTCATCATCATAAAAGGTACTGACAATTTCTTTATCAACTTTTATGGTCTGGCTCTCCTTGGGGATCTGGCGTCCTTTATATAAGGTAAATCCGTCATCTCTTACTGCCACAGCCTGATGATTGCTAAGGCACTGGATCTGCGGTACAACCACGCCCTCATATGTATAACCGCTTACGATACGGTCATCATTATTCTGTCCAACTTCGCCAAAATTGTAAAAAGCTACATAACTGGTAGTTTCCCCGCCATCCACGTACTGGTAAGCCACCATCATGATAATCCCATCATCAGATATGGAAACATCCAGCGGATATCCTGGATCTTCGATCTTTGTCTGATTCTCTGCGATCAGACTTCCGTCTGTACTGTAGTAATTGATCCAGGTATCGTCTCCTCCGTCCAGGATCGCAGCAACCAGCCCGGACTTTGACACCTTTGCTTTTACAATATTATAAGATGTGGTCACACTTCCGGTCAGTCCGTTCTTATCATAAATCCGGATAGAAGTACCATCTTTATCTGCGATGACTGCCTTGCCACTGCATACATCAGCTACAGGCGTCTGCATATCATATGTTTCGCTCCACAAAGTATCCAGGTTCTTATTTACAAGGGAAACCCCGTCATGACTATAGCGCAGGATCTTGCCATCCATCTCCACATAATTGGTTGAAACCGTATCTTCCTGTTCGCTTGTTTTCAGGATCTTGTAATCGTGATAGCTTCTCTTCTGAATGTAAAGAACAACCAGGAAAATCAGTGCCACAGCTGCAGCTGCGATCATCAGCCCCCGGCGCACTTTATCTGTCATATATTTTCCTGCACTCTTTTTAAGCTTTCCGTTCCCTGCCTGGGCCAGTTTCTCTCTCTGGATCCGCAGCCGTCTTCTTCGTATTTTTCTTTTTATTTCTTTAAATGTGTTCGCCATATTCACCTTTTCCCTGCGTTTCTGTCTATATATGCATGTCTGTCTGTACAAACATCGCCAAATATGAAAGTCAGCTGCTCTGCGCCGATGACGCAGAGCACCTGCCCGCCACATTATATCACATTTCTCTAGGGGAGTACAATCACCTGTCCCGGATAAATGATCTGATTCTCCGTAATCCCATTTAGTTCACATATTTCCCGAATCACATCCATAGATCCGTATTTTTCGATACTGATCTGGTATAGGGTATCCCCGGGACGGATCACGTAAGTTTCATGAGCATTTCCAGCGGTTTCTGCCATTCCTCCTTCTGTAGTTCCTGTGTTTGCATTATCTGTATTACCATTGCCTGAGGTCATGTTTTCCATATTCCCATTACCCACAGTGGTATTTCCTGTATCCGTATCGGTATTGCCGTTATTTCCTGTGTCTATATTTGCAGTTGTGTTACCTTCTGTAGCCGCTCCCGTGCTGTCCTGGGTGGTAGTTCTTGCCAAAGCCTCCCTGCGCTTTGCTTTTCGTTCATCGGATTCCTGCCTGTAAAATTCCGAACTGCTGGTTTCTTCTGAATTATTTTCTTCTGTACTGTTTTCTCCGGAGCCATTTTGTTCTGAACTATTTTCACCAGAAGATGTTTCCTCCCTGGTCTGATCTGTGATTTCCTGGATCGTATTTTCATCGGAAACATTTCCGTCCGCATTCTCCTCCTGCAGTTTTTCCGTAACCGGTACTTCCTCCCAGCCGTCTTCTCCCTGTGCCTGCAGGTTTTCATTTCCCGTTTCTTCCTGTTTATTTTCCTGATTGTCTGTCCCTACCGCCAGTGAAGACGCAGGCGTATTTTCCTTTATTCCCTGAAACTCTCTGTAATTTCGATACAACCCGGTTCCTACTGCCAGCAGTGCCAGAAGGATACAG
Organism: uncultured Eubacteriales bacterium; assembly: GCA_900316115.1. Taxonomy (GTDB): domain Bacteria; phylum Bacillota; class Clostridia; order Lachnospirales; family Lachnospiraceae; genus Blautia_A. Next base: position 4,872 of record ONBN01000064.1, read on the forward strand.
GCAGTTGCTGCATAGGAAAAAACAGAGGTATGTACCTCCGTCTCCGTTTCATTGCTTTTGTTCTTTTTTTCCCGGATGATCTTCCGGAAAGATACTACTGCTTCATCGCTGCATTTCTCCGTAAATTCCGGCTTCAGGATCTGGTTCTTCTGAACCATATATTCCTGCATGGCTGTATTTTTTTCATAGTAAATGTAATAACCCTTTACCTTTGTCATCAAACCATTTTCATAATGGAAAAACGCTTCTTCTCCTTCTGTTGGCTCTGCAAGCATCAGGACTTTTTCCCCGCCAAAATACTGAAGATGTATTTTCTGCAAAAGCTCTGTTATTTCAACTGCCATCTGTGGAAACGCAAAATACCATCCCAAAATATCCTGTTCTGGAAAATACTGCTTCTGCTCCTCCTGTATTTTCGTCCACACCGGTCCGGAAAGGTCAATATGCTCAGGTAGTAGATCCTCACATTCTACCAGAAGCGCTCCCCTGATAAAAAGATACCCTGTCCCGTCTTCCCATCTCGTCTCCCCTGTGAATACGGCCAGACTTCCTTTCTTTTCCTCATCTTTGCAGGCAGCTGCGGACAGCCTTCCAAGAAAGGTATATACATAATCTTCCATGTAGATCCTGTAGTTTCCTCTGATCTGTCCGATCTGCCGTATATTTCTGGGAAGATTAAAATCCCCCTCATTCTTCTGTACTTCCCTGTTTTCATCCTTGTAAACAACCTCAATCATGTTTCATCACCCCTTCCGGTACAGCATAGCATATGGAAAATGCAGATTTTATCATAATATAAGAGGCGTCCCCATAAATTTGCCGACAGAATCTTACAAGCCATATTACTGTCGCCAGAGATTATCCCAAATATATTTTGTCCTATAGCTGTAACGGCACTGAACAGCTGTGAATATTTCTCTTTTTTTCTGGATATCATGAAAAGAAAGACCATTCACAGGCATTGGAGGTATTATGGCTTTTTATATAAATGGAAAGGGCGAAAATCCTTCCAGGGAAATTGCATATCTTTTAAAAAAATTCATATTGCATCATACAGGCAAGTGGTCAGAGATCGTATTTCTGTGCATTGGCAGCGACCGAGCCACAGGCGATTGTCTGGGGCCATATGTAGGCTGGCACCTTAGTCAGCAAAATCTTCCCGGCGTTTCCGTGTACGGAACTTTAAGTGCACCTGTACATGCTCTAAATCTGGAACAGAGCCTGAAACACATCCGGAAGTATCATCCAAAAGCCCTTGTGATCGCAATTGATGCTTCTCTAGGCGCAAAAAAGCACCTGGGATATATAACCATCGGAAATGGTTCTTTATACCCAGGTGCTGGTGTTCAAAAAGCTCTTCCCCCAGTGGGAGATATTTATATTACCGGAATTGTGAATATCTCAGGCTTCCTGCATCCGCTTACCCTGCAGACTACCCGCCTTGCCACAGTCATTGACCTGGCGGAAATCATCACAGGAGCCATACTTGAAATCTTTTCTGAGGATCACACGTATCCCGGCTGCTTAGTACCTTGTAAAGTAATGACTGCTGAATAATTATACAAACTCTTTGATCTGTTTGTAAATACCGGCTGCATCAAGACCGTATTTCTCAAGCAGTGCTACTGCAGGGCCTGACTCGCCATATACATCATTGATACCAATACGTTTAACCGGAACAGGTGCTTTCTCAGCCAGGCACTCGCATACTGCGCCGCCAAGACCGCCGATAATGGAATGCTCCTCAACAGTTACAACCTTGCCAGTCTCCTTTGCAGCAGCTATTACAAGCTCTTCATCCAGAGGCTTGATGGTGTGGATATTGATCACCTTTGCATCAATACCGTCTGCAGCCAGCTTCTCAGCTGCTTCCAGGGATGCTGCTACGCAAAGTCCATTTGCAATAATGGTAAGGTCTTTACCTTCACGAAGAACAATACCTTTTCCAAGTTCAAACTTGTAATCCGGTCTGTCATTGATCACCGGCACTGCCAGTCTTCCAAATCTCATATATACAGGGCCAACATGCTCATAAGCTGCCTCTACCATGGCCTTTGCCTCGATATCGTCAGACGGGCTTGCAACAACCATGCCCGGAATAGTACGCATAAGGGCAAAATCCTCGCAGCACTGATGAGTGGCTCCATCCTCACCTACGGAAATACCGCCGTGAGTAGCACCGATCTTTACATTCAGCTTAGGATAACCTACAGAGTTACGAACCTGCTCGTAAGCACGGCCAGCTGCAAACATTGCAAATGTGCTGGCAAAAGGTACTTTACCGGTAGTTGCGATACCAGCTGCAATACCCATCATGTTGCACTCAGCAATACCGCAGTCAATATGACGCTCCGGGAATTCTTTCTTAAAAATACCTGTCTGTGTAGCTGCAGCAAGGTCAGCGTCCAGAACGATCAGATCCTCATGTTTCTTGCCTAATTCTACCAGCGCATTACCATAGCTGGCTCTTGTTGCGATCTTCTTTACTTCTGACATAATGCTTCACCTACCTTTTCCAGATCTTCCATTGCCTGTGCATACTCTGCATCATTTGGAGCTTTTCCGTGCCAGCCTACCTGGTCTTCCATAAAGGAAACACCTTTTCCTTTTAAGGTCTTCATCACAATTGCTACAGGCATGCCCTTTACTGTCTTTGCTTCTGCAAAGGCTTTACGAAGCTGCTCCATATCATTTCCATCAGCTACATTGATCACATGGAAATTAAAAGCTTCAAATTTCTTGTCAATTGGGTACGGGGAGCATACGTCCTCGATCTTACCATCAATCTGCAGGCCATTGTTATCTACGATCACTACAAGGTTGTCCAGCTTTCTGGCACCGGCAAACATAGCTGCCTCCCAGACCTGTCCTTCCTCGATCTCACCGTCTCCCAGAAGTGTATATACTCTGTAAGAATCTCCGCTGAGTTTCGCAGAAAGCGCCATACCTACAGCTGCAGAAATCCCCTGTCCCAGAGATCCGCTTGACATATCCACACCTGGGATATGTTTCATATCCGGATGTCCCTGAAGATAAGATCCCAGATGACGCAGTGTCTTCAGATCTTCTTTCGGGAAATATCCTCTTTCTGCAAGAACAGAATACAGTCCAGGAGCTGTGTGGCCTTTGGAAAGTACAAAACGATCTCTGTCAGCCTTCTTCGGATCCTTAGGATCAATGTTCAATTCTTCAAAATAAAGATATGTAAATAAATCTGCTGCAGACAAAGATCCGCCTGGATGGCCGGCTTTAGCTGCATGGACTGCGGTGACAATATCCTTGCGGACTTCATTCGCAATTTTCTGAAGCTCTAAATTCTCCATTATAGTTCTCCTTTTTACTTATTTATCTCCGAATACTGCTCTGTAATCATTCTGGAATTTAATGATACCAGCATCAGTAAGCGGATGATGAAGCATCTGCTCAAGTACCTTGTATGGTACAGTAGCAATATCTGCACCTGCCAGGGCACACTGTGTAACATGTACAGGATGACGAACGCTGGCAGCGATGATCTCAGTCTTGATATCTGCAACTGCAAAGATCTCAGCGATCTGACGGATCAGGTCAAGACCGTCTGTGGAAATATCGTCCAGTCTGCCAAGGAATGGAGATACATAAGTTGCACCTGCTCTTGCAGCAAGAAGTGCCTGGTTAGCAGTGAAGATCAGAGTAACATTTGTCTTGATGCCCTCTTTGGACAGAACCTTAACAGCCTTCAGGCCTTCTCCTGTCATAGGGATCTTAACAACCATGTTCGGATGGATCTTAGCGATCTCACGGCCCTCACGGATCATGCCTTCTGCATCTGTTGTGGTAGCCTTTACCTCGCCGCTAATCGGTCCGTCAACGATCTCTGTGATCTCTTTGATAACTTCATTAAAATCTCTGCCCTCTTTAGCGATCAGAGAAGGGTTTGTGGTAACACCACAGATGATCCCCATATCATTTGCTGCTTTAATATCCTCTACCTTTGCTGTGTCAATAAAAAATTTCATTGCATTTTCCTCCTCTTTCTTAATCTTACATCCCTAGCCTTATAAGACCGTTCTTTTCCTTTGATAATCTTATTATAGCAGACTCTTTTTCAGGGTCAAGCCATGCGGTATTTATTAATAAGTTTTTTATTAATAAATTCTCATTTTATTAATAATCATCAGGTATAACAAAGACGCATTTATGAGAATGTACAGGAAAATCAATATTTTTATCGCTTTCTGCAATTGCGATTCGTCAAATTATTAGTAATAATATTCGTGTGTTTTATTTATTTTTGTTTATTTTCTGGTTTTTTACCTTTTTTTCCACCTTTGCGTAACCAGTGGTTTTCCTGGCGATCACTCTGGGGGAATATTCAATATTATAAAGGCTTGTAGGCTGTATATCTGAGAAAAAACTGTCCTTGGTGCCGATCTTACGGATAATGATATCACAGGCATCCCTGCCCTTCAATGCCACAAAATGCTCAATGGTGGTCAGTGCGATCCTGCGGATCCCGGAATAGAAAATATTGTCACAGCCGATCACGGAAATATCTCTGGGCACATGCAGCCTGGCCTCCTGTAATGCATCCAGTGCTCCAATAGCCATCATATCATTTTGTCCTGCAATGGCTGTAAACTTCCGGTTCTCAGAAAGAAGCTCCATAGTCAGTTCATACCCCATGGAATATTCTGTATCCATACGGGGCAGCTGCCTGTCCATAGACTCATCTGCCACTTTAATGATCACATGCCCGGAAAGTCCTGCATTTTCATATTCTTTTACAAATCCTTCAATACGCTTTGACCGCTGCCACTGCCTTTTTGTAAGCGGTGGCGTGATAAATGCCACATCCCTGTGTCCAAGATCCAAAAGATGACGGGCCATCAGCCTGCCAACCACGGTATTGTCCTGATTAATGGCATCTACTGTTGTGGTCCGTTCCTTGTTACTGATGATAACAAGGGGGATTTCTTTTGCCATATCCTCTACCTGTTTCTGAAAATCAGGATGTGGATTACATGCATAAATAATTCCCTGAGGACGTATGTCTGCCATCATCCGAAGATATTTTTCCTCAAAAGCCGCATCTCGCTGTGTATTACAGATAAACACTCCATATCCCTGTTCATTGGCCACAGATTCAATACCCTGCAGCAAAAGCACATAATAAGGACTGGTAAGTGTAGGACAAAACACCACGATCAGCTTTTCTTTTTTTTCGGCCTTTTTGTTCTTACGGCTGGGAAGCTGATATCCCAGTTCCCTGGCAGCCTTTTCCACTTTCTCTACAGTGTCCCTTGAAAAAGAAACATTGTATTTTTTGTTTAAAACCATAGAAACCGTTGCCTGGGAAACGCCGGCTCTTTCAGCAACATCCGATGAGGTCGCTTTTTTCTTTGCCACAGGTCTACCTCCTACAGTTCCACCCTGCCTTCCAGTGCACGCAGAAGTGTTACCTCGTCAATATATTCCAGGTCGCCTCCTACCGGCACTCCGCTGGCAATACGGCTTACCTTGATCCCGGTGGGCTTGATCAGCTTACTGATATACATTGCAGTGGTTTCCCCTTCCAGACTGGAATTGGTAGCAATAATAACCTCTTTCACATCTCCCTGAAGCCGTTTCATCAGTTCCTTCAACCGGATATCATCCGGACCGATCCCCAGCATAGGGGAAATCGCTCCATGAAGGACATGATAGACGCCCTCAAACCTGCCTGTCTTTTCGTAAGCCGCCAGATCCCTGGTATTCTCCACCACCATAATGGTAGAGTGATCTCTCCTGGGATTGGCACAGATGGGACAGATCTCCTGATCCGTCAGTGTACAGCAGCATTTGCAGTACTGTACCTTTTCCCTAGCCTGGGTGATCACAGATGTAAGCTGGTTCACCTGATCCTTTGGCATATTGATAATATGAAAAGCCAGACGCTGGGCTGATTTGGCACCGATCCCGGGAAGGGATGACAGCTGCTGGATCAGCTGGTTAATATGGCTGCTGTAATATTCCATCAGAACGGAAGGCCTCCGCCCATGCCCATACCTCCGGTAAGTTTGGACATCATGGATGTAGACTCCTGCTCAACCTTACGAAGGGCTTCATTTGTAGCCGCTACGATCAGGTCTTCTAACATTTCCACATCATCCGGATCTACTGCATCCGGATCGATCTTCACCTTAGTCACTTCTCTTTTACCGGAAATAGTTACCTCAACTACCCCGCCGCCAGCTGAAGCTGTAAATGCTTTTTCTTCTAATTCTTTCTGGCTTTCTTCCATCTGGCGCTGCATTTTCTGCGCCTGTTTCATAAGGTTGTTCATGTTTCCCGGCATCCCCATGCCCGGAAATCCTCCACGCTTTGCCATAATAAACTCCTCCTGTCAATCTTCTTCTATAACTACATCCATATGGATGTTCTCACGGATCGCTTCATCCACAGTCACCCTGGACAGATTGGTGTACGAATGGTTATTTGCTACCAAAAACTGTACCTCAACTATCTTTCCGGTCTGTGCAGCAATAAGATCCGTCAGTTCCTGTTTGGCTTCCGGATTATCCACATAATTCTTGCCAAGGAAATCCTGGAACTCCACATATAATACAGGCTCGCCTGTATCCCCATTGTACTTGGGCACTGCTTTTAAAAGCTGATCCCTGAATACTCCGGTGGTCTGCCCCACAATGGCACGCCATCCGGCAACAATCTTCTGAAGATCCTCAGGCGCTGCTTTTGCAGGCTTCTTTTCTTCTTGTGCAGGCTGTGTCCCTGTCTGTGGCACCGTGCTCCCTGATTGTACCACACTTTGCTGCACCACAACACCTTCATCTATCCTCTGCTCCAGCACACGCAGCCTGTCAAGCACAGAATCCAGATTTGTCTCCATGGCAGGTCTGCAAAGCTTGATCAGCCCGATTTCAATAAGCACGCGCTTCTGTGTGGCATAACGGATCTGGCTGGACAGATCTGAAAACACCCTTATATAACGCATCAATGTTTCCACATCTACCATCTGACTTTCCTCTTTGAGAAGCTTCAGATTCTCTGAAGAAACATCAATGGCTTCCTCCGGATTCTCAGAGGTCTTTACCAGAAGAAGATTCCTCATATACCAGGTAAAATCTCCCACAAACTGGCTCAGCTCCCGTCCGCCTGTGATCAGATCCTCCAGTGTGCGGATAGCTCCTGTCACATCTCCGTTAATCACTTTACGCAGAAGCTGGCTGAACACTTCTGTGTCCACAGCTCCCAGTACTTCCAGTACCTTGTCATAGGTCAGTTCCTGCCCCAGATAAAAGGCAATACACTGATCCAGAAGACTGAGTGCATCACGCATGGAACCGTCTCCGGCCTTAGCCACATAACGGACTGCCTTTTCTTCTGCCTTTACTCCTTCGATCTTAAGAAGCTCATCCAATCTGGCAGCAATGGTATCAATGGATATCCTGTGGAAATCGTAACGCTGGCATCTGGAAAGGATGGTGATGGGGATCTTGTGTGCTTCTGTTGTGGCAAGGATAAACATCACATAAGCAGGCGGCTCTTCCAGAGTCTTTAACAGTGCATTAAATGCCCCTGTGGAAAGCATATGAACCTCATCAATGATATAAACCTTGTAATTGCCTTCTGTAGGCCGGTATGCAACCTCCTCACGGATCTCCCTGATATTATCCACACCATTATTGGATGCAGCATCTATCTCAATTACATTCATGGATGTCCCTGCCTGGATGGCTTTGCACATCTCACATTCATTACAGGGGCTTCCGTTGACAGGATGTTTGCAGTTTACTGCTTTCGCCAGAATCTTGGCCACAGTTGTCTTACCGGTACCTCTGGTACCGCAGAACAGGTAGGCATGTCCGATACGTCCTGCCTTGATCTGGTTCGTCAGTGTTGTCACAATATGATCCTGTCCCTTGACATCTTCAAAATTATCCGGCCGGAACTTCCGGTAGAGAGCAGTATAACTCATAAATCAGCTCCTTGTATTTCAGACATTTGTCTCTTAATCTCCAAAACTGATACCGATCCTCTTTGCAGCCAGTACAGTCTGATCCTTAGGATCTACAGTTTTTAATTTACCGGCACATTCTGCCAGCGGCACTCTCTTGATCTTGCCTTCAACAATACCGATCATCACGCCATATTCCCCATCCAGGATAGCTTCTGCAGCGCCTGCGCCGATCCTGGTAGAAAGAACTCTGTCATAAGCACATGGCTCTCCGCCTCTCTGGGTATGGCCAGGAACGGTGATCCTTACCTCTGCCCCTGTCTCAGCAGAAATCTGGTCTGCGATCTCGTAGGAAACAGACGGATACTTCTTAGCTCTTGCTTCCAGTTTTTCTTTGTATTTCTTCTTGGGCAGCTTGGCATCTTCTTTGGAAATAGCGCCCTCTGCTACAGCAAGAATAGTAAAGCGCTTGCCTGCTCTTGCCCTTCTGTTGATAGCCTCCGCAACCTTCTTGATGTCGTAAGGGATCTCCGGGATCAGGATAATATCTGCACCGCCTGCAATACCTGCATGAAGGGTAAGGCTTCCTACTTTGTGTCCCATAACCTCTACAATAAATACACGGCCATGGGAAGCTGCCGTTGTATGGATACAGTCAATAGCATTGGTAGCAATATTTACTGCACTCTGGAAACCAAAGGTCATGTCTGTGCCCCAGATATCATTATCGATCGTCTTTGGAAGATGGATGATATTCAGTCCTTCCTCCCTTAACAGATTGGCAGTTTTCTGTGTACCATTACCGCCCAGGATCACAAGACAGTCCAGGCATAACTTGTAATAGGTACGTTTCATGGCCTCTACTTTGTCCAGACCGTTCTCATCTGGAACTCTCATCAGCTTAAAGGGCTGTCTGGATGTACCCAGAATCGTACCTCCCTGCGTCAGTATGCCAGAAAAATCTTTGGCAGTAAGCATCTGGTATTTCCCGTAGATCAGGCCCTTATATCCATCGTCAAAGCCGTATACTTCCAGCTCGTCCACACTGTTGGTAAGTCCCTTTACTACACCTCTCATAGTGGCATTTAATGCCTGGCAGTCACCGCCGCTTGTAAGCAAACCGATTCTTTTGATCATAATTCCTACCCTCCATTTCTGTGTCTTCACACGGTCTTAAATTCCTAATTATTATATACCAAAATATTTTTTCGCACAACAAGAAATAGTGATACAGTAAAATAGACATTGGCAAATTCATAGTACTTTCCGTTACATTGTAGTAGAAAAGATCTTGGTTATATATCATGCGAGGCTTTCGCAGATTTCGACTGGGCTAATTTCTCTGTTATTTGCCGTAATAAAACAATCACAAATTTGCCAATTGTCATTTTACTGTATCAGAAATAGTTGAAATGTCCCAAAAGCCTTGACAAATCTACCAAAACTACCTATAATTAAATTCCGCGCAGCCGGGGAGATAGCGGTGCCCTGTACCTGCAATCCGCTACAGCAGGGGTGATGCCAATCTGAGGCTTGTGATCTGTGGAGCTGCCCTTTATAAGTGGCGCTGACGTCTGGGTCTTACGCAACAGGAATCTATGAACCGTGTCAGGACAGGAATGTAGCAGCACTAAGTAGAACCTTCTGTGTGCCGTGAGGGTGCCTGGGCCGAGTTAACTGTAAAGGTAACGTCTGTGGATGCATTCCGAGGTGCGGCGCGCGTAAATAATAAATATAACACATATTCCTTATTTTAATTCCATACTTTGATCCACTTTCTGACGCGCCAGTATTTTCAGGCGCTTTTTTTCTTCCCTTAAATCTGCAAAAAAAGCAGACAGCATATGGGAACACTCTTCTTCCAGTATCCCTCTTGTTACTTTTACTTTATGGTTAAATCCATCCATTTCAAGAAGATTTAATACAGATCCGGCACAGCCTGCCTTAGGATTCATGCTGCCGATCACTACTTCATCAATCCGTGACTGTACCAGCGCCCCTGCACACATCTGACACGGCTCCAGGGTCACATACATGGTACAGCCCTCCAGCCTCCAGTCCCCCAGCTTTTTGCTTGCCTTTTTTATGGCATTTAATTCTGCGTGGGAAAGTGTATTCTTATCTGTATTTCTCCGGTTATAGCCTCTTGCAATGATCTTTCCTTCATATACGATCACACAGCCGATAGGCACTTCCTTCAGTGCCAGTGCCTTTTTTGCCTGACGGATGGCTTCCTTCATATATTTTTCCTGTTCAGTCATTTAGCTTTTCCTTTCTTCTCTTCCAGTATACAGCCACTCCCACAAGATCCGCTAATGCCCATCCAATAGGCACGGATACCCAGATCCCGGTAACACCGATGGCCGGTATGGCTGAAAGTGCATATGCCAGTACAACTCTTGTACCAAGGGACAGGATCGTAAGGACCACAGACATTCCAGGTTTTTTCACGGCACGGTAATATCCGTACAGCAAAAACAGAAGGCCGATTCCAAAATAGAATGCCCCCTCGATCCTAAGATACCCAACACCGATGGAAATGATCTCTTTTTCTTTTCCGCTGATGAATATTTTCATTAATGGCTCTGCAAATCCACATACTGCAGCACTGATCACAATACAGAAAAGAAAGGCTGCTGCCACCGCACTTTTAACACCCTTCTGGATCCTTTCTTCTTTTCCTGCCCCATAATTCTGTGCCACAAATGTAGAAAATGCGTTTCCAAAATCCTGCACCGGCATGTAAGCAAAGGAATCAATCTTTACTGCTGCAGCAAAGGCAGCCATTACAGAGGCTCCGAAGCTGTTCACTCTTCCCTGCACCATCAGGATCCCGAAATTCATAATAGACTGCTGCAGACAGGTAAGAAAAGAAAACTGTGAAATCTCTCCCAGGGCTTTCCTGCTGAAATGAATCTCCTTTGGGGAAATTCGGTATTCCGGAAATTTAATAAGGGTATAAGCTCCGATACCAAGACCGGATACCACCTGTGCGATCACAGTTGCCCAGGCTGCACCTGCCACACCCCATCCTGCCAGCAGGATAAAGGCCAGATCCAGAGCCACATTCAACACTGCAGACGCTCCAAGAAAAATCAGCGGCACCATGGAATTTCCCACTGCCCGCAATAAAGCAGCAAAGAAATTATACAGAAAAACGGCTGTGATCCCTGCAAAAATAGCCTGCAAATATGTACGCATATATGGGGCAACCTCTGCCGGAACCTGCAAAAACTTAAGGATCCAGTCCAGGCCAAGAAATGCCCCAAGATTGATAACCAAAGTCATAACTGCGATCAGTCCAAAAGAATGAAGGATCCCTTCCTTCAGCTTGCGGCTGTCTTTTTCCCCGAAACGGATAGAAAATACCGCCCCGCTTCCCATACACATCCCGATCAGGATGGAGGTAAGAAATGTCATTAATGTATAGGCGGAACCTACCGCAGCCAGTGCCTGTGCCCCCAGGTATCTGCCTACGATCAATGTATCCGCTATATTGTAGCATTGCTGCAGAAGATTTCCGATCATCATTGGCAATGCAAATAAAAGCAGCCTTTTTGTAATGCTGCCGCTTGTAAGGTCATATTGTTTCATTTGTTTCTCGCTCCTCGATTTGGGATTTATCATGAAAGATAATTATATCAGCAAATGGAAGATACTGCAAAGGGATTTACAGGCGCACTCACCACTCACGGCCTGCCATCCAGACTCATCTCACAGGGAATACAGACCCTGTACCAGTATCCGCTTTTTCCTTTTTTAATTCCAGGCAGCGGCCACTCCTTAAACCAGGGAAATCCGAACATCTCTGCCATGAAGCGTTCCTGCTGGTCATAGATCCCCGGCACCCCAAGTATGTACTTCCCGTCTGTCCGCCTGCACAGCAGAATATATCCAAAATGGCTGTATCCATGCTGCAAAAACCGATTATTACAATATACATTACTTTTTCTGCAAATCTGCCTTAAGTCTCCCGGGCGGATCTTCCAGCATTGGTCGCAGTCTGGAAATAAAGTGGGGTTCTCCCCGTTTTCTTCCTCTATGGACTCAGCCTGAAGCTCCCCGCCTTTTACTTCTGTTTTTGAATCTATTTTTTGCTGCTCGTCTTCCTGTCCCGATCCTGTTTCTGCTTTTTGTGGTTGTTCGCTTTGCTGTTCCAGTCTTGTTTCTGAATTTTGTGGTTGTTCACTTTGCCGCTGTTCATTTACCGGCTGTTCTGACTCTTGTTTCTGCTCTATAATTTCTTCCTGAACAGTCTCCTCTTGCCCTGTCTGTTCCCGACTAAGCGATACCTGTTCTGCTTTCTTTTCTTTCTGTCCCTTCTCTTCTAATTTCTGAAAATGATCCGGACGGATAGGAAGATCATCCCACTGGGTTCCCATGAATGCGCCTGTGTCTGTTTCCAGAATCATTCCGCACAATTGATCCAGACTGACTCCTGCGCCGCCCATATTCCCTGCATCTGTCTCCAGTACATCAGCCACAGGATCACTGCTGATCTGAAAACTTCCCAGAAAAATCCCCTGCATCAGCCCTTCCTTTCGGATAAATCCGTAAACACTGCAATTTTCCATCTGCTTATCTTCATGGAGATGGATTTCCATTGTGCATCTGCCTTCTCGTACCTCCAGCTTTATAAAACCACAATTCTCTGCCTTTCTTCCATTTCTGTATTCATATACATATGCGATAAATCTTCTATATCCGGTCAAATTACCGCCCCTTTTGATTCTCACTTCATTAATATATATGAACCATCCACGAAATCATGAAATTAATTTCAATTACTGTCCCCAATAACTTACAGTAACTAATTTTATGACAGTCTTTTATGGCGGTATTTTATGATGCTATTTCATGACAGTCATGAAATTAATTTCATTTAATGCTTGACAAACCTTTCGGAAATTAATATAATATCACTTGCAGTTGACGAAGCGTGGCTCAGTTTGGTAGAGCGCTGCGTTCGGGACGCAGAGGCCGTGGGTTCGAATCCCGTCGCTTCGACTACTTATAAAAACCTGAAAGCACTTTGCTTTCAGGTTTTTTTATTTGAATTTCAAACTCTTGATACAAAGGAGAATAACCATGGATACCATTACTGTCAGAAACGCGGTTCTTGAAGACGCTCCCCGCATTCTTGAGATCTATTCCTACTATGTGGAACACACAGCTATCACCTTTGAATACGTTGTTCCGTCCCTGGAAGAATTCCAGAACCGCATGAAAAACACCATGAAAAAATACCCGTACCTGGTCATTGAACAGGACGGCCAGGTACAGGGCTATGCTTATGCCGGTTCTTTTGTCGGAAGAGCAGCCTACGACTGGTCCTGCGAGCTTTCCATATATCTTGACCACAATGCCAGAAAATGCGGTCTGGGACGCAGGATTTACGATGCCCTGGCAGACCGTCTAAAAACAATGGGAATCCTGAACTTATATGCATGCATCGGATACCCGCAAAAAGAGGACGAATATCTGAGCAAAAACAGTCAGCAGTTCCATTCTCACCTTGGCTTCCAAACCGTAGGTCAGTTCCATAACTGCGGGTATAAATTCGGCCGCTGGTATGACATGATCTGGATGGAAAAAATCATCGGGGAACATAAAGCGGATCAGGCACCGGTTCAGTTTGCCAGATAATCAAATGCGATTCTTGGTGTGCCATTATCTGTATTAATGATCCCGCATTCACGGAATCCATATTTTCGTAATGCCCCCTGCATAGGCTTATTATTTTCGTGGGTATCAATTCTTATATAATCTGTTTTCTTTGTACAAAAATCAAAGCAGGCCTTTGTCAGTCCCCGGACGCTTCCATCAGAAGCCACACGGTGGACTGCCCCATAAGGTCTGTCACTGTGCCAGGCTCCCTGCCAGATTTCCTGATATGTAGGATCTTCCCCCAGGATAAAAGCAAACACGCCACAGATCCGTTCCTGTTCTACGCATACATAGAAATTCTCCTGTTCTATATCTTCCTGAATCAATGATTCAGGAGGATAAATCTTACCCCACTGGGAGCCATTCCCATGATCCTGCATGAAACTGCGGGCAAATTCGTATATCCCCATGATCTGTTCCAGATCCTTCATCTCTGCTTTTCTGATAATCATCTGCTTTTCCTCCTGATGCTGTTCGGTAGTGTCAAAAACTACCTGTTTTTTTATTTCAAAATCTTATAAAAACCTTGATTTTAAGGGAAATCTGCAATAAAAAGAGCATTGACCTCCCTTTT
>ONBN01000045.1 GCA_900316115.1 uncultured Eubacteriales bacterium
AACGCAAAGTACCGGGGATCCCTGAAGCAATCCGGGCATACAGTATGACTATTACCAAAAGGGCAATGCTCAGCTGTGCTACAGCTGGGATCCGCAGGCAGACGCTGATCATTAACCTGCCTGGAAGCCCTAAGGCTGTAAGAGAAAGCCTGGAATATATTATCAGTGCCCTTGGGCATGGAATCGAGATCCTTACCGGAGAGACTGGAAACTGTGGAGGCTGACATGGGTAAAATACGGGCAATCTGCATCAGTGAAAAAAGAGGTACGCAAAAAAGCAGTATCCCTGAAGCTGAATTTATAGAGGACTGGGGAATCAAAGGTGACGCCCATGCAGGGAAATGGCACAGGCAGGTAAGCCTTTTATCCTATGACAAGATCCAGGCATTCCGTGCAAAAGGTGCAGAAGTAGAAGATGGTGCCTTCGGGGAAAACCTGGTAGTGGAAGGGATTGATTTTGCCATGCTTCCTGTAGGAACCAGATTCTGCAGTGGTGATGTGGTGCTGGAACTGACCCAGATCGGGAAGGAATGTCACCATGGGTGCGCCATTTTCCAGAAAATGGGGGACTGCATCATGCCAAGAGAAGGTGTATTTACCCGGGTACTGAAAGGCGGAATGCTCCATGTAGGAGATGACCTGAGGATTTTGACAGAAGAAACAGGAGGCAGAACAGATGATTTTTGATACGCATGCCCATTATGATGACGAAGCTTTTGACTCTGACAGGGAGGAACTGCTGGCAGGGATGGAGAAGCAAGGTGTGGGGCATATTGTGAATGTATGTGCTTCCATAGGACAATTCCACCGGACAGTAGAGCTTACCGAAAAATATCCGTTCATATACGGGGCAGTGGGCGTGCATCCGGATGATGCGGACAAAATGACCGGGGATACACTGGATGAGATCACCCGGATTTCCAGAATGGATAAGATGGTGGCTATTGGAGAAATCGGCCTGGATTACTATTGGCACAAGGAAAAGGAAGAACACAGGAAACAGCAGGAAATGTTTCGTGCCCAGCTGGATATTGCCAGACAGGAAAAGCTTCCGTTTATGATTCACAGCCGGGATGCGGCAGAGGATACACTGGAGATCATCCAGGAGTATATGAGAGGCGGCATGTATGGCGGGATCATCCACTGCTTTTCCTACAGTCCGGAGATTGCAGCAGAATACTTGAAAATGGGGCTGTATCTGGGAATCGGTGGTGTTGTTACATTCAAAAATGCCAAAAAGCTGAAGGAAGTGGTAAGGCAGGCTCCTCTGGAGCAGCTCCTTCTGGAAACCGACTGCCCCTATATGGCACCGGAGCCTAACCGTGGCAAAAGGAATTCTTCATTGAATCTGTCTTATGTGGCGGCTGCTGTTGCACAGCTGAAAGACACCACTCCTGAAGAAGTGATTACTATTACAGAAGCAAATGCCGAAAAGTTTTTGTTGAAAAAATAAAAATGAGCCATGTACCCTTTTGATTAAGGTACATGGCTCGTTCTGTATATTGGTTTTTTACGATTTTGTTTTGTTAATACTATTTATTATTTATTTGCCAGAAGTATTTGCCGGAATCAGTTATTGCCGTCTGTGGTGCCATCACCGCTGTCTCCATTATCTGAATTGCCATCGCCATTGTCTCCGTTATTCCCAGAAGAAAGATTCTGGTAATATTGGCTGGAAGTGATAGAATCCGTGTCTGTTACCATATTGCCGGACTCATCAAGCATATTGCCATCTGAATCAAAGGAAACATCCAGCAGTGTGGTCTTGGTGGACGGTGTTACATTCATGGACATGATCTCATCATATTTGGTCTGAAGATTCTCCAAAGTAAATTCATCACCAATGATATCCCGTACACTGTGCCTGGAAGCAAGCTCGTCGGTATAGTCAGAAAGAAGATAAGGCTGATACTCACCATCATCATAGCTGTAATGCATTACAAGTGGTGTAAGCAGTCCATCCCGGATCTTAACAGAAGTCTGATCACCGGTAACTGTCTTCTCAATGGTAAAGCCTGCCATACCGCCAAGAAGCTGCTTCAGGGTCTCCTGACCGGATACGAAGTTGCCGAGAGAATAATAGATCAGCATATCGTGGCCTTCATCATCTGTAAGATATCCATAAGGCTGCAGCACATTGGGATGGGTACCGATCACTACATCCACGCCCTGTTTCATCAGGAAATTCGCCCATTCCTTCTCGTATTCGGTAGGCATAGGCTCTTCTGTCTTGCCCCAGTTGGCAGAAAAGATCACACAATCTGCAGATGATTTTGCCTTCTGGATAGCATCAGCAACTGTCTGTGAGTCAAAGGTGCTGACCATGCCTGTGGTCCCAGAATCTTCAGAAACAGAAGAAGACGGGAAAGTATAATCAAGAAAAGCGATCTTGATGCCGTTGATCTCAAGAATATTGGAGTTTCCATTGTCGGATGTGTCATGAATGCCAAGAACCAGAGTGTCCGGATGCTGGTTCTTCCAGTAATCCAAAGTCTGCGTAAGCATCGTTGAACCATTGTCATCGATCAGCTGTGTGGCAGAGGTGATCACATTAAAGCCGGCCTTTACAAGGGCATCTCCAATCTCTGTAGGGGTAGCGTAAGGTGCTGTACCGCTGACAGAATCATGACTGTCTGTAAAGGGGGTCTCCTGATTGACCATGGCAATATCTGCATTCTGGAGCATGGTGGTAAAATTGGTATATACATGATCGTAGTTCCAGGCTCCGCTTTCGTATTTGCCGGAATTCAGAAGACTGGGCTGCACCAGGTTATCACCTACTGCGATCACGGAGGCTGTAGTCACGTCAGGTGCTGTCTCAGCTTCCTTTTGTTCCTGCTCTTTCTTAGCCTGGGCTTCTTTCTGGGCCTGCTGTGCAGGCTTGCGGATCATATTGTAGTCTATCTGGTTGAATATGAGAAATAAAACAGCCAGCACGCCGATGGATACATAGAAACTGATGCGTGAAATGCTCTTTTCCCTGAAATTTAATGGTACATTTTCATTCTTTTTCATTGGACTGTCCTTTATTATCAATAATTTTATGTTAAATTTAATTATAGCAAATTCTTTTTTCTATGGAAAGTCATTTTAAAATTTTTTTAAATTTTTGTTACAGGTATTTCTTCAGCACAGGAAACGGAACCGGGCCGATCTGAAGAACTTGGGAATGGAACTGTTTCAGATCAAAAGCTTCTGGATTCTTTTTTTTGGCTTCGTCTTTCAGATCCAGAAAATTCAGGTATCCAACATAGTATTTCAGGTAATTTCCAGGAGTTTCCGTAATATATTGGTAGATCTGGCTTACAGCAGATGCGTCTCGGATACCGAAATTTTTTAAAAAATCAGCGGTTTGCGCAGAAGACCAGCCCTGATAGTGGATCCCAATATCCACCAGAGAATATAGGCATAGATTAATGCTGCGGTTCAGAGCTGCCAGACGGGCCAGGCTTTCGGCATCCTCATGGCTTATCAGTGCGGCTGCATACTGGTATGCATAGGATTCCACATAAGTGGCCCAGCCTTCTACATAGCCGCCGGAATCAAAAAGGGAGCGCACAGGATCCGGATTTAGCTGGGAAAAAAACTGTGTCTGATACAGGTGCCCGGGAAAGCCTTCATGTGCCAGCGTGGTAAAAAGCTCCAGCTGTGTGGTGGAAGCGGCCTGATTGATATAGATCACATTAGGCTCTTTGGTGTCAATGGGAGGAGTAAGATAAAATGCCGGGCTTAAGTATTTTTCCATGGATTTATGTACATAGCGTATCTGATAGGATGTTTGGCCCAGGGAGGGGAAATCCTTTTGCATACAGTCCTGAAGAAAAAGCAAGGCCTTTTGGGGTGCCAGAGAGGGGAGATCGGTTCCTTTGGCATAGTCAGTAAGAAGTGATGGATGTATGGCCGCCAGAGCGGAAACTTCAGCAGAATCCTTCTGAAGCTGGGTAAGCAGCCGTTTACGGATCTGGGCTACCGGCTCATAGACCCCGGTCTGGCTTTTCAGAAGATAACAGTAATAATCCGTTCCTCCAGGATAATGGGAAAGTCCGCAGCTTTCCCGGCCTGTGCCGCGAAATGCCTCTAAACCGTTTATAAGGGTCTGATAAGCCGGGATAACCTTGTGGATAAGGATTTGCCTATGCACCTGGTTTAAATGGATTTTATCGGCATCTGAGAGCGCTTCAAGGGCATCCAGCTTCTGGGCAAAGATCGACAGCATGTAATTAGAATCCGGATCCTGGATAAAAGAGCGGCACTGTGCCTGGATCCGGTCAAGCATGGCATCACTCATAAACAGACCTTTTTGGGATTTTTGCTTTTCATATTCCAGGATACTGTTAAAGTAAGAGGGGATATCCGCAAGAAGATTCAGATAGTCTGTAATATCTTGCTCCTGATGAAAGGCATATTCAGCAAGCAGCACAGGCAGCTGGGCTTGTATGCCAAGGCTTGGGCCAAGAGGCTCATCTAAATAAGGGGTTTTCAGGCCTTCCAGCTGCGTATGGAAATAAAGCAGCAGGGTATCCTGGGTTATATTGTTTTGTCTTGAAAGACGATGGGAGTCAAAGGCTTTCAGCTTATGGAGATAATCCTTGCAAAGCTTGCGGGTACTGTCTGTATCTGTATCCATTGTTCCAAGTGAAGCCTTTTGATCGGAAATCCCAAAGGCTTCCGGATCGGCCAGCGTGTAGTGAAGGGTAAGAGTATTTCCGGACACTTCTTTTTTAAACAGTTCTTTTGTAAAAGACTGAAATTTACTGTTTTCTGAAAATCCGTGGTCGGACAGGCAGCCGATACCCATGCCAAGGAGGAAGATAAGAGAAAGAAACAGGGCCGTGAGAGTATATCTGTGTCGCTTGGATAATTGGGATAGTCTGGAGCGCATAGATAGCCTTTCAAAACTGTTTTTACTATCCTATTGGCAGAGGGAAGGTTCTATGACAGGGGATAAATTGTCGGAAAAAAATATATTTTTGGCACATTGCACAAAGTTTGTCGAGGAATGTGGATTGTATGAAAATAGGTGCAAAAGTTTTCCACTTTTTAAACATGTAAAAAACCTTGAAAAATAAAGTTATACACAAAATTATCCACATTGTCCACATGGATAGGATGTGGATGACTTGATTTACATAAAAAAAGAAAAAACAAATGTTTTGGTTATATATCATAAAATTGTAAAAAATACGAAAAAAAAGGGAAAAACTATTGACAAGAGAAAAGAGACCGACACAGTACCAGAAAAGTGATTTTCAGGCAGCTGTGACAGTCTCCTTTTGCATTTTCATATATCCGCCTGTTAAGATCAGGCGCTTTGCTTCATACGTTTGATAACTTTCAGTCTTGTGAATTCCTCACGCTCTTTTTCTTCCAGTGCATTGGAAATATCCTTTGTCAATGCTTCAAATTTTGGAATTGTGATATTCTTCAGGGCATTGGCACGCTTCTGGGTCTTTTTGATGTTATTGGCAAGGCGGATCGCAGAATTTTCGATCATGGAAAGCTGTATGGACAGCTCTTTTACCCGTTCAAAGGCTGTCTTGGCCTGATCCAGGGACATTCGGGTGCTGTAGTAAGCGTAGGTAGGTGTATTTTTGATTTTGTCATATTCTACCAGAGGGATCTCGGTACCCATAACGCTTCGTGTTTTGATGCGGATGGAATTTTCAATGGGAACAGTGTGGGAAACCTGTTCCACAAAGGCGATACCCATTTCCATGTTTGCCATTTGCAGGGCTGCATAAGCGGCACGGAAGGTTTCATCGATCTGAGTCTGAATGTCCTTAGCCTGATCCACCAGGTTCATCATCTCACGGATCAGGATATTTCTTTTTTTATCCATCAGTTCATAGCCCTGACGGGAGAGGGCAAGGGAATTCTTTGCAAGGATCAGATTTCCTTTGGTGGGAAATGTATTTGGATCCATGAAATCACCTCACTTTTTATTTTGCAGTCTCATGATAATATTTATCCAGGATCTTGGTATCTACACGGTCCAGCTCTTCCTTAGGCAGCATTCCAAGAAGCTCCCAGCCCTTATCCAGGGTCTGGATGATGGAGCGGTTTTCTGTATCAGTCTGTCCTACAAATTCACTTTCAAAAGCTTTACCGAATGCCAGATACTTCTTATCGATTGGCGAAAGCTCATCTTCACCGATAACAGAAGCAAGTGCTCTTGCATCTCCAACCTTTGCGTAGCAGGAAAACAGCTGATTTGCCACATCCTGATGGTCTTCTCTTGTAAAGCCTTCACCAATACCATCCTTCATCAGACGGGAAAGAGAGGGCAGTACATTGATCGGCGGATATACGGACTGGCCGTGAAGCTGACGGTCAAGAACGATCTGTCCTTCAGTGATATAACCGGTCAGGTCAGGAATGGGATGTGTAATATCATCATTTGGCATGGTCAGGATCGGGATCTGTGTAACAGAGCCTGTACCGCCACGGACAATACCGGCACGCTCATAAAGAGTAGCCAGCTCGCTGTACAGATATCCAGGATATCCTTTACGGGAGGGGATTTCTCCTTTGGAGGAGGAAACCTCACGCATTGCCTCACAGAAGGAAGTGATATCTGTAAGGATTACAAGGATATGCATTCCCTTTTCAAAGGCAAGATATTCTGCTGCTGTCAATGCGATCTTAGGGGTAAGCAGACGCTCCACTGTAGGATCGTTTGCAAGATTAAGAAACATAACTACATGGTCAGATGCACCGCTTTCTTCAAAGGTCCTGCGGAAGAACTCAGCTACATCGTATTTAACGCCCATGGCTGCAAAAACAATGGCGAAGTTCTCGTCAGAGTCACCACCAAGGGAAGCCTGACGCACGATCTGGGCTGCCAGCTTGTCATGGGGAAGTCCGTTGCCTGAGAAGATTGGAAGCTTCTGGCCGCGGATCAGTGTGGTAAGTCCGTCGATGGCAGAAATACCGGTGTTGATATAATTTCGTGGATATTCCCTTGTTACAGGGTTTAGCGGAAGTCCGTTAATGTTCAGGCTGACTTCCGGTGTGATATCACCCAGCCCGTCAATGGGCTGTCCGATACCATTAAAGGTACGTCCCAGGATCTCCGGGGAAAGCCCGATCTCCATAGGATGTCCAGAAAGGCTGGTATGTGTGTTGCTGAGGGACATTCCATCAGAGCCCTCAAACACCTGGATCACAGCCTTGTCTTCATAGATTTCAATAATACGGCCAATCTTTTCTTTTCCGTCATCCATACGGAATTTGACGATCTCCTCGTAGGAAGCGTTTTTAACGCCCTCCAGGACTACAAGAGGGCCGTTGATCTCGCTTAAGCCTAAATATTCTATTGCCATAAAAGCATTCCTCCTTATTGTCCTGTTTATCAGCCGTTGCGTTCCAGAACATTATTGTAGAAGCGGTCGATGTCTGTCATATAATCCTGGAACATTTCCGGTTTGTCATTAGGAACATCATATTTGATAGATATGATTCTTTCAAAAATATTGTCTTCTTTTAAGACAGAAACAGGCATGCCCTTGTTTACCAGAGAACGGCATTTCTCATAGAGATACAGGATGGTTTCCATCATAAGGAACTGCTTTTCCATTGGGACACATGTATCTTCCTGATGGAATGCATTCTGCTGCAGGAATCCAAGACGGATCACCCTTGCGATTTCCAGGGTAAGCTTCTGGTCATCCGGCAGAACATCACTTCCGATCAGCTTTACGATCTCCATCAGGGAGCTTTCCTGGTTCAGGATCGCCATCAGCTGATTACGGTCAGATACAAATTTGGGGGAAACATGCTTTCTGTACCAGGGAGACAGATCCTCCAGGTATTCACTGTAGCTGGTAAGCCAGTGGATAGCCGGGAAATGGCGGGCATAGGCCAGGGATTTATCCAGTCCCCAGAAGCAGCGGACGAAACGCTTGGTATTCTGGGTAACAGGCTCTGAGAAGTCACCGCCCTGTGGGGATACGGCTCCGATAATGGAAACAGAGCCTTCGGTTCCGTTCAGATTCTGCATCATGCCGGCTCTTTCATAAAAAGCGGAAAGCTTGGAAGCCAGGTAAGCCGGGAAGCCTTCCTCGGCAGGCATTTCCTCCAGACGTCCGGACAGCTCACGAAGTGCCTCAGCCCAACGGGAAGTGGAATCAGCCATAATAGCTACGTCATAGCCCATATCGCGGTAATATTCCGCAAGGGTAACACCTGTATAGATAGATGCCTCACGGGCTGCTACAGGCATATTGGAAGTATTGGCGATCAGTGTGGTACGATCCAGCATCAGGTTGCCGGACTTAGGGTCAACCAGTTTGGAGAAATCCTCCAGAACCTGGGTCATCTCGTTTCCACGCTCACCACAGCCGATGTAGATGATGATATCTGCATCAGACCATTTGGCGATCTGGTGCTGTGTCATGGTTTTTCCTGTACCGAAACCGCCTGGGATGGCAGCTGTACCGCCCTTTGCGATAGGGAACAGAGTATCCAGGATACGCTGTCCGGTTACAAGAGGGACGCTTGCAGGAAAACGCTTGTAAGTAGGTCTTGGGATACGAATAGGCCATTTCTGTGCCAGGGCAATATCCTTTTCGCTTCCGTCAGCAAGGCGGACTGTCACGATGGGTTCAAGGATATTGTAAGCTCCGTCAGGTACTGTCTTGATAACTGTGGCAGTTCCCATATCTGGCGGAACCATGGATTTATGAAGGATAGAAGGGGTTTCCTGGGTTTGTGCAATAATGGTACCAGGAGTTACCACATCACCCTCTTTTACGGTTACGTGTACATCCCATTTTTTCTTAGTGTCAAGAGAATCAACACTGACACCTCTGGAAATATATTTACCGGAGGATTTTGCAATTTCTTCCAGCGGACGCTGGATACCGTCAAAAATATTATGAATAATACCAGGCCCCAGAAGCACGGAGATCGCATCTCCTGTACCGGTAACAGTTTCGCCTGGCTTAAGTCCTGTAGTTTCCTCGAATACCTGTACAGTGGTCATGCCTTTTTTCAGGCCAATGACCTCACCTACCAGATGCTCAGGTCCTACATAGACCATTTCGGAAATTTTAAAGCCTGGATCACCTTTTAAGTAAATGACCGGGCCATTGATCCCATAAATCGTGCCTGTTCTGCTCATGCTTTCGGCCCTCCGTCAAAACTGAATTCTTTTCGCAGTGTATGCAATGATTCCATAAAAGAATTGTCGATCAGGATATTCTTACTTGGAATGGTTGCACGGATCCCACCGATAAAAGGCTCTTTGGAGATCTGTACCGGGAATCCGGTGCGTGCCATCATGGTGTGTTTCAGGCCTTCATCTTCAGGGGAAAGGAATATAAATAGTTCATCATCTTTTGCAAAATCAACAGCTTCTTTGATCTTGCGTACAAGGTAATCCTCGTATTCAGTGGTGGACATGAACTGGGTAAGACGTTCTTTAACCTCTACAAAAAGCTTGTCCTTCAATTCATTTTCCCTGGCAGTCAGATTCCGTTTCAGTGTAAGCTGCTGTGCGGAAAGCGCTTTGTTTACTTCCCGTTTTGCATTTTCTGTTTCAGCCTTGATCTGAGCCTGGGCATCCTGCTGTCGGGTTTGTTTATGATCAGAAAACATTTTCGTAAGATGCTTCTTGTGTTCTTCCAGGGCCTGGCTTGCAGAGCCGGAAGCTTCTTCTACAGAAACATCATAGAAATGCTGCAGTTTTTCTTCGATTGTCATTGGGTGCCTCCTTGTTACAATTTCAGTCCGATTGCCTCATTTACATATGAGGTAATGAAATCCGGTTTGCGGCCAGTACCATGCCTGTCAGGGATTTCGATGATAAGGGGCGTTTTGTGGTTCAGCTTTACATCATCAATGATGGCGGGAAATTCCCTGCCGAACTTTTCAGTCAGCAGGATGATCCCGATCTCTTTATTGGAAATGGCTTTCTCAAGCGCATCCTTCAGCTCAACCCGTTCATGGACAACGACGCCCTCCACACCTGCCAGTCTCATCCCTGTATAGGTGTCAATATTGTCGCTGATTAAGAATATTTTCATATTATAATTTACCGATGATCATGAAGGAGATGATCAGTCCATAAAGGGCAACACCTTCTGCAAGACCTACGAAGATCAGGGATTTACCAAGAATGCTCTGGTCTTCACTGATAGCGCCAAGGGCTGCACTTGCCGCACTGGCTACGGCAATACCACCACCGATACAGGAAAGACCTGTAACAAGTGCTGCTGCGATGTATCCAAGTCCGGTTGCAAGACCTGCGTCAGAACCGGTAGCTGCCTGTACGGATGCACTGCCTGCAAACATAACAGCTGCTGCGATCAGCATGGTGCCAAAGAAGAAGAATGCATTTACACCGATAGCAGTTTTGTAACGGCCGCGGCTTTTTTCGCCCAGAAGATAATAACCAAAGGGAATAATGATACTTAATACAAGTGCTGCTGCTAATACGATCTGAGTCATAGCTGTCATAATAATGTTCTCCTTTCAATTGCCCTGAAATGAAAGTTTTTATAAATGTAGTCAGGGCCTTTCGTTAAAATAATTTTAATTTATTATTTTCACTGCTTCCTGGAACCAAAAGGAACAAACTGCCTTCCGGTACCTTTATAGAAGCGGCTGAAAATCTCATAATACTCCAGACGAAGAACCTGGATACCAACGATCAGTCCTTCCAGTCCGCAGACAAACAGGTTTCCGAGAACGACCACCACCCAGTTAGGGGAACCGCTTTCTGCACCTGCCAGCATCAGTACAACCTCCATCATGGCTGCATGGCTTACTGCGAAGGCTCCGATACGCACAAAGGAAAGAGTATTGGAGAAGTAGCTTAAAAGGACTTCAAACATTTCAAATAATCCCTGTGTGATAAACATGCCTACACCACCTTCGATCAGGTGTGGTTTCTTGTTGACCAGGTTTGTAAGAGGCTCTTTCAGGAACATGATAATAAGAGGCAGTACAAACATGATCAGAAGAAGGACTGTGGCAGGAAGGCGTTTACCGGATACGAACAGTGCGATTACAAGAACTGCTGAACCATAGAATACAAGACCTGCAACAGAGTTTGTATCAAACCAGGTTTTTTCGATGTCGTGGGACTTTACAGAGTTGATGATATTAAAGATCATACATAACAAGATCAGTCCCATACCAAAGCCGATGGCTACAATAAATACAGTATTCAGTTTTCCGATAAACGGTACGTTCATCATGGCATTCATTGGGCGCAGCCATATAGGATTCAGGATATCCTCAAATCCAAAGAAGCTGCCGAACATAAATCCGAAGAAAGTAGAAAAGACGCCTGCACAGCTTATGATACCTGCAAGGTCAATATGCTTGATCTTGTAGAGAAGCAGTCCGCCGATAAAAAGCAGAAGCCCCTGTCCTACATCTCCGAACATAGCACCAAAGATAAAGGAATAGGTAATTGCCACAAACCAGGTAGGATCCATTTCCCCGTAGGCCGGAAGACCATACATCTTAATGTACATTTCAAATGGTTTGAAAAGCTTTGGATTCTTTAATTTGGTAGGTGGCTGTTTCTTGATGTTCAGCTCATCATCATCTACCAGACAGAAGATATTGGAATCATTCTTGATATCATTCTGGAATTTTCTGGTATTTGCTTCTGTCATCCATCCACATAAAATATAGAAGGTATTGGCATTTTCTGAATCATTTGCCTGGTCTTTGCTGCTTCCGTTTGGCAGGCAGGCAGCCAGCTTGCGGACATCAAAGTTCCTGGAAAGCTGGGAAAGAGTCTGATATGCAGAAACAATATCAGAAGCCTTATCCTTTAAAAGCTTCTTCATCTGGTCATTAGCATCAGCCAGGTCAGCTTCATTTTTGTGAATGGCTTTATCCAGGGCAGCGTAAGCTTCTTTTGCTGTACCCTGATATTGATCCGGGATAAAGACTTTTTCAAAATGCATGGCAGCATAAGCTGCATGGATCTTGGCAGCCTCGCATTCCGGAACAAAGTAGATGCCCCAGAAATACTGATCGTCTTCGTTACATTTGATAAAAATTGTATCCAGATTTTCATAAATGTACTTTTTGAATTTGTAGAAATATTCTTTTTCAATTCGTCCGAAACGGTAGTGGATATGACGGAAATTCAGGATAGAAGAAACATCAAATTCCACATTTCGGAAGGGAGCAATGATCCTCATGGACTCAGTCAGGGATGTACGCTGTTCTTCCAGCTGGTTTTTCCTGTCTGCGATCCTGTCAGATTCGCTTTTCAGGCCGGAAACAATATCCAGAGCCTGTTCAATGGTCAGATCCTTTTCCGGGATCTGTTCAGGAGTATCCAGTTCCTCATAAAAGCTGCTGATAGTTGACAGCATATCTTTATAAGGATTGATTTCCAGAAACGGAGTAAGGTGACGGACAGTGTTCAGCTCAGAAAGAGCATTTTCCAGATGGATCTCATATTTACTGAGATACCGGTTTACCACTCTGTCAATATCCGCTTTTGGCCCGGTGATACTCACAAATTTCATTTTTTCAATCACTATGTTGTCCTCCGGGTTCTTTAATTGTTGCGAATATAACGCATAGCTTCCTCCTGGCCTACTTTGTAACGTACACATTCAAGAGCAATGGTCAGGCGGTTTACTTCGTGTTCTTTATGATATAAGTAAGAATAGATCACTGCTACAGAATAAGGATCCCTCCGTGATTCTTTTTCAAGAACAGTACGGAGAATGTAATTGTAGAATTCCTCCAGGTTGACTGGTGTGATCTGAGGATATTTCCGTCCGTAATATGTGCGGTTCATAACAGCCACAAACTCATCATGGCCGGAAGCCTCTACAAGGGCGGTAATCTCTTCTTTCCTTAATTTATAATTCATAGGGATCAGCAGGCTGTATATAGCGGCAGGATCCATATGGTAATAGCGTTTGGAACGCTGGATAAATTCCAGGTTCAGCATATCAAATTTTTCACCGTAGGCTTTTGTTATTTCCTCCAGGTCATCCCCTTTGAAAAGCTTTTTCCGAAGGTTCCAGATCTGGGTGAAATAGTAAAGATCCAGTGCCATCCCATAATCAAAAAGAAGACCGTTGCCGTGTTCCATTACCCTGGAAAGAGGTCCGTAAAATTCATTACCCTTCAGGGCATTTACAAACTCTTCCATATTTGTGGTGGCGGCTAGACGATCCAGATCTAATTTGGAATGATGAAGGAAAAAGTCACGGTAAGGACTAAGGTCTACAGGGTCTGTGTTTCTGTGGTCAAAAAGATTGGCCATGATCGCCTTTAAAACAAGGATCTCATATCTTTTTGAATATAAAGACAGGAAACGTCGCTGCTCCTTGTTTGCAAAGTGGTAAATCCGGGAAAAATTCCGGAAGATCGACTGCTTCAGAAGCTTTTCAATCTGTCCCCTGTGCAGGTTGTTCTCATCAAGATTGGCCCATGCCTGGGAATATCCAGGTTTTCTTTTTAAATAAGCCACTATCTGAGGTACATCCGGAAGCTGTACGATTTCTGAAAGTTCTTCCTCTGTCATAAGCTTGCTTTGCAGAGCCCTTATTTTTGTAGAAAGTCCGCTATAGGAAAAAACACTTCCCAATTTCGATTCACTTCCTTTCTTTTGAAATCTTCATTCATCTGATTTAGGCTGTAATGATTTTCTTGAAAAGCTCTTCGGAAATACGCTGGTGATTTTCTTTATAGAAAGAATCCAGATGAGCCAGATGCTTCTCTGTGTCTTCCTTTAATGCTGCCAGGCGTGAATCCTTTTCTTTTTCCAGTTCATTACGTATATCACGGATTTTTGCGTCGGTTTCTTTTTCAAGAACGGCATCAAACTCTTTGCATTGTTTTTCTGTTTCTTCGGAAAGTGCCCGTTTCTTTCTTTCCGCATCTTTCAGAATTTCATCTGCGGTGGTTTCGATTTCCGACAGCTTTTTTAAAATTTGTTCCATCGGCATCCTCCTCCATAAAATTTGTCCATATATCATACACCTAAAATCATAGAAAAACTATTTTACAAATGGCCAAAATGGATTGTAAAACAGAAATTCAATTTGTGATTTTTGTCTATGGAATGGATAGTTTTAGTATAGTCATAAGACCAAATTTTTTCAAGGGTCAGTATAATTGGCAGTTACAAAAATGTAAAAAGTATATTTGATATGCCTGTAATATAAAAAAAATATCAGTGAAACAATGTAGTTGCGGCAATGCCGGAAAGCATGTATGATATGGAAAGAATCCGGATTGCCGGGAAGAGGCGGCCGGGAAAAGAAAAGTAAACATGGTAAAAGAAATAAGAAAAATAAAGAGAAAGAGGAAAATGAAAGTATGAGATTGAGGAATATCCCTGGCGCAAAAGAAGCAATCCAGGAAAGCAAATATGTGGTGCATCAGCCCCAACAGCAGAAAGGCCAGTGGAAGCAGGTGTTTGCGTCAGATCAGCCTATTCATATAGAAGTGGGAATGGGAAAAGGCCGCTTCCTGATGGATATGGCACGGCTTCATCCGGAGATCAATTATATAGGGATCGAGATGTATGACAGCGTGCTGCTTCGTGCCCTGCAGAAAAGAGAAGAGCTGGAGAAAAGCGGGGAGACACTTTCCAACCTGCTGTTTATGTGTGTGGATGCCAGCAATCTGCCGGAGATTTTTGAGAAAGAGGAAGTTTCACGGATCTACCTGAATTTTTCAGATCCATGGCCCAAAGCAAGACATGCGAAAAGACGTCTTACATCCAGAGAGTTTCTGGCCAGGTATGACCAGATCCTGAAAAAAGACGGGACCCTGGAATTTAAGACAGATAACCGTCCTTTATTTGATTTTTCCCTGGAGGAAGTACAGGAAGCAGGGTGGAAGCTTCTGGCTCATTCCTTTGATCTTCACAACGATCCTGAAATGATGAAGGGAAATGTTATGACTGAATATGAAGAGAAATTTTCCAAGGCAGGCAATCCGATCTGCAAAATGGTGATCTGCAGATAAGGATCAAAAGAAAGATGGAACGTATTTGCTATTGGGGCGTATTATATATAGAAAGAATGCCCCGGAGCAGGTATGAGATCCAGAAATCGTCTGAAGCAGTCCTTCAGCCAGTTCAGTTATGAACACAAAAGGCTGGACAGTCATGTAAACAGGGTAAAAAAATCAGCAGAAGAACTGATGAAAATGCTGGATAATATGGGCGGGAAAAAAGCAGAAAAAAAGGAAAATTAAAAAAAATAAAAAAATTATAAAAATTCCCTTGACTTTTTCTGTCGGCTCATGTACAATATCCCTTGCGTTGAACAAATGGAGTTCTGAGAGAAAACAGAATCACCCAAGACGCTATGCGCTTTTAGCTCAGCTGGTAGAGCACCTGACTCTTAATCAGGGTGTCCAGGGTTCGAGCCCCTGAAGGCGCACTGAAAGCACTGTTTTTGCGGACAAAGCGATTGCCGCGGGGATGGTGTTTTTTTGTTATAAGAACGAGGCAGAGGATTACGTCGCCATTGTATTCAAAGCTGAATATTACTTTTTATTAAGGAATAATGCATATGGAAGAAATCAGGCAGACAAAGGGAAAGGTGCTGAACCGGGACCAGATCAAATACATTGCGGTGCTCCTAATGGCACTGAATCATATTGCCAATATATTTTTAAAGAAGGGCACAGTGCCTTTCCTTTTGCTGCGTAACCTGGGTTATTTTACAGCACCTGTGATGTGCTATTTTCTGGTGGAAGGCTATTATTACACTCATTCCAGAAAGCAGTATGGGCAAAGATTGCTGCTCTTTGCGCTGATCTCCCAGATCCCTTTTCAGATCGCATTTGGAGAGGGACAGAGCTGGAGACTTGTGCGGGGAAATATGATCCTTACATTATTTATATGTTTTCTCATACTGGTGTGTCTGGATGAAAGACATGTGCTTCCGGCTGCTGCGCTTATCTTCCTGACAGCTTTTTGCGACTGGGGAATGGCAGCACCTCTTATGGTGATCCTTTTTAGGAATGCACGTATGAATCAGAAAAAACGGATGTGGGATTTTTTCATTGTGTCATTGGTACTGTTTGAAGAAGGATATATGGAAGCAGCCGGGACTGCGGGAATCCGTATATTATATGCCTTTTGGGAGTGCAGTGCGGTTCTGCTGGCAGGAATCGTGATCGTATATCTTTACAATGGAAAGAAAGGCTCCTCAGGCAGTGGATTTTCCAGGTGGTTTTTCTATATTTTTTATCCTGCTCATCTGCTTTTGCTGGGGGTACTGCGATTGACTGTGCTGGCTTAAAATCTTAACGGTTACATATATGAAAATCAGCTGCTATGCGCCTGTGGTGCGCCCACAACTGCTAACGGTATTTGTAATCTGGAACTTTCATGGTAAAAATATAGTATCTTCATACGAACTTCATATGGATTTGATATAATAAGCCCTGTAAAAAACAAAAGGGGCTTATTTTTTTATGGAAAAGAAAAGAGAAAAAATCTTATTTTTGGAAGATGAGGCTACTATCCGGGAAGTTTTATGTGAATACATGAAGATGAGCGGATATGAGGTAACAGAAGCTGAAGATGGCAATCAGGCTTTGCAGCTTTTGGGAACTTCAGGAGCCTGCTTTGATATGGCTGTATTGGATATTATGGTGCCCGGCCCGGATGGGCTTCAGGTGCTGGCACATATACGCAGCCTGTGGCCGGAGATGCCTGTGATCATGCTGACAGCTCTTGGGGATGAGAAAACCCAGCTGGATGCGTTTAATGCATATGCAGATGATTATGTGATCAAGCCGGTATCACCGGTGATCCTTCTGAAGCGTATGGAAACCATTCTGCGAAGGGCAAGGCGTGGAAAAGAAAACAAAGAAGCATCAGGGCTGGTGATCAGCAGGGAGTCCTGTCAGGCCTATTTTAACGGGAAATCCCTGGAACTTACAGTCAGTGAATTTCTGCTGCTGGATACCCTTTACCAGGAGCCGTCCAGGGTATTTACCAGAGAGCAGCTGATCCTGCGTATTTATAATGAAGATTATATAGGAAACGACAGGATCATAGATGCACATGTGAAGAATTTGCGAAAGAAGATGCCTGTGAACTGCATCCGTACAGTGATCGGTATGGGATACCGCTTCAGGAAAGGGGATGAAGATACATTATGAAACTGTCAAAAAAGACATTTTTATATAGTATTTTAATTGCTGGTATTTTGTCAGGAATGCTTCTCCTTTATTTTGTGTGTATGCTTCCGTCTCTTTATGTGGCTCATAAAAATGACAGCAATCTGGAGTCTGTCACAAAGCTTTCCAGAGAATTTATGGAGAGTCGAAGCTATGAGGGCTTGCAGGTGGATAATCCTATGAATACGATAAGCCTGATCCTGCCGGATAATGAGAATCAGGTAACCTTAGAAGGAAAAGGGATACATCTGCAGGTGGAAACCAAGGATCCGGAGCTGATCGGGGAATTAGATAAAGTAAGAAAATACCTGAAAGACCCGGAAAAAATAGAAGAGATTGGTGAGGATACTTTTGATCTGGATATGCTGACAGAAAAGTTATTTCCAAAGCAGCAGGATACCGAGGAATATCCACTACAGATCCAGTGGAATGTGGATCAGCTGGCACGTAAGCTTACCTATCGAAATCTGAAGGTGCATGCGGTTTCAGATAACCTGACAGTTTATGAAGCCACTGCCAAGGATGAGGAAAATCAGTATGTTACTTATATTGCTCTTGGAAGTGAGGATGACAGCCAGATTCTTACCCTGGTGTCTGTGATCATGCCCCAGATGCAGGATATGAGCGGAGTGGTCTTTGCCAGTGTGCCTATGATCGTGGCAGTGGTATTTCTGGTAGTTTTGTTGGCTTCCCAGTATTTTTCCGGAAAGATCGTTGCGCCTATCATCCAGCTGTCCAGATATGCATCACAGATCCAGGACACAGGCGACAGAGAACTTGTGCCCTTTGATGTACAGAGAAAGGATGAGATTGGCGAACTGGGCACATCGCTGAACCAGCTGTATGCAAGGCTTGGGGAAAATTATCGTGCGCTGGAGTCTGCCAACAGAAACCTGGAAAAAGAAAATAAACGTCAGGAAGTTTTTATGCGTGCATCTTCCCATCAGCTGAAAACACCGGTGGCAGCAGCTATGCTTCTGATTGACGGTATGATCGATGAAGTGGGGAAATATGCAGATGTAAAAACCTATCTTCCCCAGGTGAAGGGGAAGCTTATTGAGATGCGGGATATTGTAAACAATGTGCTGTATCTGAACCATTGTACAGAAGATCTGGAGGAGGAGCCTGTGGAACTGACTGCCCTCACTGGAAAGATCATAGAAAAGTACAGGATCCAGATAGAGAAAAAGGAACTTACAGTCCAGGATATGGGACTTTCAGATGGAACAGGGATCCTTCAGACAGATCGGGAATTACTGTCCAGGATTCTGGACAATCTGATTTCCAATGCAGTCTCATACACTGCAAATGGTGGAAAGATCCAGATCACTTATACAAAGCAAGGGATGAAGATCTGTAATGGGGAAGCCCATATCCCAGAGGAACTTCTTCCCCATGTGTGGGAACCTTTTGTAAGCAGCAATTCAGAAAAGAAAGGAAAGGGGCTGGGGCTTTACATTTCTGCATATTATGCAGAGGTGCTGCATCTGAAACTGACAATCAGTAATACAGCAGATGGTGTGGAAACCAGTCTGGAACAGGAGGAAAGCGTATGTTGTTAAAAATCAATAATCTGGAAGTAAGGTATGGGCACCAGGAAAAGCCTGCATTGTCCATTGAAAGGCCTGTGGCTTTTGAAGAAGGAGAGCGGATTGGGATCATCGGTTCCAACGGAGCAGGAAAGACCACTCTGGTAAAAGCATTACTTGGGCTTGTAAAGTACAGGGGAAGCATT
Organism: uncultured Eubacteriales bacterium; assembly: GCA_900316115.1. Lineage (GTDB taxonomy): Bacteria > Bacillota > Clostridia > Lachnospirales > Lachnospiraceae > Blautia_A. Next base: position 18,869 of record ONBN01000045.1, read on the forward strand.
ACCACAGAGATTAAGCCTGAGGAGATGGCTGCCCATCTTCAATTTAATGAATATGTAAATACCATGCCTGTGAAACACATTATGGAGGCAATTCTTCATACCAGTATTAAGAAGAATCAGAAATTGCAGGAGCTTATTGAATATTTTGAATTTGGCCCCTGTCTTGGAAAACGGTACAAAGCATTATCCGGAGGCCAGAAGCAGCGTTTTACCATCATTATGGTGATGATGCAGGATGCACCTCTTACCTTTTATGATGAAGTAACGTCAGGACTGGATTTTGAGACAAGACAGAAGTTGATGGAAATGCTTATGAAATGGTATCAGGATAAAGAGAACACCCTTTGTATTGTGTCTCATTATTATGAAGAACTGGAACTTCTGGCAGACAAACTCCTGATCCTGGATCAGGGAAAGCTTGTGGATTATGGGGATAAAAGAGAACTGTTCCATAAATACTGTGGAAAATCCATTATCATTACGGATAACCAGGAAAAGAACCAGAAGCTTTTGAAAGATTTTCCAAGGCTGATATCCCCTGAGCACCTGATTGCTGTACCCTGCAGCACCATGGAGGATGAGCAAAAGGTATCTGAATGTCTGATCCGGAACAATGTTAATTTCAAGCGAAGCAATAATGATATTGAACTGATGTATATTAATGCAAAAACCAGATTTAATGAAGCAGAGGGGGAAAACAGCCATGAAAAGAAGGATTGATGGGTCTTTGGAGAGAAAAGCTGGTGTGCCGCTAAAGAGAAAGATAGATATGTCTCTGATCGGTTATGAAATACGAAATGTGCTGGGAGATTTCTTTGTGCCCTTTTTCGGAATCGTGTTTCCAGTGCTTATGCTGATCATTATCACAAAAGCAGTTGCGGCTGATGTGGCGGTGAAATATGTACCTGAAGCAAACACAACGGTTTTTATTATGATGAGCATGCTGATCCCTATGGCAGTAGGACTTCTGGGATATTCTTCAGGTTATTCAAAGGAACTGGAAAAAGATATTCCTTTAAGGATGCGTTTGTTTGGTATCCCGGAAAAAACCATGTTTGGATCAAAAGTGATCGCACAGCTGATCGTTATTACAGCAGGACTTGTACTATATACGGTGGTAGGATATGCCAGCCTTGATCTTCTGGTTCCTGATGTAAAGGCGGCAGTCAGCCTGGTGGGCTGTCTGTATATATTGGGACTGATCTTTTTGATCCTCTCACACAGTATAGCCACCCTGACGGGAAAATTCGGACCAACCTATGCGATCACCATGACCTTATATTTTGTAAGTATGATGCTGAGCGGTATGATGGGGATCAAAAATGATCAGCTTCCAGGGGCACTGAAAAGTATTGCAGCACTTCTGCCAATGAGTTATATAAGCAATGATTTCATAGATTTCTGGAAAGAGGGCAGTTATAATTACATGCCTTTACTGCAGGCGTTTCTATTTACCGGGGCTGTGGCTGGGATCCTGCTGATCTTTGCAAGAAGAAAAACAAAAGCCTATAGAAGCTGAGAATATATGTGAAGTGAAGTCAAACACCGAATATGATATCTGTTTTTCACTATAAAAGAAGGAGGGCCGGACCATATGGCCCGGCGAGTATGAAAAAGAAAAAGTTTATCTATATGATGAAAAAGCTTTCGCTTTATTTGCTTATTAATATACCCGTAAATTGTGATGGAACTGTGAGGAATCGTTGAAAAAACAATGAGGAAATTCTAAAAAACTTATAAATTTGAAGTATCTCTCTGGATATTTGATATTGTAAAACACTCTGTACTCCCTTATAATATGACACAGGTAAAGCTTTGAGGATAATATGATCCTGCAAAGCCAATAAGTCCCCAATATGGACCATAGGAGGAAACAAATGAACAGAGAGACAGTCGTTGTACTTGATTTCGGCGGACAGTATAATCAGCTGATCGCACGCCGTGTCAGAGAATGTAACGTATACTGTGAAATTTATTCTTATAAGACAGACATTGAGAAGATTAAAGCAATGCAGCCAAAGGGCATTATCTTCACAGGCGGCCCTAACAGCTGCTATACAGCAGATGCCCCTACCTATACAAAAGAGATCTTTGAACTGGGTGTACCGGTTCTTGGGATCTGCTACGGTGCACAGCTTATGATGCATCTGTTAGGCGGCAAGGTTGAAAAGGCACCGGTTCGTGAGTATGGAAAAATCGAAGTTAATGTAGATACAGCATCCAGACTGTTTACAGATGTTTCACCAAAAACAATCTGCTGGATGAGCCATAACGATTATATTTCCAAACAGGCACCTGGTTTTGATATCTGTGCATGGACAAATGACTGTCCTGTAGCAGCAGTCCAGAATGTGGAGAAAGGCCTGTATGCATTACAGTTCCATCCGGAAGTACTTCATACAAAAGAAGGACGTAAGATGCTGTCCAATTTCGTGTACAACATCTGCGGCTGCTCCGGTGACTGGAAAATTGATTCCTTTGTAGAAGAATCCATCAAAAACATCCGTGAAAAGGTTGGAGACGGCAAGGTTCTCTGCGCTCTGTCAGGCGGTGTGGATTCATCTGTGGCAGCAGTTCTCTTATCAAAAGCAGTAGGCAACCAGCTTACCTGCGTTTTTGTAGATCACGGTCTGCTCCGTAAAAACGAAGGCGATGAAGTAGAAGCTGTTTTCGGACCGGAAGGCCCATATAACCTTAATTTTATCCGTGTAAATGCACAGGAAAGATTCTACGAAAAGCTGAAAGACGTAGAAGAACCGGAAAGAAAGAGAAAGATCATCGGTGAAGAGTTCATCCGTGTCTTTGAGGAAGAAGCAAAGAAGATCGGCGCCGTAGATTTCCTGGTACAGGGAACCATCTATCCGGATGTTGTAGAAAGTGGTGTAGGCGGAGAATCCACAGTGATCAAATCCCACCACAATGTAGGCGGACTTCCGGAGTGCGTAGATTTTAAAGAAATTATCGAGCCATTAAGAAACCTGTTCAAGGATGAGGTACGTAAGGCCGGCCTTGAGCTTGGCATTCCGGATTATCTGGTATACCGCCAGCCATTCCCGGGCCCGGGACTTGGCATCCGTATCATCGGTGCCGTTACACCTGAGAAGGTCAAAATGGTTCAGGATGCAGATGCGATCTGGCGTGAAGAAATCGCCAATGCAGGCTGGGACAAGAAAGTGAACCAGTACTTTGCAGCCCTCACAAATATGCGCTCCGTAGGCGTTATGGGTGATGAGCGTACCTACGATTATGCAATCGCCCTGCGAGCAGTTACCACTACCGATTTCATGACCGCTGAATCCGCCGAGATCCCCTGGGAGATCATTGGAAAAACCACCAGCCGTATCGTGAATGAAGTGAAAAACGTAAACCGCGTCATGTACGACTGCACCGGAAAGCCACCTGCTACGATTGAGTTTGAATAATCCACGCAATCATAGAAGCCCAGTATTCATGCGGGTTACAAACAAATTTGCTTAGTGATTGGCAACAAAATGGCAACATTTTGTGATTATTCAAGAGATAGAAATTTTATTTCATAACGTATATAAAGAAACCTTACTGATTTTCAGAAGTAAAAAACTGAATATCGGTAAGGTTTTCTTTTTTTCTTAATTTTCTTTTTTAGTCAATTCTTTTACGAGGTAATCACTCAATTCCTGAGAGGGTACCTTGGCACGTTTCTGGTAAGTATCCAGTTCTGGGTACTTATATCTCCATTCATCATATTCTTCCTTGCTGATTTCACCGTTTTCCAATTTGTCAGCCTGTTCCATCCATGCACGAAACATTTCATCGACAGATGAGCCGGGAGCAGATATGGAAGAGTCAAGACAGAGATGAGGTTGTCCATCTACATTTTTTACCTTCAGACCATACATATCTTCCAGTGCAAATAGTGTATGCATCAGACCTATGTGAGTATCAATATCTGGAACTGTTAAGGCATGAGTATTGATATCAAAGATCTGAGACATTTGTTTTACAAGATCAATCTTAGGAACTCTGGCTTCAGATTCATATTGAGCCATGCGGACATCTGAGGTTTTTCCTTTGAATCCCAGTTGTTCTCCGAGTTGTTTTTGTGTCATGCCTATGCGGTTGCGAAAATATTTGATACGTTGTCCGATTGCCATTTTTGTTTGCCTCCTTATAGTGGTCATTCGTGTTGCCATAATGAATTGTGATAGAAAATAAAACAATTCTGTTTAGGTTCAG
>ONBN01000065.1 GCA_900316115.1 uncultured Eubacteriales bacterium
CGTTAGGTAAATAGTTATGACAAGTGTTCGAACGAGAGATAGCCCATTTGTTCTGGATTTTTTGAACCTGCTTGTCATAGTTTTTTACTTGTCATAGTGCATACTATGTAAAGCTTTACATAGTATGCACTGTATCGTTTCCGGCGGCGGACTGACTTCAGACCATAAGATTCAGAAAAGTAAACGGACCTTTTTCATTCCGGTCAGGGTACTCAGGGATAAATTCAAAGGAAAATATCTCGCTGAGCTGGATTCCCTTTATAAAAAACACAACCTGCTGTTTTCCTCTTCCTATGAAGATCTCCGGAATACCTGGGAATGGTCTGAATTTCGCAATCATCTCTATAAGAAAGACTGGTGTCCTTATATCAAAGAAACTTTCAATGGATTTGGCAATGCGATCGAGTATCTTGGCAGGTATACACATAAGGTTGCGATCTCCAACAGCCGGATCCTTTCTGTTCAGGAACAAAACGTGACTTTTTCTGCACGGGGCAAAAGACCAGGTGATCCACGCAGGAGCATCACCCTGGATAACACCGAATTCATCCGCAGGTATCTTATGCATGTACTTCCATCAGGATTTCAAAAAATCCGTTACTATGTTTTCCTGAATAACCGGAGTAAAAGCAAAAACCTGAAATTAATTTTTACTCTGCAAGGGCACCAGCGCTTCCGGCAAAGATACAGGGATCTGTCCATAGCCGAACTGATCATGGCAGTCTGGAAAACAGATATCTGCATTTGTCCGGAATGCGGCTGCCGCCGTATGCACAGTATAGGAAAGACATATGGTATTTCCGGATAAAAGTTCCTTACTGAATATCTCTTTAAAAAGCCTCCGCAAGAAGGCTTTCGAAGCATGCCCTTTTTTCAAAAGCACTCCTGAAACCATAGTTATTATAATGAAAAATATTGGTATTCCAGATTTCAGTTATGGCAGTTCCACAGAAGAAAAAGGATACTTTCCCCATACACACCTCGCCTGACCGTCCGCGACTGGGTACAATTGGAAAGAATCACATTCAGAGCAGTCCTCACTTTTTAGAGAACTGCTCTTTTTGTATGCTCTGAATCTGATACTTTCCTAATGAATTATACAATAAGATGACTCTGATATTTTCTTTTTTTCTTAATTGTCATTGACATTTAGGAAAGCTATAAACTTTCTGCGGTACGCTTTCTTGAATTGCCTAAGAAGTACACAGCTTCTTTCCCTGTCCGAAAGCATAATTGAACAAAATTTTAATCTTCCAGAAAGTATAGCATATGTCACGAAATATCTGTTATGAAACAATATTCTGCAGCCAGACTCCCTTTTTAACAAGCACATATCCTACCACACATTTTAGCAGATCCGCTGCCTGTACTGCCGCAAAAATCCCGATGATCGGCAACTGAGTATACCGGCTGAGCACATAGGCGATCGGCACACTGACACACCAGATAAATACACTGTCAAAAAAGAAAGTAATGATGGTCTTGCCGCCGGAACGCAGAGTAAAGTAAGCAGCATGCAAAAAGGCATTTTGGGGCATAAAGACAGCCATCACCATAATAAACTGTACAGCCAGTCTCCTGGCCTCCTGATTGGTATTATAAAGCTTTGGGAAAAAGGGTGCCAGAACCAGCATTACAAGGGCAACTCCGGTGCAGCAAAATACAGAAAAAGCGATCATCTTGTTATCCGTATCCCTGGCCTTTTTCATATCCCCTGCTCCCAGAAGCTGTCCAACCACGATGGCAACAGAATCTCCAAGAGCAATGAACACAATATTAAACACATTATTGATAGTGTTAGAGATATTCAGGGCAGCCACCACATTTAGTCCTCTTACAGAATAGCACTGCGCCAGCATAGCCATTGCTGCAGACCATAAAGTTTCATTTAAAAGAAGGGGCGTCCCCTTGATCAAGATCTTCTTTGTAAGATCAGCCGGTACCTTCAACGTGCTGTACAGACCTTTTGCAAAAGGCGCCTTCTCATGATGGGTATGGGTCCACCCGATCACAATAGCAGCCTCCACATACCTGGAAAGTACAGTAGCAATCGCAGCTCCCTCCACTCCCAATTCCGGAAAAACAAACTTTCCATAGATCAGGAAATAGTTAAATACAAGATTTACCACAACTGCAGTTACACCTGCCTTCATAGGCAGCACTGTTTCTCCACACTCACGAAGAGTACTGGAATATACCTGTACCATCATAAAAGCAGGAAGTCCAAACAGCATGATCCTGAGATAATCCAATCCATAACCCTTAGTCGCTGCCAGTGCCTGTGCTGTTCCCTCTCCATTCAGGTACATACCGATCAGAGAGCCGCCGCAGGTAAGAAAAAGGCCAAATGTAATCACCGTCAATCCAATAGCCAGCCACAGCTTATAACGGAATGTCTGCCTCACGCCTTCATGATCTTTCTGTCCAAAATACTGGGCTGTAAATATACCGGCTCCTGAAACTCCTCCGAAAATACACAGATTATAAACAAAGAGCAGCTGATTCACAATCGCTGCCCCTGACATCGGCTCTGTTCCTACACGGCCGATCATAATATTATCCAGCATGCTCACAAAATTCGTGATCCCGTTCTGGATCATTATAGGCACCGCCACTGCCAACACCATTTTATAAAATGCTTTGTCTCCGATGAACTTCTGCCGGAAGCCCATCTTCATTCTCGTTCCTTCCATTTTATTTCCTCCTCACACATAGTATTTGCTATACTACATGATACTGGCGGCAATTGCAAGCATTTTCGTACAGAAAAAAGATACAGTAAAATAATCATTGGCAAATTTATAATAATTTCCGTTGCATTGCAGAAAAGATCCGAAAACGAAGCCCTGATATATAAACATCTTTTCTGTCTAATGCAACATGAACAAAATGATTATAAAATTTGCCAAATGATATTTTACTGTATCCAAGCCCAATCCCCAATACTCACTTTCTGTTTTCCTGGCGGATCTTCTCAGACAATTCCTGTCCTCCCTGCTCCTTCCACTCTTCCACAAAAGTTTCAAAATAATCCATAGGCTTATTCCCCATAACCATCTGAATAAACGCATTCTTCTCCAGATTCTGCAGGATCGTAGGCACTTCCCCGTCAGATTCAGCCAGATACTGGATGGTAGGCGGTTCGTATCCATGATCTACCAAAAGCCCGATAGCCGAAATCCTGGACTTGTATGCAGCCCAGTCCTCTGCATTTACATCTTCCCCTTTCACGTAACTGGTAAGATATGTGGTACAGGCCTTGTAATAAGAATCTTCAAGTGCGGAAAGCTTATCCTCCGTGATCTCACGGTTCATGGCCTTGCGGATATCCTTTGTTACTGTATAAGTAGCATCATAATAATCCACATTGATCACCAGCGGCCTTGCAGTAGGATCCACATTCAGTGCAAAATATCCATTTACCTCATCTGCATCGTCTGCCGCATATCTGGTATAGTCAAACAGCACACTGACGATCTTCATAACGATCTCCGGATGCTCATATCCCTTCCGGACCACCACATACTTATTGTCACTGAAGGAATTGTAAAAATTCGTTCCGTAATCCTCACCTCTCTGCACCAGATAATACGGCTCCCAGTCAGAATCCGGACTGTTCATCACTTCATCCATCAAAGGATTATTGGGACTCCACCACAAGCCAAAGAAAGCGCCGCATTTCCCGTCTACTACCAGATCCCTCAGGTTATTCTGCTCTCTTAATGCAAAGTTCTTATCAATGATCCCTCGTTCATACAAATTATGGATGTACGCAATGGCTCTTTTAGTGGATGCAGTAAGGGATCCGTATACGATCTCTCCGTCACTGCGGATCTGCCACTTCCTTGGATGTGCTCCAAAAAGGTCAAAAATAGGATCAATAGAATAATTCTCACTGGTAGAGCCTACAAGCGAATTGTCACAGATCAGACCGATAGGCTCTTCCCCTTCATCAGCTCCCATCCTGTTCTCCACAAAGGCTTCAATGATCTTGAATGCATCTTCCAGGCTTTCAGGCTCTTCAAGCCCCAGCTGTTTGATCCAGTCCCTTCGCAGCCACAGGAAACAGGGACCATGATCGATCACAGTCTCAGGCAAAGCCATCAGCTTCCCATCGTAGGTACCGGAGGCAAGCAGAGCTGTTCCATAGCTGTCGTACATTTCCTTGATCTTGTCAGAAGCACAGGATTCATATACCTGGGAAAGATCCTCGATCATATCATTTTCTACCAGAAGATTCAATGTTTCCCGGTCGTTTACTACCATAATATCCGGGATATTCCGGTCCTGCACCAGCACATTTAATCCTTCGTTGTACCGATCCTCCCGTTCCATATATATATTTTCATTCTGGATATTCAGCATCTTTTTCAGATATCTGGTATACGCATTGTTCTCATAAGTATCTCCAGAAGGCAGATTGGAATTATTAGCTCCGTTCATCTGAGCCAGGGTATAAGTAACCAGTTCCGGATATTTCCCATAAGATGTAGTTGCAGCTTCTTCCCACTCTTCTTCTGTATCTGCCACCGGCTTTTTTGTCTCTTCTTTTACGTCAGGCTCGCTGGTGCATCCTGAAAACATCAGAACTGCACATGCAGCAGCAGCGGCGGCTGGCCAGATTTTCTTTTTAACTCTCACTTTTTAAAACTCCCTTCGGAATCCGCATTTCCACCCGGGTTCCTTCACCTTTTTTGCTATAAATACGGATCTTATGATCCTCTCCATATAAAAGACAGATACGGTCATTTACGTTTTTCAGCCCATATCCTACAGCCTGATATGTGACCAGAGTCTCCGCTTCTGCCTGATCCATACCTGCTCCATTATCTTCTACCATCAGAAGAACATCATTTCCATCCTGTACAAAGGAAATCCTGAGGATCTTTTCCCCTTCTTCCTTTACATCCAGACCATGCTCCAGTGCATTCTCCACCACAGGCTGAAGCAGCAGCTTGGGAACAATCTCTCCTTTCACATCAGGGTCGATCTTCCAGTCGATCCTGAAATCATTGTCATGCATTACCAGCTGTATTTCCAAATACGCTTCAATATTCCGGATACAGCTTTCAACTGTTACCATATCCTTTCCTTTGCTGAGTGCAGTACGGTAAAAAGTAGACAAAGCAAGTGTTACCCTGCTGATCTCCGACTGGTCACTGCGGATAGCCATCCAGTTAATAATGGAAAGGGAATTGTACAGAAAATGTGGATTGATCTGTGCAGTAAGGGCTTTCAGTTCAAACTCCTTCAAAGCGATCTTACTTTCGTAAACCTCCTTGAGCAGTCGGTTGATCTCATCCATCATACTCTGGAAGCCACGGATCAGAAGTCCTACCTCATCCTCGGAATCACTGTATACCGTAACCTCCCACACACCCTGGCTTACCCGGTTCATATTCTCTGTAAGCTCTTCGATCTTTCTGGTAAAAAGCCTTGAAAAGGAAAGTCCCAGCACCAGGATCAGCCCTGCACAGATACAGATCAGAGGAATTTCACTGAGCAATATCTGTGAAACCGAGCTGTCTATTACGGACCGGGGCTTATAAAAGTAAAACTGCCAGCCACTTTCTTCACTGAGACTGTTCTCCGAAGCATATTTCGTTTCAAGTACTGTAAGAACCTGTTCTCCGTCCTTTGCCTTTTTCAGATTTTCATCATCAAAATTCTCTTTCCTGTAAATAATGTTTCCTTCACTATCAAGGATCATGCCGCCGCATTTCTCATCGATAATATTGTCAAATGACTGGAACAGCTTGTCATAATCCAAAGTCACACAAAGGACTGCCTCCACGTCTGCCCCACGGTAGATCTTACGTACCGCTGCGATCTGTGACTGTGAACTGTCCACCAGCCACTGGATCTTCATATCATCTGAAAGCCAGCTGTTCCACCATTCCTTGTTGATCTGCGCCAATGGCACGAGCGTGTATTCATGGCGCACCTTAATACTCTCCGCAAATAACTGGATCTGAAGGATGGCATCATGATAAGACTTGGGTACTGAAAGAAGAGGATCTGCAATCTCTGTATATTTCTCATAAGCAATATAATTGTCAATATCCTTTTCGTCAATGATCTCTTCGATATCCGGTGAATAGGTCAGGTAATTCAGAAGACTGGAGTATACTTCGATCTGGCTGTCAATCCCCTCCCGGGTCTGCTCCAGCATGGAATTCATATCCTCCACTTCATTTCTCCGGCTCATGCTGCTGATCCTGAAATGACTGTACCAGGCCAGGATCACCATAGGCACCAGACTGGCTACTACCAGAAGTATGGTCAGTTTGTGACGATACTTCATGTTTTTAATTTTTTTTATCAATCCTGTCTGAAATTTCTTCATCCTCACCGGTTCCTTTCCTGTAAGATTCCGGACTGCTTCCATAATATTCACGGAAACTTCTGCAAAAATAAGATACATTGGTAAATCCGGCTTTCTCGCTGATCTGCGCCACCTTCATATTGGTGGTGCACAAAAGCTCCTTTGCCTTTTCCATCCGAACCACACGGATATAACGGTTCAGATTCATGCCTGTTTCTTTTTTGAAAATATAACTAAGATACCCGGAAGAAAGATATACCTTCTCAGCCAGTGTTTCCAGACTGAGATCCTCTGCGTAGTGCTGGTGGATATAATTCTTAACAGAGGCCACCTCATCTCTGGAACCTGTCATGGAATTCTTCAGGAACTTCTCATATTCCTGGATATTCTCCCTGGTGATCTTAAGGATCTGTTCAATATTATTGCAGCGATACAGCCGGTCCACTTCCCTATCCAGCCGCCTCTCTTCAGAAAACTGATTCTCCTGAAACAGTTCCTGGATCACATTGGAAAACACAAACTTCACATACATGGCTGAAAACTGGGTGTTTTGCTGATATTTCTCTGACAGACATCCAAAATGTCTCCACAAAGCTTCAATATCCTTACGGCTGATGTCCTCTGAAATCTTCTGCATCAGCTGTGAATCCTGGGTCTGTGCATTGTACATTTTCTCCTCGTCTTCATCAAAGGTGAAAATATGCACATCCGGATGATAAAATTTCTCTTCCATCAGCTGTTCCAGCTGCTCCAGTACTCCCGGAAGCTGTCTGCAGCCCTCGAACTTACGGCTCACTGCCAGATGGAATTTGAGAGAAGATTTTTGTTTTAAGATCTGGTAGATCTGCTCTGCAACCTGACTATAATCACAATATTTGTCACTGAACAGAAACAAAGACTGTCTGGTATTCAGATTCAGATAAAAGAACTTTCTTCCGACTTCGTTTTGCAGGCCTTCTGCTGCAAAATCATCTGTGGAATCAAAATATGCCTGATCTGTCTCCACAAGGATCCCACAATGCCACTGTTCCCAGTTATTCAGGTCAATGATCTCTCCAGCCTGTTCCAGAACCTCTTCCTTTCCGGAATAAAGATAACTCTGAAGAAAATACTGTTGAAGGAAATTCTTTTCTTTCTGTTCCTGGGCTTTCTGCTGCTGTCTGCGTGAAATCTCCTCCTGGGCTTTGGTAAGCACCTGATGGAATCTTTCCGGATCCACAGGCTTTAATACATAATCCAGTACTCCATATTGGATGGCCTCCTGTGCAAAAGAAAAGTCGCTGTATCCGCTGAATATCACGATCTGAAGATCATTATACTCCTCTCTTGCCTTACGGCTTAACTCCAGACCATCCATATGAGACATACGGATATCTGTCATCAGAAGATCCACCTTCCTGCTATGCAGTATATCCAAAGCCTGTTTCCCATTGGACGCTTCGCATATTTCATAGTCTCCCTTTTCTCTCCCAATCAGGTATTTGATACCTTCTCGCTCAATCCTTTCATCATCTACAATTAAAATCCTGTACATTCAGCACCCCGTCTATGATCATAAAAACTTGTAACTGTTCAATACCTATACAGTTACAAAAACTTTCTGTTAGTCAAATAAAGATAGTTCCTCGCATAAATGCATGGAACTATCTCTATTCTATCATTCAATGAACATCTTGAAAAGATTAAATTTGATTGAATAATACCAGTTTTTATAATTCTACAGAACGGGCTGCTATTCACCACCTGAAAGAGGTGGGAGTCTACTCGACTGAGATAAATCAGCCTTTTACTGCTCCTGCAACTACACCTTCAATGATATATTTCTGGCAAACCAGATACATTACAATGATAGGAATAATGTCGATCATAATACTTGCCATCATCGGTCCCATCTGTACATGTCCGTAGCTTCCGCGGAAATACTGGATTGCCATCGGGATGGTACGGTACTTCTTAATATCCAGCACCAATGTAGGCAGAAGATAATCGTTCCATACCCACATCATTTCAAGGATTGCAGTGGAAATAATGGTCGGTTTCAGGATCGGAACCAGGATCTTGAAGAAAACCTGAAGCGGGCTGCAGCCGTCGATCATAGCCGCTTCCTCAATCTCCAGAGGACTTCCTTTTACGAAACCGGTAAACATAAATACTGCCAAACCAGCACCAAATCCAAGATAGATGATGCAGATGGAATACGGGTTGTTCAGACGAAGTGTATCCGCTGTCTTTGCCAGGGTAAACATAACCATCTGGAAAGGTACAACCATACTGAATACACAAAGGTAATACAAAATCTTAGAAAGTGCACCGTTTACACGGACAATGTACCATGCACACATGGAGCAGCACAGAAGAATCAGTGCGACAGACATCACTGAAATCACAAGGCTGTACCAGAAAGATGCAAGGAAATCCATCTGTGTAACACTGGCAACAAAGTTCTTAATGCCATTCCAGGTCTCTTCTGTAGGGAACTTAAATACCCCGGATGTAGTGATTGCTGATTCAATCTTCAGAGAATTGAGCAGGATCATTACGATCGGATAGATCCAGGCCACAGAGATAATGGAAAGGATAATCGTAGGCACAATACTTTTTTTCTTTGGTTTATCTGCAATAACTTTATTCTCTGCCATTATGCCTGCACCTCCTTAGATGATGTTGCGCGAAGCTGTACCAAAGCAATAACAACTACAAGTACAAAGAATACAACTGCTTTGGCCTGGCCGATGCCCTTCCACTGAGGGCCGCTTCGTCCATAGAATGTATCGTAAATGTTCAATGCCAGCAACTGGGACTGCTTGCCCGGATCACCACCTGTCAAAGACAAGTTCTGGTCGAACATCTTGAATCCGTTTGTAAGAGTAAGGAATGTACAAATAGTTACAGACGGCATGATCATCGGGATCTTGATCTTAAACAGGATCTGGCTGGAAGTTGCTCCATCGATCTTGGCTGCTTCGATCAGGTCCGGAGATACGTTGTTAAGACCTGCAACATAAATGATCATCATATATCCGATCTGCTGCCATAAAAGCAGTATGATCATTCCAATAAATCCGTTTCTGGCTGATAACTTCAGCAGCGGCTGTCCCCACATGGATAGAAGACCGTTGATCAAAGTCTGCCAGATATAACCAAGCACAATACCACCGATCAGGTTCGGCATAAAGAATACAGTACGGAATACATTGGTTCCTTTGTAGCCTTTTGTCAGTGCAAGTGCAACGGAAAAAGCAAGTACATTGATAAGAATACTTGAAGCAAATGCAAAAACAACTGTCAGCCAGAATGCATGACTGAAGTCTCCGCCGATTAAAATCTTCTGATAGTTGGCAAAGCCAACGAAAGTCACATCTTTAACTGTAGTAAATTTACAAAATGAAAGATAAATACCCCAGATGAAAGGCCATAAAAAACCAATGATAAACGCTGCAAGTGTTGGTAACACAAAGACAGGCCACCACTTTTTAAGAGATTTTCCTACCATCTCTGCTCCTCCTACTTCATTTTATTCCTGTGTGCCTGCAGTTTCTGCACTCCAGGCCCTCTTTTAGTAAGACTACGTCTTTCATGTGGAAAGGGGAGGCCATACTTACTGCCTCCCCCTTCTCTTTACTCCAACATCCAAATCCTTGAAAGGTTTTGGATGTACTTTACACAAATTACTCAGTCAGAGCTTTCTCTGTTGCCCATCCGTCAACGAATGCAGATACAACATCATCCCAGGAACCGCCAGCTGCATAAGAAGTAAGAGCTGTACCAACACCGTTTTTCCACTCTTCAGAAGGCATTGTTGTGAAGTTCCATGATACAGGTGTCAGACCAGCTTCTGTGTATTCCTGATCCTGTTTAACAAATACGTTTGTAGATTCCTCAGCTGTTTTGAAAGGAATTGTGAAGCCCATATCCTCATTCATAGCCTTTGTACCTGTCTCAGAAGTTACACACCAGTTCATGAAATCAAGTGTAGCCTGAATATCTTCCTCAGATGCTTCTTTGTTTACACACCAGTAGTTCTCTGTACCTGTTGCAAGACCTTCGTTCTCATCATCTACGCCAAAGTAGATCGGGATCATAGCCAGCTCGTCATCGCTGAATGTTTTAGACAGCTCTGCATACTCCCAAGTACCGTTCTGATAGAATACTGCTTCGCTGTTGATGAACTCGTTACGGGAATCATCAGCTGTCTTAGCGGAAAGATCAGCTCCGTCACATGTAGAATCTGTAATGTACAGATCAAATACATTCTTGTAGTTGTCAAGATATGTACCTTCGATTGTGTCTGCATCATCTACGCCTTTATCTTTGTACTCATAGTAGAGCGGAAGGTTTGCAAGATGTGTCTTGAATCTCCAGTCGGAGGATCCGTCCATACCTGCACATGTGAATGCACCTTTGATACCAAGCTCATCTTTTCTTGCCTGGATATCATCAGCAACCTTCTTCAGATCATCAAAGCTCTTGATGTCGTCCAGTGTATATCCAGCTTTCTCAAGAAGAGTTTTGTTTACGATCAGACCATAAGTCTCGATAACGTATGCAATACCATCTACAGCGTCACCATCTTTAACAGTGTAAGTATCAGATGTAAGCTGTGAATAGATATCGGAATCTTTCAGATCATAGCAGTAATCTTTCCAGCTTTTCAGTCCAACCGGTCCGTTTACCTGGAACAGAGTAGGAGCATCGCTCTTAGCCATCTCAGACTGAAGAGTTGTCTCATACTGTCCGGAAGCTGCTGTAACAACCTGTACATCTACACCAGTCTCCTCTGTGTAAGCTTTTGCAAGGTTCTGCCAAGCTTCATCAGCTTCTGGTTTAAAATTCAGATAATATACCTTTCCTGTAGCATCGTCTGCCATTGCCGGTACAGCCGGAATCATGGATGCTGCCATAACTGCTGCAAGTCCCATTGCCATTGATTTTCTCATCTTCATTTTTTGTCTCTCCTTTTCATGAGAATCATTTTTGATCGGATCTTTAATGGATCCGCTGCGTCTTATACGCTGAAACCGGGGTGTTCAACCACCCCCGTTCACGTTGATTACATTTTATAGCTTTTAACCAATTTTCACTATATTAAAATTTCAAGAAATATGTTCTTTTTTCATTTTTTACAAACAGCATATGGTTTTTTTTACATATTTATGTAATTTTTGTCAATAGATACAGGAAAATATATCAAAAATAATCAGATATATAAGGAGTCTGCTGCTCAATGGCATCTTCCAGCATGTCAATGATTTCCTCGCCAGCCTTCAGCCGTCCGATCCGGGCCAGATAATCCGGACGCTTATACCCCATCAGCATGGTAGTCATTGTCTGGATACTGATCTGATCCTGGCAGGGCTGATTGATCCGCTCTGCCCATCCTTTGCCTTCTCTGGATATCTTAAGCAGGAAAGAACCCTGATTGCACTCCATTACAGGATCCGTCAAAGTAAAGCGCCATTCTCTTTCAGTAATGTCCGGTTTAAAAGGATACTCTGCCACAAAAGCTGCAAAATCCACGATTCTTCCCATATAATATGGGGAAATCACTTCTTTGATCTCCGCATCCTCCAGAAGAAATGCCAATGGTTCATCTGTGTAAGTATCTCCTTCCACCTGATTGATCATAGAAAAATGAGCAGATACAAAATTCCAGAGGCCGGTTCTGGCTTCCTCATTGTTAAAGATCATATCTTTGATATGAAAAACCTCATTCTCAATCCAGTAGATTACATAGCCATCCGGCTCATCCTTAGCATTATAATAGATGGCTGCCATAATATCATCCCGATCCCACAGCCAGTATTCATTCCAGGCAAGGGAATCACGGATAATGGCTCCATGGGTATGGGCTGCATATCGGTCATATGTATCCTTCAGTTCTTTGCTGTCAGTATCAACTCTGCGTACATCACCTGATACCCATTTCTTCTTGGGAAGCTGGTAATCCTTGATCTCATAGGAAATCTTATCTGAGATCAGCTCCCAGCCTTTTCGTCTGTAATAGGGAATGGAATAAGGATAAAGATAGCAGATATACTGTTTCTTTTTACGCATATTTTCCAGGGCCTGCTCCAGAAGTCTGTGCATCAGCCCCATATTGGTGTATTCCGGGTAAGTGCCCACTCCTGTCAGTCCGCCCATGGAATAGGTCTTTCCAAAAATCTGAACCTTCATGGGGTAAACGGCCACCTGAGAAACCAGTGTGCCATCATCAAACCAGCCGATCACATCGGCCCGTTTCATGGTAGGGAATTTTGCCCTGATGATCTCCTTTTCTTTCCATCCTACAGAATTCAGTTCCTGGTCTGTCACCTGAAATACATAACGAAGCAGTGCATTGTACTGTTCCATGTATTCTGGTCCTACCGGTCCCATTTTCAGGTTTTTCTTATTCATAATGATTCTCTCCTCATATTGCAATATATAAGGGGACACTGCATTGCAGCATCCCCTTGTATATTTCATGGATTCTCAGGCTTTTCCAACGGAACCGAAGATTTCCATTTTTTCTTTAACTGTTGCTTTAATTGCTTCAAATCCAGGAGCAAGAAGCTTTCTTGGGTCAAATCCTTTACCCTGCAGATCTTTGCCTTCCTCGATATACTTACGTGTAGCTGCTGCAAATGAAAGCTGGCACTCTGTATTTACATTGATCTTAGAAACGCCAAGATCGATGGCTTTCTTGATCATGTCTGTAGGAATACCTGTACCACCGTGAAGTACTAACGGCATGTCGCCTGTAAGCTTCTGGATAGCATCCAGAGTCTCAAAGCTTAAGCCCTGCCAGTTTGCAGGATATTTACCATGGATGTTACCGATACCTGCTGCCAGGAAATCAATGCCAAGATCTGCAACCATCTTGCACTCGTTAGGATCTGCACACTCGCCCATACCAACAACGCCGTCTTCCTCGCCACCGATAGAGCCAACCTCTGCCTCAAGGGACATGTTATGCTCTCTTGTGATCTTAACAAGCTCTTTTGTCTTTGCTACGTTCTCTTCGATTGGATAATGAGATCCATCGAACATAATGGATGAAAATCCTGCCTCTACACATTTCAGGCATCCGTCATAAGTACCATGGTCAAGATGAAGGGCAACCGGAACTGTGATATTAAGTTCCTCCATCATACCGTTCACCATTCCCACAACGGTCTTAAATCCTGTCATATATTTACCGGCACCCTCGGAAACTCCCAGGATAACCGGGGAATTCAGCTCCTGCGCGGTAAGAAGAATGGCCTTTGTCCACTCAAGATTGTTGATGTTAAACTGTCCGACTGCATAATGGCCGGCCTTTGCTTTCTGAAGCATCTCTGTAGCACTTACTAACATGATAAATTCCTCCTATCTTTCTGGATACAGCTTTGTATCTTGTATCCGTCTGTGGTATATTCTAGCAGATTTTACAGCTTTCGTCTATATTTTTAGAAAAAATATTATAACTCGCAAAATGAAATTTTAAATTCCAGCACCCACTTATGCGGTGGAATTTACTCTGGCACAGTAGATATTTACTCTTTCATATAATAGTGCTATGGTTATA
>ONBN01000076.1 GCA_900316115.1 uncultured Eubacteriales bacterium
TGGATCCCTGTATAATACATGCAGGTGGAAAGGGTGGATGGCGTAGGATAAAAATCCTGCACCTGTTCCGGTGTGTAACCCAGATCCCTTACATACTCTGCCAGCTTTACTGCCTCTTTCATGGTACATCCGGGATGGGAAGACATGAAATAGGGAATGGCATATTGATCCTTCTGTGCCTGTTTATCTGCTTTGTCAAATTCTTCCAGAAAACGCAGGTACACATCGTGGGAAGGCTTACCCATATAGTGAAGAACCTGATCTGACACATGCTCCGGTGCAACACGCAGCTGTCCGCTTACATGATATTTTACCAGTTCCCGCAAAAATGTTTTATCCGGATCTGCCAGTACATAATCAAAACGCACACCTGATCTGACAAACACCTTCTTAACTCCAGGGATATCTCGAAGCTTGCGAAGGAGCAGCACATAATCCTTATGGTCTGCCTTAAGATTCTTGCATGGTGTAGGAAACAGACATTGTCTGTTCTGGCACACCCCTTTTGTCAGCTGCTTCTGGCAGGATGGCTGCCTGAAATCTGCTGTAGGCCCTCCAACATCATGGATATATCCTTTAAAATCCGGTGCTTTTGTCATCTTCACTGCTTCACGGATAATAGAATCATGGCTTCTTGTCTGAAGGATCCTGCCCTGATGAAAAGTAAGGGCACAGAAATTGCAGCCTCCAAAGCAGCCCCGGTTGCTGGTAAGACTAAATTTGATCTCCTCCAGTGCCGGGATCCCTCCCTTTTTCTTATACATGGGATGATATTCCCCTGTAAAAGGAAGATCGTACACATCATCCATTTCCTGGGTAGACAAAGGCATTGCAGGCGGGTTCTGGATCACATAGCCCCGGTTCCCGTAGCTTTCTGCCATTGCCTTTGCAGTAAAAGGATCTGTATTCCTGTACTGGGTGGCAAAGCTTTCTGCATACAAAGCCTTATCGTCTTTTACCTCTTCAAAAGAAGGAAGGATGATAGGTTCATAAGCTCTTGAAAGATCCTTTGTCCTGTAAACAGTGCCTGCAATATAGGTGATCTCCTGAATAGGGATCCCACTGTCCAGTGCTTCTGCGATCTCCAGGATGGAATGCTCTCCCATACCATAGGAAATCAGATCTGCCCCTGAATCAATGAGAATGCTGTGCTTTACTTTATTTTCCCAGTAATCGTAATGAGCCATCCTGCGAAGGCTGGCCTCGATCCCGCCTAGGATCACAGGACTGTCCTTATAAGTCTGACGGATCAAGTTGCTGTATACCACCACTGCCCGGTCAGGCCTGAGTCCCATCTGGCCTCCCGGGGAATAAGCGTCCTTTTGCCTGTGCTTTTTGGACACTGTATAATGATTTACCATGGAATCCATATTTCCGGCTGTAACAAGAAATCCAAGCCTTGGACGGCCAAACACCTGAATGCTTTCTTTTTTACGCCAGTCCGGCTGTGGGATCATCCCCACCTTATATCCTCTGCTTTCCAGAAGCCGTCCGATAATGGCTGCACCAAAAGAAGGATGGTCCACATAGGCATCGCCGCTTACATAGACGAAGTCTACCTGTTCCCACCCTCTTTTTTTCATGTCTTCTTTCGTTACCGGTAAAAAATCCTGCATCTGGTGCTCCTTGTATGCTTTATGTGTAATTCAATTCTAATGAAAATATACGGCCTGGGCTCGATACCCTTCCGCAATAATGTCTAACTGTCTGTGAAAGCGCTCCAGCTGCCGCAGATCCTTTGTCTTAAACACCCGAAGAAATTCTGACTGTATCTTAAGAACCTCACGCTGATTGGACAGCCTGTAAAGATTCTCAATATTATTCAGGATATCCTTTACCAGATTGGACTGTACCTGGGAAGAATTCTGTGCATCCATGATCTCGCTTCGTACCAGGGACATTTCCCTGTCAAGAGAGATTATGGCATCTGCCGCATTACTAAGACGCTCAGTAACGTGAGGCGGCATATCCCCTTTGTACTTATACTGCAGGGAATGCTCTATGGTTGCCCAGAAATTCATGGCCATAGTACGGATCTGTATCTCAGCCTGCAGCCTTTTGGGTCCGTTTAAAGTCTCCACTGTATAGTAAATGATCAGGTGATAGCTGCGGTATCCGCTTTGTTTGATATGCTTCAGATAATTCTTTTCACTTTTCACTGTCATATCTGTCCGATTCTGGATCAGGGCAGCCACAGTCTCAATATCCTCTTCAAACTGACAGATGATCCGCACTCCTGCGATATCTTCGATCTCCTCTTCCATCCGTTCCATGGGGATATGCTTCCGCTGCATCTTTTCCAGGATGCTGGTCACGCTTTTTACCCTGCCGCTTACCTGTTCAATAGGGGAATACCGGTCATTTTCCCTGTGTTCCTCAATAATGTGCTGGAATTTTACAGTCAGTTCCTTCACAGCCAGTTCATAAGGACATAAAATACTTCTCCATAACTGTATTTCCATTCAAACCGCTCCTTAACATTTATGAATGCCCCGGCCTTCCTGCCGAAGACTATACCCTCGCTTTTTTATCTGTCCTGCAGATCCGAATTTCTTTCCTGAAGCATCTTCAGGATGTAATACGGATCTACGCTCATCTCCTGCATCCTGGGAGTCCTTAAATAGATCCCCACATGAAGATGTACCGGAAATCTGCCTTTTGTACCCTTTGGTCCATATCCGGTATTGCCCATATATCCCAGAATATCCCCAGCCTGTACCAGTTCCCCTTCTTTGAAACTGTGGTCGTATTCTGACAGATGTGCATAATAGAAATAACCGCCGTGAGGAGAGCGGATCCCTATACGGTAGCCTCCAAGAGGCAGCCATCCGATCTTTTCTGCCACACCATCCGTGACAGATACAACCGGATAATATCCCGGCTCTGTAACCGGGCCAAACAGATCTGTACCTTCATGGGTACGCTGCCCGCCATACTCCCTGACAGCACCATAGGTATCCTCAAAATAGATATCTTCTCCTGCCACTGGAAAATATTTAACATCTGCCCATATAGCCTGGTAGCTTTGGCGCAGCTGCAGGTATTCTTTCTTTTTGTATTTCAGAAAAGGCTGATAATCCGTACAGACTCCATCCGGTGCAAATGACCCTCTAGCCATGGTGGCTGTAAACACATCCCACACATCCTTTGCCTTTGTATCCATGATCTGTCGGTAAAGCCCGGATGGCAGTTCCTGTCTGCGAAAGGATTCCTGATATATACTGTTCTCATTGATCCCGGATACCCGGCTTCGTTCTTCCAGTACAAGTGTAAGTGCCATCACCCACAGTATCAGAAATAAAAGGAGGATCACTCCTCTGCCAGGTCTTTCCTGCACCCTGCACCTCCGAAAACCATCTCTTATCAGAGTATGCCCGCAGGCTGGGCTTTATGCGGTTTTCTGTCTTTCAGATTATCAATCCTTCAAGTTCTTCTTTTGGCTTATCAGTCCTTCAGATCTTCCAGTGCTTTCAGAAGATACTTCCATACACGCTCTACAGATGCCACCTCCAGAAGCTCCTCTGAGGTATGGATATCCTTCATATTCGGGCCGATAGATACGCAGTCCAGACCTTCCATCTTCTCATAGAAAAGGCCACACTCCAGGCCTGCATGAATGGCAACAACCTGTGGTTCTTCTTTGTAGATTGCCTTGTAAGCTGCGATCATCTTATCTCTAAGAGGAGAATCCTCTCTGTACTCCCATGCTGGATAAGCGCCCTGGATCTCATATTCTCCTCCAAGGAACTCTGTAAGATACTCCAGCTTGTCGGACAGCGCATCCTTTGCAGAGCCTACAGAGCTTCGTACACTGCTTACAGATTCAAATTCATCTTTATGAAGGACAACAATTCCCGGGTTGGAAGAGGTTTCTACAAGTCCCGGAATGGATCCGCTCATCTTGCGTACTCCATAAGGCATGTTCATCAGGAAAAAGATCACCTTCTCACCACTTACCGGATGAAGCACTTCTTTTTCCATATGTCCAAGAAGTTCCACGGAAACAGTGATATTCTCATCTGTGCCTGTATATTCCTTACGCAGATCAGCCTGGAATTTCTGTGCAAGCTGCTGGATCTTCTCCACATCCTCAGAAGCTGCCAGCACCTGGAATCTGGATTCTCTTGTAATGGCATTATCCTTTGTGCCGCCTTCCAGGGAAACGATGGCAAAATCTGCCTGTTTCTTCATCTCATAAAGCATTCTTCCCATCAGGATATTGGAATTGGCTCTGTTCTTGTCGATCTCAGAGCCGGAATGTCCGCCTGCCAGGCCGTGGATGCGAACCTGGATACCTTCTCCCTCTCCTGCCACACGCTTTACAGGAATGGTGCTGTATCCGCCCATACCACCGGCACAACTGACCCACAGGCTTCCCTCTGCCTCTGAATCAAGATTGATCAGCCTGCGTCCTTTCAGTACGCTGCAGTCAAAGTCCATAGCTCCCAGAAGACCGATCTCCTCATCTACAGTGATCAGCACCTCAAGGGGAGGATGAGGAATATCCTGGCTTTCCAGAAGTGCAAGACCATAGGCAACTGCGATCCCGTCATCTCCTCCAAGTGTAGTGCCATTAGCAGTTACATAGCCATCTTCTGTCACTGACAGATTCAGCCCGTCTTTCAGGAAATCATGCTCTACATCTGCACGTTTCTCACATACCATATCCATATGTCCCTGAAGGATCACAGTAGGTGACTGCTCATAACCTGCTGTACCATTTTTATAAATAACCACGTTTCCCAGGTCATCCTGCACGTATGCCAGACTGTGGTCCTTTGCAAAATCAACAAGATAATCACTGATGGCCTGTGTATTCCCGGATCCGTGAGGGATACCGCAAATCTCCTCAAAATAATGAAAAACTCTGGATGGACTGCAATTTTCAAGTACTGCCATAGTCATCTTACCTCCTAAATTATGAATGATCATTCCCTGTTCCCCATATATTAAAAGAAAAAGGGGTAAGGGTTTGAAGAAAAAACTGCTTTTTGCAGGAACCTGCCTCCTGCTTCTCTTCCTGCTTACAAATCCAGGGCCTGCCCTTCTCGCTGCAAAAGACGGCCTTTCCCTGTGGCTTAACACCCTGCTTCCTACACTGCTGCCTTTTTTGATCCTTACAGGACTGTTGCTGCATATACAACTCCCGGTAAAGATCCCAGGCTTTTGTATCCGCCTGTGTCACATCCTTTTCGGGCTGTCTCCCTGGGGAATGTATGCCTTTCTTTTTGGAAAGTTGCTGGGCTTCCCTGTAGGCGCCAAGCTGGCCGCTGACCTTACATATACAGGAAAGATCAGCAGACAGGAAGGAGAATATCTTCTTACATTCTGCAGCAATCCAAGTCCTGCCTTTCTGCTTACTTATCTGGGGCAGACCTGCCTGAAAGGCCGATACTCTGCATCCAGACTGCTTCTCCCTTTGCTTCTTGCAGATCTTTGCTGCATGTTGTTTTTCAGATTCTTCGTATATAAAGGACAGACTGCAGCCGATCAGATGCAGCTGTATCCTGGTACAATAACAGAAAAAAAGACATCCCAGGCACGCTCCACCGGAGCCCTTCTGGATGTCTGTATTATGAATGGATTTGAAACCATAACCAGGCTGGGCGGCTATATCCTGCTTTTCTCTGTGTTGTCCCCATGCATCAGCCAATGTCCTCTTATCCCTGATACCATCAGAGAAATCCTGCTTTGTATCATGGAACTGACTACAGGCCTGCACAGGATCACATCCCTTTGTCTGCCTGAATATACCATATACTTAGCATCAATGACTCTGTCCTCTTTTGGAGGACTGTGCGTAGCTGCACAGACAAAAAGCGTACTGGATGGAAGACTTCCCTTCTTCCCCTACGCCTCTGCCAAGTGTCTCAGTACAATCCTTACCCTCTGCATCCTCCTGCTGTGGATATGACACAGTGGGCAAAGAACCGTATCCATTTTATTTACTGATCTTCTCCAAGGTCATCCAGTGTCTCTGACTCCTGCTCAGGTGCCTGATAGGAATTGGAGATAGCTGCTGCCTGTGCTGTCTGCGGAGCAAGCTCCTGACGGTTGTGGTTCACCACATCCAGACAGCTCTGGAGGGCTTCGATAAATCCCTTATATTTGCCGCCTGCATCTTCCAGGGTCTGGTTCAGTACAGAACCGATGTTAGCCATCATATCATCTGTATAGGTGATGGCACTTAAACGGATGCTGTTAGCGTCCTGTGTAGCAGAATCCAGGATCTCCTGTGCCTGACGGTTCGCTGCATTGATCGTCTCATTCGCCTGTGCATATGCCTTCTGCATGATCTCATGCTGGGTAACAAGCTCCTGTGCCTTTGTCTGTGCATCTGCGATCAGTGCATCTGCCTTGGACTGTGCATCCTCCAGGATAGCATCCTTGTTGCTGATGATCTTCTGATAACGCTTGATCTCATCCGGAGTCTTCAGTCTGAGTTCACGAAGAAGTTCTTCGATCTCCTCTTTATTGACAACGATCTTGGTTGTAGAAAGAGGCTGATATTTACAACTGTCTACATACTCTTCAATCTCTTCAATGATCTGTTCAATTCTGCTGCTCATAGTACACTCTCCTTATTTTTCTCTATTTCTTAACTGGTACATCTTCGCCTTTACTGCCTCTGTGATCTGTGGCGGGGCAAACTTGCTGATATCCCCGTCGAACATGGCAACTTCCTTCATGATCGTAGAACTTAAATATGCATACTGCAGACTGGTGGTCAGAAATACCGTATCCACATCCGGCGCAAGCACACGGTTGGTCTGCGCCATCTGAAGCTCATACTCAAAATCCGTAACAGCACGAAGTCCGCGAACGATTACCTGTGCCTTATTTTCTCTGGCAAAATTAACGGAAAGTCCGTCAAAAGGCTTAATAATAACATTTGGGATATGTTCAGTGGCCTTTTCTAGTATATTAACACGTTCTTCTACAGAAAACAACGGACTTTTTGCAGAATTATGCAAAACTCCCACGATCACTCTGTCAAAAGAAACACTGGCTCTCTGAATCACATCCAGATGCCCGTAAGTTGCCGGGTCAAAGCTTCCCGGATAAACTGCAACTACCATGTATGATGCTCTCCCACTTTCTTCTTTTGTCTGCCACCTTTACAGGCGGGAGCATTTTTATTTTACAGGAAATTACTCTGTAGTATTTACGGATGTGTTCAGCTTTCTTTTCTTGTTATGAATACATGCTTATTAGTCTTGTATTCCTTGGAACGCAGCTGTGCAAATCCCATGGAATCAAGATAATCAAAACCGGTATCCAGATCTGCCTCTACAATGATCAGTGTATGCTCATCCACAAGACTGCTGTCTGCAAGATAAGCCAGAACCTGGCGCTCCAGATCCTGTCTGTAAGGCGGATCCATAAAAATGCAGTCAAAACTCTCCCCGCCTTCCAGGGAACGTAATGCCTGCAGCACATCCATGGACAGCAGTTTACCACTATCTGCAAGTTTTGTAAATGAAAGATTTTCCCTGATGCATGCACAGGCCTTGGGATTCTTTTCAACAAAGACTGCATAAGCCGCGCCACGGCTCAGTGCTTCAATGCCAATGGCCCCGCTGCCGCTGAACAGATCAAGAAAACGGCAATCCGGGATCTCAGGCTGCAGCATGTTAAAAAGAGTCTCCTTTATACGGTCTGTGGTAGGGCGTGTCTCCATCCCAGGTACTGTTTTTAAATTTAAACGTCTTGCCTTTCCTGCGATCACTCTCATTTCAGATTCAGTCTCCAATCCAGATCGCCTCTTGCAAGTCCAAGGATCAGCAGCTCTGCTGTGGCAATATTGGTAGCAACAGGTATATTATACTGGTCGCAGCGTCTCACAATAGCTGTGATATCTGGCTCCTTGGGATCGATCATAACCGGATTGTAAAACAGAATGACCATATCCAGATCCTGGCGCTCTACCATCTCCATAAACTGCTTGTCACCGCCAATGCTCCCTGCCAGGAACTTGTGTACATGAAGGCTGGTAGCCTCCTCGATCCTGCGGCCTGTAGTGCCTGTAGCATATACTTCATGCTTTGCAAGGATATTCTTATAAGCGATGCAAAAATCTTCAATCAGAACTTTTTTACTATTATGTGCGATGATTCCTAAATTCATGGCTACTCCCTTTCTCATGTCCAAATCTTCCAAGACATACAGGTCTGCAAACTGCAGTCTCCATACAGATTCTCATCACGATTCTTTATTCAAATTCTCTTTTTCCGTTTTATTATAACAAATGTCTAAAAGAAGTGCAATTAAATCTTGGAAAATTAGGCAAAATTTTATATTATTTTTTCACCGTCACATAAACCACTGTTTTTTTCTTTCCTGAACGTATGGTAATACGGGCTTTTCCCGTTTTTCTGGCTGTGATCACTCCTGTTTTGCTTACTCTTGCTACAGCTGTAGAGGAAGAGGTATATTTTACAGTTTCTCTTGACGTAACCGGTGAGATCACAGGTGTTATCTTCTGTCTGGAACCTTTCTTAATAAGAAGATTCTTCTTTGCCACACGGATGCTTTCTGCCCTGGCTGCGCTTTTCTGCACTTTTACCTGGATCTTTGCTGAAAGTCCGCTTTTCAGGGTTACAGTTACAGTTGCCTTTCCTGTTTTCTTTCCTGCTTTCAGAACGCCTGTCTTGCTGACAGTCACTACTTTTGTGTTGCTGGACTTCCAGGATTTTACAGAGTCTCCTTTTGCATATGTAACCTTTACTTTGTTTGTGGACTGTCCTACTTTTAAAGGAATGGATTTTACATTTACACGGATCACCGGCTTAAAGCTTTCCCCTGGAGTGGTTCCAGGATCCTGGTTTTTTCCATTTTCCTGCCCCTGATCTGGAGTAAGGGTAGGCTGTGGGCCTGCCGTAGGCTGTGGCGCTTCCGTTGGCTTCGGTGTATCTGATGGCTGGGGCACTTGTGTTGGCTGTGGTACATCAGTAGGCTGTGGTGCACTGGTCGGCTTCGGTGTATCTGCATCTGTGAACTCATAAAGCTTAAGATCCGGTTTCTGGGTGGTATCACGCCAGTAGGTTTCTCCTACGCTGTCGTAATTATTGGTAATCCTCTTACCTTCTACTGCTTTTAAACGGACGCTCTCTCCTACAGAAATCCCTTCTGTATAAGCTGCTCCGGCTGTAATACTGCTGTTTCCCGGCATCTGGCAGGCACCGCCCTCCAGATAAGCTTCATTTGTATTGATGCTGCCGCTTCCTGTGACTGCATGGCCTCCCTGATCGCCGTGACCTGTACCTCCCACTGCGATCAGCTTGCCTTCTCCTTTTACCTGGCTGTTTTCCAGGATCAGCGCATTTCCACCAACAGATGTTGTGGCGATCTTTCCGCCGCCAAATACAGCAAGTGTGCTGTCTTTCTCAATATTCAGGCTTCCTGAAGACACCCTCATGGCAGGCTGTCCGCTGTAGCTTTTCTCTGTTGCAGGGTCTGTTCCTGTAGGAGCATCGTCTCCACGTACATAAACTTCTCCACGGATCACCACATCTCCGTTCACCTGTATCACCGGTGAAATGTTCTGGCGGATCCAGGATCCATTGGCAAGGAAGTTTGTATTGGAATAGATCATGGAATTTTCCAGGATCGCTCCTGTATTCAAAATGATCTGTCCATTAATGGAGGTTCCTGTTATAAAGTTTCCTGAATAATCATCGTAATTAACAGAAAGTCTTCCTCCATCCATTACTTCTACCTGTCCATGAAGAGAAGAATCACGAAGCGTGAGAAGACCTCCTTTTTCTACCCAGATCTTCACACTGCTTAAGATCTTCA
>ONBN01000078.1 GCA_900316115.1 uncultured Eubacteriales bacterium
TTGAGTACGTGACCGACAACAGTGAGATTGACCGTCTGGTTCAGGTTGTAAAGGATAACAATTGTGATCTTACCATCGGTATTGGTGGCGGAAAGATCTTTGATACAGCAAAAGCAGTGGCATATTATGCAGGAACTCCTGTATTTATCTGCCCGACCATTGCGTCTACAGATGCACCTTGCAGTGCTTTGTCTGTGGTTTATACAGAAGAGGGCG
The DNA here is from genome assembly GCA_900316115.1 of uncultured Eubacteriales bacterium. Taxonomy (GTDB): domain Bacteria; phylum Bacillota; class Clostridia; order Lachnospirales; family Lachnospiraceae; genus Blautia_A. The sequence continues at coordinate 217 of ONBN01000078.1, forward strand.
TATTTGAGAAGTACCTTTTCCTTCCGGCAAATCCCAACATGGTTCTGATGGATACAGATATTATTACAAAATCACCTGTACGTCTTACTGTAGCAGGTATGGGAGATGCGCTTGCAACATATTTTGAAGCAAGAGCATGCAAAAGAAGCGGGGCAACCTCCTGTGCAGGCGGGAAAACAACAGAAGCAGCCATGGCACTGGCAGAACTTTGCTTTAATACTCTGATGGAAGAAGGAGTAAAGGCAAAACTTGCACTGGAGGCTGGTGTGTGCACTCCTGCAGTAGAAAAGGTGATCGAGGCAAATACACTTCTTTCAGGTATTGGTTTTGAAAGTGCAGGACTTGCAGGTGCACATGCCATCCATAACGGATTTACAGTACTGGAAGAGTGCCATCATATGTATCATGGTGAAAAAGTTGCGTTTGGTACTCTGACTCAGCTTGTACTGGAGAATATTCCCCAGGAAGAACTGGAGGATATTATTTTATGGTGTATCGAAGTAGGCCTTCCTGTAACTCTTGCAGAACTTGGTGCAGATAAGGTAACAGATGAGCAGCTTATGGAAGTTGCAAAGACTGCTTGTGCAGAAACAGATACCCTTCATAATATGCCTTTTGAGGTTACACCTGAGACAGTGTTTGCTGCGATCAAGGCAGCAGATGCTTACGGCAGATATTATCTTGGAGAAGAGTAAAATTTTATATTATCTTCGATTATAAAATTTATAAAAATGCGGCCTTGTGAAGAACAGGGCTGTATTTTTTTGTGAGAAAATGTTCAATTCATTTTTGAAAAAACATGTGAAAAATATAACAAAAACGATTGAAAATATTTTAACAAACTGTGCGAAAAATACAAAGCGAAAAGATGGTATAAAAAATAATACGGGTAAAAATATACAATAAAAATGAAAAATGGGCTTGCATAAAACGAAAAAGTATGATATTCTTATGCTAAATTGGGAAAGAAGTTGAACCTGTTGGATCTGGCAGTGCTTTTCAGGGGTGTTTGGCATATGGATCCAGCAAGGGAGAAGGTATTTTAAAGGGTGCATACATGGTACAGGGCATACGTTTCCTAAGGCTGAGATAGGTGACGCATGACAGCAGTATCATTTGCAAAATATTATATAATGGGGGTGGAGCTAATGAATAGTTCACTTATCTGGTACGCAGTACTGGTTGTTGTAGTTGCTGCGTTCGTCTATGTATTCTTCAATTACGTAAAGGTTAAGAAGCTTGAAGAAGGAACAGACGAGATGGTAGAGATGGCCGGGATCATCCGTAGTGGAGCCGGTACATTTCTGAAAGCAGAGTTTAAGGTGATCGCTATTATCGGGATCATCATTGCTCTTGTATTTAGTTTATTTGTAGAAGCAACAAGTGGTATTACTTTTCTTATGGGCGGTCTGATGAGCAGTCTTGTCTGTATCATCGGTATGAAAAGTGCCACTTACGCAAATGTGCGTACTGCAAATAAAGCACGTGAGTCACTTTCCATCGGTGAGACTGTAAAGGTTGCACTTTGCGGTGGAAGTGTAAGTGGTATCGCAGTTCAGGCATTTGGTATGTTCGGACTTCTCCTGGTACTGATCATCTGGGGGATTGATGCGGATGCTACCGGCCATGGACTTATTGCAAATATGAATTGCAATCCTTCTATCATGAGAGTTACAACATATTCTCTGGGATGTTCCATTGTTGCCATGTTTAACAGGGTTGCTGGCGGTAACTATACCAAGGCTGCAGATATTTCTTCTGATATCCTTGCAAAGATCCGTCATGACATGCCTGAAGATGACAGCCGTGTACCCAACGTAATTGCAGACTTTATTGGTGACAATGTAAATGATATTGCAGGTAACTGCTCTGACCTTCTGGAGAGTTTTGTAGCTACTATCGCTGCCTCCATTATGATTGCTGTCACCCTGTTTGTAAATGATATCGTAACCATTCCGGAAGAAACCTTCAACCGGATGATTCTTTTCCCAGTAATCCTTGCAGGAGTGGGCCTGATCGGATGTCTGATCGGACTTACCTATGCCTCTGTTCGTAAGATGGGTGATGACCCGTCAAGAGAGCTGAATCTTGCTACATGGATTTCTGCAGGACTTACGGTTATTCTCAGCCTGATCGCATCCTATGTATTATTTGGAAATGTTGAACTGTATTCTGAAATGAAAGCCGGATGGGCTTCTCCGTGGATTTCCAGTATCCTGGGTATCATCAGCGGTATTGCTATCGGAAGTATTACAGAATATTATACAAGTGACAAGTACAAACCAACACAGGAACTTGCTCAGATGGCTACAGAGGGCGAGGCATTTGTTATCACAAAAGGTGATGCTATTGGTTCCCGTTCAGCACTGTTCCCGATCCTGATCATTGGTGTTGCGCTGTTTATCTCCGGTAAGATCAGCGGTACATATGGTATTGCTATTTCAGCACTTGGAATGCTTTCCTTTGTTGGTGCTACTGTTTCTATTGATGCATTTGGACCTATCGCAGATAATGCCGGTGGTCTGGCAGAGTCCTGCCATCTGGAGCACAAAGTCAGAATTATCACAGATAAGCTTGATTCTGTAGGTAATACTACAGCAGCTATCGGTAAAGGTTTTGCTATCGGTTCTGCTGCATTTGCAACTGTATCCTTGATCGTTGCTTACGTTGGCAATTATACTGCAAATGGCGAGGAGCCGGTTCTGAATATCGCTTCCTTTATCGTTGTTGCAGGCGGTCTGATCGGTGGCGCACTGATCGAATATTTCTCAGCTATGCTTACAGACAATACCATCGAATCTGCTAAACTGATGGCTGACGAAGGTGATAAGATGCTTTCCATTCCTGGCGTTCTGGAAGGAAAGGTAAAACCGGATTACAACAAGTTGATCGGTATGGCTGCGAACCAGGCTCTGAAGAAGATGGTACTTCCATCTATCATGGCTCTTTGCATTCCTGTGATCGGTGGATTTATCTTCGGTGTACAGTTTGTTGGCGGTATTCTGGTAGGTGCAACTATCGTTGCTATTCCACGAGCACTGTTTATGGGTAACTCCGGTGGTGCTTTCGATAATGCTAAGAAGTATATTGAGAGTGAAGCTCTGCCAGGTCATGGCAAGGGTTCTTCTGCACATAAGGCAGCTGTTACCGGTGATACTGTTGGTGATACAAGAAAGGATGTTGTAGGTGTTGCTTTGGATATCTTTATTAAGAGTATGTCCACAGTAGCCAATACACTGGCTTCCCTGTTCTCCACAATTACTTTGATTCGCTAATAAGAATACGTGCAGGGGTGTTCCCCCTGAAGAAGAGGCCTTCATCCGTTTGGGTGGGGGCCTTTTTGAGGTGAACGAAAACAGGAAAATAACAAATGATAAATGGAATGTATTGCTGTTGCGGGTTGCAGAAAAGATATATAACCAAGATCTTTTCTGCACCGCAACGAACGATATTCATTTGGCAGTTGTTATTTTCTTGCATTTTCTTATATTTTCCGGAGGATATTTGTAATGACAACCTTGGAAAGTCTACAATTTTAAGATATAATGAAGAAAGTTGTCGCAGAGAATGTGAAACGGAAAGGAGCAGGAAGCAATGACACAGGAATCACAGACTCCGCATAAGAGGCGGGTTCGATATAAAGGGAAATATCCAAGGAAGTTTGAGGAGAAGTATAAGGAGCTGCAGCCGGAAAAATATCAGGATACAGTCCAGCATGTGATCCAGAAGGGGAATACACCGGCGGGGATGCATATTTCCATTATGGTAAAAGAGATTCTTGATTTTCTGCAGATCCAGCCGGGACAGATTGGCTTTGATGCTACATTGGGATACGGAGGGCATACAAAGGCAATGCTCCAGTGCCTGAATGGACAGGGACATATTTATGCCACAGATGTAGATCATCAGGAGGCTGCCAAAACGAAAAAGCGTCTGGAAGAGCAGGGATTTGGGGAAGAGCTTCTTACTATACGTCTGCAGAATTTCTGTACCATTGATGAGATTGCAAAGGAGGCGGGAGGCTTTGATTTTATTCTGGCGGATCTTGGAGTGTCTTCCATGCAGATTGATAACCCGAAAAGAGGCTTTTCTTTTAAAACAGATGGGCCTTTGGATCTGCGGCTGAATCAGGAGGCTGGGATCAGTGCTGCACAGCGTCTGGACACAATTACAAGAGAAGAGCTTGCAGGAATGCTTGCAGAGAATGCGGATGAGCCATACTGTGAGGAAATTGCAAAGGCCATTACAGATGAAGTGAGAAGAGGTAATCATATAGATACTACCTTTAAGCTTCGGCAGGTGATCGAAAAAACCTTGTCTTTTATTCCGGAAAAAGAAAGAAAAGAAACAGTGAAGAAAACATGCCAGAGAACCTTTCAGGCTTTGCGGATCGACGTTAATAATGAATTTGAAGTTTTATATGAGTTTATGGAAAAGCTTCCAGGAGCGCTTAAGCCAGGTGGAAGGGCTGCAATCCTTACTTTTCATTCAGGAGAGGATAAGCTGGTGAAGAAGGCTTTAAAGGAAGGATATAAGGCTGGGATCTATGAGGATTATTCCAAAGATGTGGTACGGCCTTCTGCAAAAGAGTGTGCAGGGAATCCAAGAGCCCATTCTACAAAAATGCGCTGGGCAGTGAAGAAATAATTATTGATTTTCCTGGATTATAGGGTATAATAAGCACAGGGTCTTTTTTGAAAAGGACCCTGTAACTGTGAAGAATAAAGACAGTTACAAAACACCAACATATCCGTGTAAAACGGGCCAAAGGAGGATATTATGAAGAAACGTATTGCTGTACTGTTAGCACTTTCACTGACAGCTACACTTCCATGCACAGTTATGGCAGAGGATACAGCTGAGGAAGCAACAGACACACAGGAGACTGATGCAGACACCCAGGAGGAGCCTGCAGAGGAGAAGTCTGAAGGCGTAATGACTTATCAGGAGTACATGGATGCTGATCTGGATTCAGAGGTTACTGTAGAGACTTATGTTCAGGCAAAGCAGTCCTGGTGGGAAGACAAGGCAACCGTTTATACACAGGACAAAGACGGCGCTTATTTTGTTTACAATATGACCTGCTCTGAAGAGGATTATGACAAGCTGGTTCCTGGCACAAAGATCAAGGTTACAGGATATAAGTCTGAGTGGTCTGGAGAGATTGAGATCACAGATGCGACCTTCGAGATCGAGGATGGAGAATATGTTGCAGAGCCTCTGGATGTTACAGATCTTCTTGGAAAAGATGAACTGATCGATCATCAGAATGAGTATGTTTCTTTTAAGGGAATGACTGTAGAAGCTTCTGAGCTTGATGGCGAGGATGTTGCTTTCCTTTACAATTATGATGGATCCGGAAGTGAGGGAGACGACCTGTACTTCAATGTTTCTCTTGATGGACAGACATATACATTTACTGTAGAGTCTTATCTTTGCGATAAGGATTCTGATGTATACAAAGCAGTTGAGGATCTGAATATCGGTGACAAGATTGATATGGAAGGTTTCCTGTACTGGTATGAGGGTGTTAATCCCCACATTATCTCTGTAACACCTGCAGAATAATTTAGACATATTATAAATTAAAAAAAATCCCGCAGCCCTGGCAGTTACTGTCAGGATGCGGGATTTTTGCTGTTGGGGAAAGCAGCAGAAAAGCTGGTGGAATGACTGGTTGCGGGATTCTTGTCGTTCAGGAAAAGGCTTACCGGCTTTTTCGGAAGTGCCGGAATAGCAGATACAGAAGGATCAGGATCCAGGTGGCTGCAAGAGAAGCAAGAAGCAGTCTTGCAGTCCCTGGAAGCGGTCCGAGATCTTTTTTGCCGTCTGCGGTCCCCGCTACCTGATCCAGATGGTACAGGGAAGAAACATCGCTGTACAGCTTTTCGATGAAGTCGTCATTTACTTCCTGTTTTCTTCGGACGGATTTGGTAACATTTTCAATCAGCTGTCCTGCAGCGTCACGTAAGGACGCAGAGCCGTTAAATACTGGTGTGATAAATGTGTTGTCCATGTTGTCAAGAAGCAGCCTGGAGGCCTGGATCTTTACCTGATAGTGGGTGTCATTATCCTCACCGGCTCTGGACAGATAATCCTGGTACTGGTCACTGTTCTGGGCCTTTGATGTTACCGGAACATATCCTTCGGTTTCAGAATATGCGGTCTGTACATCATTGGTAAGAAGATATTGGGTGAACAGCCAGGAGGCCAGCACTTCCTGAGGATCCTTTTTGTTGAAGATACATAGAGAAGGCCCCTGGGAGATCATGGAAGGATGCTCTGGGTCAAATTGTGGAATGGTCATAACTTCTGTGTCAAAGTCTACCAAAGCACTGTCACTGATATCGCAAAGCGGGGCATTAGTACCCATCCAGGTAGAGCCTGCAGTGGAATCCACAGCAAAGATACACTGGCCTGCATTCAGGAAATTGGCAGGGTAGCTGGAAATCTTAAATGTGGAGAAAGCCCCTGTCTTTGCATGGGCAGCAATGGTATTTAAAAGATCCTTGGTAGTGTCATTGAAAAGATCGATCTCTCCCTCAGAAGTGGAATAGCCTGCGCCTTTCTGGTTCAGCATCTGGATCATCATATTATCAGTAGACTTATAAATGAAAGGAATCATAACATCCTGTCCATTGATAAGGAACTTTCCATCGGAATCTTTTTTTATGGCAGCTTCAGACACCTCCCACACAAAATCCCAGGTCAAGGTTTCCGGAAGAGTGTAGCCCAGGGCTTCCACATAGGTTCTATTTACATAGCAGGCCTCTGTGGAACGCATGAAAGGCAGCGCATAATAATGGCCTGCAAAAGAGCATTCCTCCAGGAATTTGGGGATGATCTCGTCGCTGGATGGAGAATCAAAGGCCAGGTCACTTCCACCAAGTCCGTATTTTTCATCAGAGATCAGGTCATCCAGAGGAACGACAGTACCCTGGCCTGTAAGATAAGTGGCAATATGGTCAGGATAAGTGATACATACATCCGGAGTGGTGTCTGTGGCAATGTTGGTGATCACATCATTGTAGATCTTGCCGTAATCTGTATACAGACGGATGTTTACAGTAATGTTAGGATACAGCTTCTGGAAATCCGAGATAGCTTTTTTGTAAATGTCTGTCTGGGTCTTATTTGTATCATTTTTTGCCCAGAAGGTGATCTCATAATCTTTGGAAGTATCAAAAGCTTCCGGAACAGAAAAGGAGGTCTGTTCTTTTGAGCCGTGGCAGCCTGCAAAAAATGGCAGACAGCTTATCATTGTAAGAAGAAGCAGATGCTTTGCTTTGAATTTCATCCTTTAATACCTCCTCTTGATACCCCTGACATGATCTTTTTGCGAAATACAAGGAACAAAAGGATCAGCGGCAGGGAAATGACCACAACGGCAGCCATCATTGCCGGGATATTTTCACGGCCAAAACCGTTTTCACGGATCTCCTGGATCCCATTGGAAACAAGATAATAATTCGGGTTATCTGTGATCAGTCTGGGCCATACATAGGAATTCCAGCACTCGATCACTTTCAGTACACCGATGGTGACCATGGTAGGCTTACAGATAGGGATCATTACCTTGCAAAGATACTTCAGGTCGGAAGTGCCGTCCACCTTGGCTGCCCGATACAGTTCATCCGGAACCTGCTGGAAATTTTCTTTCAGCAGATAGATGTAAAAGACCGAGGTGATGGAGGGCAGGATCAGACCGGAAAAGGTATTACGCATATCCAGGTTTGTAATCGTGACAAAGTTGGTGATGATCACAAGCTCATTAGGAATCATCATCAGGGAAAGGAATAGAGTGAACATCAGGTTCTTTCCTGGAAAGGACAGTCTGGCAAAAGCAAAGGCTACCAGAGTGATCACCACCAGCATGATCCCTGTAGTTACAATTGTGAAAAACAGGGTGTTTCCCAGATACCTTGCCAAAGGAACAGATGTAAATGCGTCCTTATAGTTCTGAATCGTAGGGGACAAGGTAAAAAAAGCGGGAATATGTTCACTGTTATAGGAACTGTAATTTTT
>ONBN01000097.1 GCA_900316115.1 uncultured Eubacteriales bacterium
AAATAAAAAATAAAAAGTGGGTCAGTTTATGCTTTTAAGGAAAAGGATCTGCTTGATATAGACTGGCATAACAGGGAGGAAAGAAATGAAGCAGACACAGGAAAAAGAGAAAAGTTCTCTTGGACATAAGATACTTACAGGCATCGGCATTATATTATGCGTGATCCTGATTCCTATATTGGTGATCAACTGTACGCTGATCATTAAAAGCTACACAAACAAAGATCAGGTTCCAACTATCAGCGGAATCTTTCCTATGATAATACTTACAGACAGTATGTATCCGGAGTTTGAGTCCGGTGATCTGATCATCTGCAATACCGCAGAACCGGAGGATATTAAGGTCGGTGATGTGATCTGTTTTTACGATCCTGAAGGAAATGGTACAACAACTGTTACCCACCGTGTTCAGGATGTGGTTACAGATGATGAAGGCAATCTGGCATGGATCACCAAGGGTGATGCCAATAATACAGAGGATCTGCCTACCGTTCCAGCAAAAAATCTGATCGGTGTATATAAGACCCGCTTGAAAGGACTTGGCAATGTGGCCATGTTCATGCAGACTACCCAGGGCCTGATCATTTGTGTGATCTGCCCGATCATCCTTCTGGTGGCTTATGATGTGATCCGCCGCCGGGCATATGAAAAGTCCAAGAAGAAGGATACAGACGCACTTCTTGCAGAACTGGAAGCGCTGCGTGCTGAAAAGGAAAAAGACAATAAAAAGGATATTTGATTCCGGGATGCCACATCGGAATTAGATATAAATCAATCCTGTTCCGGAAGGTGAGGAATGGTCTTGACCGTTCCGGCAATTATCGGAATGGCGAACCGCCTGTTCTGTGGAACGGCGAGGAGCATTCCTGACAACAGGGAACGCGAGAAAGAAGGGAGAAAAAAGAGCTATGAGAAAAAACAAAATGATGCGTGCTGCATCCGGTCTTCTGGTTGCAGTTCTTCTCAGCACATGTGCAATCTCTGGAACTTTTGCGAAGTATACTACTTCAGCAGATGGATCTGACAGCGCACGAGTAGCTAAGTGGGGATTCCAGCCGACTACCATCAATCTTGATGACTTATTTAAAAATGCATATGATACTACAGTTAATTCATCCACAGATGTAATTGCACCTGGAACGACTGGTTCAACAACATTCGGATTTACATATGGTGGAGATGGCGCAGCTGCAGCACCTGAAGTTGCTTATACATTCAATGTTAGTACAGATGGAAGTTCCTGTGATCAGTCCATTCAGAACAATGCTAATATTTTGTGGAATCTTGACGGTGGTCAGTGGGGAACATGGACTGATCTTCTTACATCCATTGAAGCATTGGAAGGCAATCAAACTGAATATGGTCCTAACACATTGCCAGCAGCGTTTAATAATCCTGGAAATAATAACCATACTGTATCTTGGAAATGGATCTTCGATGAAAAAGCATCAAATATAGAAAATGGTACAGTTAATAATGATGTAACTGATACAGTAATGGGTAATGCAGATAAGCTTGGTGAAGTGAAACTCAAGATCACTATTACCGCAACTCAGATCGACTAATCGATCCACGTGCAACATACATAGTTGCAACAAAGTGATTTCTACCAGAGAATCCTCTTCCTAGTGGCAGGGAAGAGGGACTTCTGGTTTTTCAAAGAAGGAGAAGGCAGTGAAGACTGAGAAGACTTCTGCTTTTTTGAAAAGCCAAAAGCTACAGGAAAGAAAACAGATAATATAAAACGTAAGACAGAAAACATAAAACATAAAACAGAAAACATAAGACAGAAAACATGTAACAGATAATATATAGAAGCAGAACATAAATCTGATATAAGAACAGAAACCATACAGAATTATCCGGGAACAGGAGGAAGGGACGATATGCCGGAGAGACAATTACAGAGAAGTAAATTACATAATCGGGAGCAGATCCTCTGGCTTGCAGTTTTTTTACTGGCAGTGCTGGTGATCGCTACAGCAGCTTTAGCTGGCACATATCTTTTTCCTTTTACCAGAAAGAGTGATTGTGAGATCAGCCTGTATGAAGGACAGACCTATTCTGAAAAACAGCAGCTGTCAAAAAGTGCTGTCAGTACAAGTGGAAGCACAGGCGCTTCAAGCACAGCAACCGGTACAGCATCAGGGATGGCTGCCGGAACGACTACAGGAAATACAACTACAGGCAGCACGACCGGGAATGCAAACGCAGGCTTTCAGGTTTCTGATGACCAGCAGATCTGGAGCACAGACACATCCATTGATCTGTTCCATATCCGATATGCCAATGGATACGGAGAGATTTCTGTGCAAGGGGAAAACGGTGATAAGATCGTAGCACCTGGTACAGATGGACAATATACATTTTCCCTGAAAAACACAGGGAGCAAAGAAGCTGATTATAAAGTCTGGATAGAGGCAAGCGTAAGTTCAGGAGATATGGAATTTCCGGTTCTTACAAAGATGAAAAACAGCAGTGGCTGGCTTCTTGGCAGCGATGACACCTGGGAAGGTGCAGAAGACCTGAACGGTGTATCTACTCAGGGACAGATGGCAGCAGGAAAAAGTGATGACTACACCATTTACTGGCAGTGGCCATTTGAACAGGAAGAAGACGAGAGGGATACAGCTCTTGGAAATCTTGAGGATGGACAGGAACTTACCTATACAGTAACCATTCACACACAGGCTTCTATGGACACAGACAGTGGCGCAGCAGACAGAAGCCAGGGCACATCCACAAGCGCAGTTAAGA
>ONBN01000066.1 GCA_900316115.1 uncultured Eubacteriales bacterium
TATAACCATAGCACTATTATATGAAAGAGTAAATATCTACTGTGCCAGAGTAAATTCCACCGCATAAGTGGGTGCTGGAATTTAAAATTTCATTTTGCGTGCAACAGGTTTCCTGTGTTTTTTCTTTTTTGATGGATCATTTTATGATATACTGTTGAAAAATGATACCAGAATCAAAAGTGAGGATACACCTGATGAAAGTATTTCAAATTTTGCAGAAATGCCTGAATGACTGGAAAAATATCAGCCACCTGGATTTCTGCCTGATCGATTCAGATGATAAAATATGCGTAACCACCTGCAGCCGTCAGCTTCCCTCTGCCAAGAAACTGGCAGATTTCCGTGAAAGTGATGCGCTCTGCCTTTCCAACACCAGCAGTTCCCTGTACAAGATCATGGATGACCAGCAGCTGGCCTATATCCTGATCCTCTGGGGAAAAGATCCTTCTGCCTCCACCATCGGAGAACTGGCTGTGTGCCAGATTGAAAGCCTGCTGACTGCATATGCAGAGAAAAGCGACAAAAATGTATTTATGCAGAATCTTCTCCTGGGTAATTACGGTGAGATCGATGCTTTTAATAAAGCTAAAAAACTGCATATTTCCACCTCTGTCCGAAGATGTGTCTTCCTTGCAGAGACAAAGCAGAACAAAGATGAAAACGTCCTTGCCACCATCCGCAATATTTTCTCTGCACGTACCAGAGATTTTATTACTGCCCTGGATGATTCAGGGATCATTATCATCCATGAGCTACAGTCTACGGAAGAATTTGAGGATATGCGGCATGTGGCACATATGCTTGTAGATATGCTGAATACAGAAGCTATGACCTCTGCCTGGGTCTCCTACAGTAATCTGACAGACACCATCCATCACCTTCCCTCCGCTTACAAAGAAGCCAAAACAGCTTTGGAGGTAGGTAAGATCTTTTATGCTCAGAAAAATGTGTTTGGTTATAATCGTCTTGGAATCGGTCGTCTGATCTATCAGCTTCCGGTAGAGATCTGTGAAATGTTTATAGACGAATTTTTCAAGGAGGAAACCCTGGATTCTATTGACGGGGAAACGCTTACCACTATCCGCACATTTTTTGAAAACAACCTGAATCTTTCCGAAACCTCAAGACAGCTTTACGTCCACAGAAACACTTTGGTTTATCGGTTTGAAAAGCTTCAGAAAAAGTTTGGCCTGGATATCCGCACCTTTGAAGATGCACTTACCTTTAAACTGGCCATGATGGTGGTGGATTATATTAAATATTCCAAAAGCCCAAAATGACCTTTGAAATAAAGCATATTTTCCATTAATTGTAAATTTTTGTGCAGCAAAAAGGACTGGCAGCTGGCCAGTCCCTTATTTTTTCAAAAGCATCAAATGCTCTGGCGGCAAATACAAATACGCCGGAAGGTCTTTCCCCGGATCCTCACCAAAGGAATTCTTGGGACGCATCCACCACAGGCTGCATCCATCCTTCTGTCTGGGATTCTGCACCAGACACTGATGCTCAAAAGTAGTTTCTATGTATTCTGTTACTTTCACAGGCATACAGTTCTCACCATCTTCTTCTCTGGGCTGCAGCCAGTGTCCCCGGATCCCTACCCAGGAAATATCTGCCGGTACCTGCTGCACAGTCCTAAGGCTGATCCCCCAGTCTGCTGCAAAAATATGATGGCTGTCGATCCTTTCTGCCGCAGAATAATTCTTGCATCCTGTAAGCCGTGCTGCCTCTATAAGCCCCGGATCCTCAAAAATCTGTCTGGTATTCCCTATGGTCAGGGTCTTACCGTCCTTTAACAACATCAGCTGGTCACAGAACCGAAACGCCTCATCCCTGCTATGGGTAACAAGAAGCATATCCCCAGGGTAGTCCTTTAGGAATTCCTGCATATCCCTCTGAAGCACATCCTTCAGATAGCCATCCAATGCAGAAAAAGGCTCATCCATAAGAATGATCTCCGGCTCCCCTGCCATCATCCTGGCAAGTGCCACTCTTTGCTGCTGCCCGCCGGAAAGCTGGGAGGGCAGATGATCCTCCAGTCCTTCCAGATGATATCTTGCAATATAATCCCGGACCTTTTCATCCCGTTCCTTCTTATCTTTTCCCCGATATCCACAGGCAATATTCTCTTTGACCGTCATAGTAGGAAAAAGGGCATAATTCTGGAATAAATATCCGATCCTGCGCTGCTGGGGCTTCAGGTTGATCTTCTGGTCTGAATCAAAGATCGTCCTGCCATTTACAATGATCTTCCCCCGATCCGGAGTCTCGATCCCTGCAATACAACGCAGTGTCATGCTTTTCCCACTTCCGGACGCTCCCAGGATCCCCATGGTGGCACAGGTGCTTTCAAACTTCACACGCAGGGAAAAGCCTTTAAAATCTTTTTCGATGTCAATACTTACCGCCATTTAGATCCACCTTCTTGTCTGCATTCCTTTACCGGAAATAATATTGATCACTGCAACGATCACAAAGGAAAGCACAAGAATGATCGCTACCCAGAAACCTGCTTTATCGTAATTGCCGGCTGCTGTCTCTGCAGCAATAGCCACAGAAACTGTCCTGGTCTTTCCAAGAATATTCCCGGCCAGCATGGATGTGGCGCCATATTCTCCTATAGCTCTTGCAAAAGCCAATACAGTACCGGAAGCGATCCCAGGCCTTGCTGCAGGCATGATCACCTTCCAGAAGATCCGGCCTTCGCTCATCCCAAGAGTCCGGCCTGCATAGATCAGATTTACATCTACCTGTTCAAAGGCAGCTCTTGCATTACGATACATAAGAGGAAATGCGATCACAGACGCAGCGATCACACATCCGGCCCAGCTCTGCACGATCCGGATATCAAAGCTGTCCATCAGAAATTTTCCAAATGGACGGCGCAGGCTGAACAGCATCAGCAAAAAGAATCCGGCAACTGTAGGCGGAAGTACAAGAGGCATTGTAAGGATCCCATCCCAGATCCCTTTGGCTGCCGGACGCAGCTTCATAATCTTCCTGGCGCAGAATACGCCTACAAAAAAGGCGATCACTGTAGCTACAAATCCGGTTTTCAAAGAGATCCACAATGGACTCCAGTTAATATTCTGTAAAAATTCACTCATAACGATCAGTTCTCAGAGGTTTCCTCTGCATCTGCATCAGACTCTTCTGCTACATATGGGGTAAATCCATACTCTTCAAATACTTTCAGTGCATCCTCTGTCTGAAGGTATTCGTGGAATGCTTCTGCAGCTGCTTTCTCATCATCATCTGCGCTTGCATTCTCAATAAGGCCGATGGGATAAAGAACCGGTGTATCCAGGCTGCCTGCCGGAGCTTCTGCAATGATCTCTACAGAGTCACCCATAGAAGCTGCATCTGTAGCATATACAACACCTACTTCATTACTTCCCTCGCTGACAGCTGTAAGTACTTCTGTTACGTTTCTGCCTTCATTGATCTCCATCTTATTTACATCATCCATAATGCCAAGATTTGTAAAGATCTCTCTTGCATACTGCCCTACCGGTACATCCTCTCCTGCAAGTGCGATATTTTCTGCATCTGTAATATTCTCAAAGCCTGTAACCTTAGTCTCACCACCCTTTGGCTTGATGAGAACAACTTTATTCTCAAGAAGATCTACAACAGAATCCTTATCAGCAAGTCCTTCGTCCACAAGCTCGTTCATCTGCTTGTCTGCTGCTGAAAAGAAAAGATCACATGGGGCGCCACTCTCGATCTGAGTCTGAAGTGTGCCAGAGCTGTCTGCACTGAACTTAATGGATACGTCCGGATGAAGTTCTTCAAAATCCTTCTGGATCACTTCCATGGAATTACTCAGGCTGGCAGCAATAAACGCATACACATCCCCTTTCAGGTCATCAGAGTCAGAAGCTGCCATTACATTTCCTGGCATAAGACCTACACACATCATACCTGTCAACATAGCCGCAATCATCTTTTTTCTCATGTCATTCTCTCCTTTGTTGCGTTTTGTTCGGTTTAGTATCGTTTCATCCATTTTAAACAATTATCATATCCTTGTCAATTCATTTTGCCCGTGCTATCATAAAGCAAAATAATGTGATTACAATATGTGATGTAAAGCACAAAACAGTCCATGTAATCAAAGCAGAAAAACAAAGGAAACGAGGGATCATTATGAAACTTAGTGCACGAAACCAGTTAAAAGGAAAAGTGATCAATATTAATAAAGGAGCCGTAAATTCTATTGTTTCTATTGATATTGGAGGCGGTAATATTATTACAGCTACTATCTCCTGCGCTGCAGTAGAAGAATTAAACCTGAAAGTAGGATCAGACGCTTATGCTGTGATCAAGGCAACAAATGTAATGGTGGGAATTGATGAGTAAATTCTATACAGCTTTAGAAATTGCTGAGAAACTGAAAATAAAAAAGACAACTGTGTATGAACTGATCAAGCGAGGGGAACTGCAGTCCTCCAAGGTTGGCAAGCAGCTTCGCATCAGTGAAGAACAGCTGGATGAGTATTTAAGCAGGACAGAAACCAGGGAACCCTTGCACGTGCCTGCTTTTCAGCCTGAAAGTTCCGTGCTGAAAAGGGATTATCTCCTTCATTCTAACGGCCTGATCCTCAGCGGCCAGACCACTCCTGCCCTGGAGCTGCTCCTTTCCCGTATGACCGCCCATCCCCAGGGAATGCCTGTCCTTCAGTCTCACCTGAATTCTTACAATGGTCTTTATTCCCTGTATTTTGGAAAGGTTCACGCAGCAGCTGTAAGTATGAAGCCTGAAGAAGCTTCCTGCCTTGTCCCCGGCATTCCTCTGGCCTTTGTATGCCTGTATCATTTCCCGGTAGGCTTCTATGTGCTTCAGGACAATCCCAAGGGTATCTTTATATTTCAGGATCTTGCCCGTGAAGATGTGATCCTTGCCAACCGTGAAAAAGGAAGCACCCGCAGGATTTTCCTGGACCATTCCCTTATGGAGGCAGGTGTGGATACAGACGATATTTCTGGATATCTGAATGAACTGGTATCTGATCTTTCCACTGCCTCTGCCGTTCTTTCCGGACGGGCAGATGTGGCCCTTGGAGAAGAGGCAGTTGCCAGAACCACTCCCGGACTTTCGTTCCTCCCTATGGGAGTTCTGCCTATGTATCTTGTCCTTGAAGTATCTTCCCTGGATAAGCCTGGCTTCATGGCTCTTCTTGAAATCATCCGGTCTGAAAGTTTCCGGTCTGATCTTTTCAGCCAGACAGGCTATGATGTAACCCATACAGGAGAAATCCTATACCTGTAGATCTTATATCTGTAGATCTTATACCTGTAGATCCTATATGTGGATCATCGATCTGCTGCTTCTGTATTACAGGATATTCAGACCATCTTTTACATATATAGTATTACAGCCCCACACTTCCCGTGCGGGGCTGATTTATATCGCCATATCTGTTATTTACTGCCAGTTTCCATCTTCATCCCAGATAATATTATCACTCCAGTTCTCAGATCCGTCACTGCCGTCACCAGGATCATAAGCAATATCACTGCCATCTCCACCTGTGCTTCCACCATTGTCTGTACCAGTATTGCCTCCCTGGCTGTCGCCACCGGCATTATTTCCACTGTTATCTGTGGTACCCTGGCCGCCATTACCGCTGTTATCCGTAGTGCCCTGGCCATTATTACCGCTGTTGTCTGTAGTCTGTCCGCCGCCATTATTGCCGGAATCTCCACCATTAGAAGAAGATCCGCTGTTCTGATCGTAATAATAGATATCCTGGCTCTGGGAACTGCTGCTGTCATTGTCAGAAGTATCCTCAGTACCTGTACTGAAAGAACTGTCTTTTGTATTCTTCTCACTGTTGGAGCTTTTACTTACATAAGTCAGATATACGATCCCCTGCTCAGTGTCCAGACGCAGGGATGCAGTCTCCATATCAGACAGATCCGCCCCGTCAATCTCATATGTATTGCCATTCTCATCGGTAAGACGCATATCATATGTTACCCCGTCTCCTGTCTGAGGGGTGTAATACATCCTTACCTTCTCGGAAACATGTACAGAGGATTCACTGGGGATCAAACTGCTGCCCCAGTCCTCATTACCTGATACACGAAGATACAGCTTGCGAAACTGCTTATCCGTATTATTGGAAAGATAAATAAACTTGGCATCTGCAGTCTTCTTGCCGATCATTTTGGGTGCTGGTGTAACCGTAGGCGTAGGTGCCGGGGTCGGGGTTAATGTAGGCGCCGGGGTAGCCGTAGGTGCCGGGGTCGGGGTCGGATCTGCCACAGCCTCACTCTTGCCACAGCCTGAAGCTGCTGCCAGCATAGCTCCTACAGTAAGCAGAACAACAATTTTTTTGCGTTTCATTATGATCACTCCTCATTTATTCTTCTCTTGCCCATCCTAAAACACAGGAAACCGCTTTTTTCCAGGTTTTCAGAAGCTGTTCTCTCTTGTCTTCTGTAATGGATGGTAAAAAAGTCTTCTCAATATTCCAATTCTTCTGTATCTCACTGCTGCCCTGCCAGAAGCCGGTAGCAAGTCCTGCAAGATAAGCAGCACCCAGAGCAGTTGTCTCTATACATCCTGGACGTACTACCTGTGCATCCAGAAGATCCGCCTGAAACTGCATCAGGAAATTGTTGGCACTTGCCCCTCCGTCTACCTTCAAGGTATTCAGATGGATCCCTGAATCCTTCTCCATAGCCAGGATCACATCATGAACCTGATATGCCAGGGATTCTACAGTCGCACGGATCAGATGCGCCTTTCCTGCACCTCTGGTCAGTCCCAGGATCGCACCTCTTGCATACTGATCCCAGTAAGGAGCGCCAAGTCCTGTAAAAGCAGGTACTACGTATACCCCATTCGTATCCGAAACAGAAAGACAGTACTTCTCAGAAGCTGCTGCATTCTCCAGAAGCCCTACTTCATCTCGCAGCCACTGGATCGCTGCCCCTGCCACAAATACACTTCCCTCAAGGGCATATCCTGGCGTACCGTCTGCATTCACTGCCATAGTGGTCAGAAGTCCATGTCTGGACTCTACCACCTGATCTCCTGTATGCATCAGAAGGAAACATCCTGTACCATATGTATTCTTCACATCTCCCGGTTTAAAGCAGCACTGGCCAAAAAGAGCCGCCTGCTGATCTCCTGCTGCCCCTGCGATGGGGATCCTGCCGCCGATCAGCTTCTCATTGGTGTAACCATAGATACAGCTGCTTGGCCGTACCTGTGGAAGCATGGATGCCGGTATGCCGAAGTAATCCAGGATCTCCTGATCCCACTGCTTCTTGTGGATATCAAACAGCATTGTCCTGGAGGCATTGGTATAATCTGTTACATGTACTTCCCCTTTGGTCAGCTTCCAGATCAGCCAGGTATCTACTGTTCCAAATAAAAGATTACCCTTCTGTGCTTCTTCTCTTGCCCCTTCTGTATGATTCAGGATCCAGCAGATCTTGGTAGCGGAAAAATAAGCATCCGGGATCAGTCCTGTCTTATGACGGATCACATCTGCGAACCCGTCCTTTTCCAGCTTCTCGATCATATCCGCTGTACGTCTGCACTGCCATACAATAGCCGGATAAACAGGCTTCCCTGTCCGCTTATCCCAGACAATCGTAGTCTCACGCTGATTGGTGATACCAATGGAATGGATATCCTCTGCATCTGCACCGATCTGCCCCATTGCCTCTATGGCAACAGACAACTGTGAAGACCAGATCTCCACAGGATCATGCTCTACCCAGCCTGGCTGTGGATAATACTGTGTGTATTCTTTCTGGGCAACACTGCACATCCTGCCCTCTCTGTCAAACAGGATACACCGGGAACTGGTTGTTCCCTGATCCAGTGCCATAATATATTTTCCCATTACAGGATGACCTCCTTATGCCAGAAGTGTTTTACCAATAAAGTAGCCAAGTACCAGTACACCAAGGACGATCCTGTACCAGCCAAAGGCCTTGAAATCATGGCGCTTGATATAGCCCATCAGGAACTTGATCGCCAGGATGGAGACCACAAATGCCACTACCATTCCTGTGATCAGAATGATCACCTCTGCAGAAGTAAACTCAAAACCGAACTTCACAATCTTCAGAAGGCTTGCACCAAACATAACCGGGATCCCCAGGAAAAATGTAAACTCAGCTGCCACTGTCCTGGATGTACCAAGAAGAATACCGCCGATGATGGTAGATCCTGATCTGGATGTACCCGGGATCAGGGACAGTACCTGAAAGCAGCCAATGAAAAATGCTGTCTTAAAAGACAGATCCTCAAGGCTGGCGCAGGACACCTGCCTGTTCTTATTATAGTTCTCGATCACAATGAAAAGCACACCATACACAATAAGTGCAATGGCAACCACCACATAATTCATGAATTTCTCTTCGATCAGGTCATTAAACGGAAGGCCGATGACAATAGCAGGAAGGCAGGCTACAATGATCTTGAACCAGAGGATCCATTTTTCCTTGTCGCAGAATCTTTCCCTGAAAATAAGAATAGGCTGTACCCAGCCTGGCTTATGGCTGATAGCGATCCTGGTTCTCTTTGACAGCTTCTTATTGTAGAAAGGCCAAAGCTTGTTCCAGTATAGAACTACAACTGCAAGAATAGCTCCCAGCTGAATCACCACCAGGAAAAGATCCTTAAAGTCCTTGGTCACGTTCAGATTGATAAATTCATCTACAAGGATCATATGCCCGGTACTGCTGATAGGCAGCCATTCTGTGATTCCTTCAACAATTCCCAGAATCACTACTTTAAAAAATTCAATGATATCCATATACTCCCCTTTCCAGTGTCTCCCTGCAAATAACGATCCAGCCCCTCCTGAATGTAATCCGTCAGGCCGTTACCTTTAAAGTACAATAAGGACGGAGATATCTGGTTCCCCGTCCTTTTTATTTTTAATATATTACATCATATTTCTTTTGTAAACTTGTAATTTGGATTTTTCACAGTCTTCTATTTATCTGCTTTATCTTTTTGCAATGGTAGCAATATCTACCAAAGAAAGATTGTGCACATCTGTATTTTCAAGGCTTGTTACCAGCGCTTCAGCGGTATCAAGGCTTGTAAGCACATTCACACCTGTCTCAATAGCATTTCTGCGGATTACAAATCCATCCTTCTGATGATCAATACCCTGCGGTGGGATATCAATAACCACATCGATCTTATGACCAAGGATCAGGTCCATCAGGTTGGGGGCAGGCTGCTCCAGCTTGTTGGTACGGATCACACGGATGCCATTTTCCTTTAAGGTTCTTGCAGTTCCTCTTGTAGCGTAGATCCTGTAGCCTAAGGCTTCAAATCTTCTTGCGATAGGAACTACATCCTGCTGCTCCTCATCCCTGACTGTGATGATCATATTCTTATGCTTTGGAAGGCGGATGCCAGCACCAAGAAATGCTTTGTAAAGTGCTTCGTTAAATGTCTCTGCAATTCCCAGGCACTCTCCTGTAGATTTCATCTCAGGTCCAAGGCTGATATCTGCGCCACGGATCTTTTCAAAGGAGAATACCGGCATCTTGATGGCAATGTGTTTTGCCTCAGGCTGCAGACCCGGTGTATAGCCCATATCTTTCAGTTTGTAGCCAAGGATCACCTTTGTAGCCAGCGGCACGATCGGAATGCCTGTTACCTTGCTGATATAGGGAACTGTACGGCTGGATCTTGGATTTACCTCGATCACATATACCTCATCACCAAGTACGATAAACTGGATATTGATCATACCAATTACATGAAGGGCTCTTGCCAGTCTTCTTGTGTACTCTGCAATAGTTTCCTTAGCTTTTTCACTGATGGTTCTTGCCGGATATACGGAGATACTGTCACCGGAATGGATACCGGCACGCTCAATGTGCTCCATGATTCCAGGAATCAGAATGTCCTCGCCATCGCAAACCGCATCTACCTCAATCTCTTTACCCATCAGATACTTATCTACAAGGATAGGATGCTCCTGTGCGATCTGGTTGATGATACCGATATATTCTTCCACATCCTCATCGCTGACAGCAATACGCATACCCTGTCCGCCAAGAACGTAAGAAGGACGAACCAGCACCGGATAGCCAAGCTCATTTGCTGCCTTTTTCGCCTCTTCTGCAGTAAATACCGTATGTCCCTTTGGTCTTGGGATCTGGCATTTTTCCAGGATCTCATCAAACAGCTCTCTGTCCTCTGCAGCATCTACATTCTCTGCGGAGGTTCCCAGGATCTTTACGCCCATCTTTGTAAGAGCCTCTGTCAGCTTAATGGCTGTCTGGCCGCCAAACTGTACTACAGCGCCGTCTGGTTTCTCAATATTTACTACATTCTCCACATCTTCCGGAGTCAGTGGCTCGAAATACAGCTTATCTGCAATGTCAAAGTCTGTACTTACTGTTTCCGGGTTGTTATTGATGATGATAGTCTCATAACCTTCTTTTGCAAATGCCCATGTACAATGTACAGAACAGAAGTCGAACTCAATACCCTGGCCAATGCGGATAGGTCCTGAACCAAGAACAAGGATCTTCTTTTTGTCCGGTGTGGCAACAGCCTCATTCTCTGTGCCTTCATCACCATATACAGAATAGTAATACGGTGTTTCTGCTGCAAACTCTGCTGCACAGGTATCAACCATCTTGTAAGCTGCACGGATGCCATATTCTGCACGGAGTTCTTTGATCTGTGCCTCTGTCTTTCCTGTAAGACGGGCAACGATATAGTCAGGAAATTCCAGCCGCTTGGCCTCAAGCAGAAGCTCTTTTGTAAGCTTTCTGGTCTTCAGGGCTGTCTCCATGCCTACAAGGATCGCCAGCTTGTCAATAAACCAGATATCAATCTGGGTGATATCATGAAGCATGGACTGCGGCATACCACGACGGATCGCTTCTGCCAGCTTCCAGATCCTGCGGTCATCTACGATCTCCAGTTCATCCAGAAGCTCCTCATCTGTCAGCTGTGTAAAATCATAAGACATCAGACTGTCTACATGCTGCTCCAGGGAACGGATAGCTTTCATCAGGGCACCTTCAAAATTATGGCAGATACTCATAACCTCTCCGGTTGCTTTCATCTGTGTGGTCAGTGTTCTTTTTGCAGTAATAAATTTATCAAATGGAAGCCTTGGAATCTTAACCACACAGTAATCAAGCATTGGCTCAAAGCTTGCATAGGTTTTGCCTGTAATGGCATTTGGGATCTCATCCAGTGTATATCCAAGGGCGATCTTAGCA
Organism: uncultured Eubacteriales bacterium; assembly: GCA_900316115.1. Taxonomy (GTDB): domain Bacteria; phylum Bacillota; class Clostridia; order Lachnospirales; family Lachnospiraceae; genus Blautia_A. The sequence continues at coordinate 11,230 of ONBN01000066.1, forward strand.
GCAACCTTTGCGATTGGATATCCGGTAGCTTTACTTGCAAGTGCTGAAGAACGGCTGACACGTGGATTTACCTCAATCACGCAGTATTCAAAGCTGTCTGGCTTCAGAGCATACTGCACATTACATCCGCCGGTAATGCCCAGCTCTGTAATAATATTCAGTGCAGAAGTACGAAGCATCTGATATTCTTTATCTCCCAATGTTTGTGACGGAGCAACTACAATAGAGTCACCTGTATGCACACCAACCGGGTCAATATTCTCCATGTTGCAGACAGTAATGCAGTTCCCTGCACTATCTCTCATTACCTCATACTCGATCTCTTTCCATCCGGCAATGCACCGCTCTACCAGTACCTCACCTACACGGGAAAGACGAAGACCATTCTCAAGGATCTCTCTCAGTTCATATTCATTGTGGGCAATACCGCCGCCACTTCCGCCAAGTGTATATGCAGGACGAAGTACTACAGGATAACCGATGGTATTTGTAAATGCAAGACCGTCTTCTACAGTTGTTACCACCTTGGATGCTGCAACCGGCTCCCCGATCTTTTCCATGGTATCTTTAAATTCCTGTCTGTCCTCTGCTTTACGGATCGTCTGGGCAGTAGTTCCGATCAGACGTACATTATGCTCTTTTAAAAAGCCTTTTTCGTCCAGCTCCATTGCAAGGTTCAGACCTGCCTGTCCACCAAGTGTAGGAAGAACGCTGTCCGGTTTTTCTTTCAGGATCAGCTGCTCTACCACCTCTACAGTAAGCGGCTCAATATATACACGGTCTGCAATGTCCTTATCTGTCATGATGGTAGCCGGATTGGAATTCAGAAGGACAACCTCCATCCCTTCTTCTTTCAGGGAACGGCATGCCTGGGTTCCTGCATAGTCAAACTCTGCTGCCTGACCAATGATGATTGGTCCGGAACCGATTACAAGTACCTTTTTTATGTCTTTATTTCTTGGCATCAGTCATTTCCTCCCATCATTTTCATAAAGCGGTCAAACAGATAACCCGAATCCTGCGGTCCAGGGCAGGCTTCCGGATGGAACTGTACAGTGAAAATGTTCTTTCCAACGTATGCCATGCCTTCATTGGTACCGTCATTTACATTGATAAATGCAGGATGGGCAATATTTTTCTCTTCAAGTCCTTTTGCGTCTACCACATATCCATGGTTCTGGGATGAAATATACACTCTGCCGGTTGTCAGATCCTTAACCGGATGATTACCGCCTCTGTGTCCGTATTTCATCTTATAGGTGTCTCCACCGGTAGCAAGAGCCATCAACTGATGTCCCAGGCAGATCGCAAAAATCGGCACATCTGAATCATACAGTTTTTTAACTTCTTTTATAATAGAAGTACATTCCTTTGGATCTCCAGGTCCGTTGCTGAGCATGATCCCATCCGGTTTGGAAGCAAGGATCTCCTCTGCACTTGTAAGTGCCGGATAGATCGTCACTTCACAGCCACGCTGATTCAGTGAACGGGCAATATTTCTTTTTGCACCAAAATCAAGAAGTGCAACCTTTGGACCGTTTCCTGGCAGGATCTGCTTTTCACGGCATGTTACCTTCTCTACAACCTTGCCTGTAGTATATTGTTTTAATCTGGGGAGAATTGTGTCTAAGTCGTAATTTTCATTGACTGTGATCATACCGTTCATTGTACCTTTCTCACGGAGGATCCTGGTCAATGCCCTGGTATCAATTCCGGCTATACCGGGAATATCATGTTTATTTAAGAAATGCTGTATTGTATCCACGCTTCGGAAATTACTTGGGATACGGGATAATTCACGTACAATAAAACCATCAATCCAGGGCTGTCCTGACTCCTGGTCCTCATAGCAGATACCGTAATTACCAATCAGGGGATAAGTCATACATACGGCCTGTCCTGCGTAGGAAGGATCCGTCATTACTTCCAGATAACCTGTCATGGAAGTGTTGAAGACGATTTCACTGATAACTTCCCGGGTAGAACCAATACTCGTCCCTGTAAAAACATGGCCGTCTTCTAATATCAGAAATGCTTTCATACAATCTCCCTTTCTGTCGTCATAATTTATCCTAAATCTTCAAGATTGTATCACAAGCATTATATTTTTTCAATAAAATTCAAGGCTAAAAATAATTCAGTTGCTCCCAAAATATTATAGGAAATCCCCTGAAAACTGTATCTGCAGTCTTCAGGGGATCATGATTACGTCTTTTTAGACAAAAAAAGAATGCAGGAGATGGGACTTGAACCCACACGATCTTGCGACCACAGGCACCTGAAGCCTGCGCGTCTGCCAATTCCGCCACTCCTGCATTTCATATCTTTCAGCCGCTCTTTGCGACTGCCTGATTATAATACCTCATTCCAGTTGGAATGTCAACAGTTTTTTTCAATTTTTTTATTTTTTATGAGCCACATATGATAATGTCCTGATATACCACAAATGATAATGTCCCGGATGTGGTAAAATAACCTCCAGACTACAGAGCGGAGGTAACACTTATCCTTAACCCTTAACTGTACACGCAGACACATCAACCGTATGCTTGCGGGTTACAAAAAGCAGGGCAAGGAATTCTTTGTCCATGGAAATCGCGGCAGAAAACCCGCAACTACTATCCCTGCGCAATCCCGTCAAATCATTGTTGCTCTTTACCGCAACAAATATTTTAATGCCAACTTCCAGCACTTTACGGAGCTTCTTGCCAAACATGAGCAGATCCATATCTCTGCTTCTTCTGTCGCAGCTATCCTTGAGAGCGAATATATCCTCTCTCCTAAGGTTACGAGATCTAAACAAAAAAGACTGAAAAAAGCATTACAGGCAGCCAAACTTGCTGCTCGTACACAAAAGGAAGCCGATACAATCCAGGCCAATCTGGTTGCTGTCGAAGATGCCCACTCCAGACGCCCCAGATGTGCTTTCTTTGGAGAACTGATCCAGATGGATGCCTCCCCTCATGAATGGATTCCCGGCCAGATCTGGCACCTGCACCTTGCCATTGACGATGCTACCGGTATGATTGTCGGTGCCTGGTTCGATACTCAGGAAACCTTACTCGCTTATTACCATGTGTTCCATCAGATCCTTACTACATATGGCATCCCTTATAAGATCCTTACTGACCAGCGTACTGTTTTTACCTATAAAAAGAAAAATTCCCCATCTATCGATGAGGATACCTATACCCAGTTTGCTTATGCCTGCAAGCAGCTTGGTGTTCTTCTTGAATCCACCAGTGTTCCTCAGGCCAAAGGTCGCGTAGAACGTCTTAACCAGACTCTACAGTCACGACTCCCTGTCGAATTACGACTTGCAGGAATCGCAACCATAGATGCTGCCAATGAATTCCTAAACTCCTACATAAAGGAATTCAATGAGAAGTTCACCCTTCCCATTCATGGTAGCAAATCTGCCTTTGAAAAGCAACCCTCTTGTGAAGAACTCAACCGGATTCTTGCTGTCCTGACAGAGCGCACAGTAGACTGTGGGCATTCGATTCTCTTTATGCATGATCATTACCGTATGCTCAACTCCAGGGGCAGACAGGTACACTACTGCAAAGGCACCAAAGTCATGGTTATCAAAGCCTTTGATGGCAGCCTTTTCTGTAGCGTCAACGATAAGGATGTCTACGCATTGGAAAAGATTCCGAAACATGCCGATAAATCACCAGACCTGGATAATGATTATCAAGAGCCGAAACCCCGGAAAACATATATCCCGCCCATGTCTCATCCATGGAGACGAAATGAATTCCACAAGTTTATCAGATCACAGCCTCATCACTTTGAGGATCCTGCTGAAATGCCCGCATAACAACTGGTTGTTAAAATCAGCTGACCAGTGTTTCATGTATTGACAGCATGAACCCACTTGCCATGTGTGGACATGCTGTCAATATTTTAATCATTACGGAAGATGATTTGAGTCAAAAAATGCCCTGCATTCACAGGGCAAATCTTTTGATTATTTCGGGACATTTTCATTTTTGCTTGACAC
>ONBN01000036.1 GCA_900316115.1 uncultured Eubacteriales bacterium
CCTCGCCGTGTTGGTAACACACGACGAAAGCGATGGTCTGCATATCTTTCAGTATTTTTTATTCGCAATTTTTGTTGGAAAGATAAGCGACACTACGCATTCGCGTTCTTATGTCTTACATTCTTCCAATTAATAATTAAAGTGTTTTTTGTCTATTTATAGATTTTATCAATATATTGTGGTACACTGACTATAAGAAAACAACATCCACAGCTGTTCCCTGCTCTCCTGTTGTCAGCCGGACAGCTGCCAAAACCAACAGAAAGTCAGGTTTCTATCATGACAGACAGAATTTATTTTGATCAGGCAAGCACCTCTTTTCCCAAGGCTCCCGGTGTTGCAAAGGCCATGTACGATTACCTTACAAACCTGGGGATCAATGTGAACAGAGGCTGCTATGAGGACGCCTATGCAGCAGAAGAAACGGTTTTTAATACCAGAAGGCTGCTGGCACAGCTTTTTCATTTTCCCCAGGCCAAGAATGTGATCTTTACAGGCAATATCACCCAAAGCCTGAACATGCTTTTAAAGGGATTGCTGCGCCCAGGCGATCATGTTCTTGTATCCTCCATGGAGCATAATGCAGTGATGCGTCCCCTTGTTCAGCTTTCCAGAACCGGCATTACCTTTGACCGGATCCCATGTAACCAGGACGGCACCATGATCCTGGAAAAAGTGGAGTCCATGATCACGCCTTCCACAAAGGCGATCATTACTTTACATGCCTCCAATGTATGCGGCACTCACATGCCTCTTGCAGAACTTGGGGATATCTGCCACAGACATCATCTTTTCTTTCTTGTGGATACAGCCCAGACTGCAGGTATTTTTCCACTGGATATGGAGAAATTACATATTGACGGCCTTGCTTTTACCGGGCATAAAGGCCTTCGTGGTCCCCAGGGTACCGGTGGCTTTCTTGTCTCCGATCAATTATCTGACCAGATGGAGCCTCTGATCTCCGGCGGCACAGGCAGTGTTTCCCATACAGAAGAAGTTCCTGCCTTTCTGCCGGACCGTTTTGAGCCAGGTACCCCCAACCTTCCCGGTATTTTCGGCCTGCACGCAGCGCTTGAGAGCCTTACCTCCTCTTCCATGGAGCAGATCCGTACAAAAGAACTTTCTCTTACCGGATATTTTCTTGAAAAGCTTATGGAACTGGATCCTTTTGAAAAGCATATCCGGATCATTGGAAAAAGGGATCTGTCCATGCGAAGCGCTGTGGTTTCCATCCAGACTCTGGATGAAGATATGGCCTCTGTAGCCTGGCACCTTGATAATGATCATCACATTATGACAAGAGTAGGGCTTCACTGTGCTCCAAATGCCCACAAAACCCTGGGAACTTATCCATCCGGCACCATCCGTTTTTCCTTTGGTTCGGAAAATACAAAGGATGAAATCCACTTCTGCATAAGGGCGCTGAAAGAGATCCTTGATCTTTAAGGCTTCCCGGAAAGGACACCTATGGAATTTAAACAGCTGGAAGCCTTTGTGGCAGTGGTTGAATACAACAGCTTTTCAGAAGCAGCCAAACATCTTTATCTGACCCAGCCAACCATCAGTTCCCACATCCGTTCCCTGGAACAGGAGCTGAACTCCAAACTGATCCTCCGTACTACCAAAAAGCTTACGGTGACAGCCCGGGGGCAGCAGCTTTACGATTGTGCTGTAAATATGCTGAATATGCGAAATACCCTGGTGGATGAATTTACAGGCAGTGATAAAAAGATCATTGATCTTGGGGTTTCCACCATTCCCTCTTCTTACCTTTTGCCAGAGCTTCTGGGCACTTTCAGCAGACAGTCCCCCAATATTTATTTTCATGCCTGGCAGTCTGACAGTCAGGGTGTGATCCTCAGAGTACTGGACGGCAGCATAGATCTTGGCCTTGTAGGCAGCCAAAGCGAGGAAAAGGACTGCCAGTTTATCCCTTTCTGTCATGACAAGCTGGTACTGGCTACCCCTGTAACGCCCTATTTTTTAAAAATGCAGGAGCAGGGTGCACAGCTTACCGATTTTCTGGATCAGCCATTTATCATGAGGGAAAAGGGTTCAGGGACCAAGAAAGAACTGGATCGTTACCTGGAAGATCAGGGGATCAGCCAGTCTTCCCTGAATATTGTGGCACGGATGAATGATCTGGAAGCAGTACGAAGATCCATTGTGCAGGGCATCGGGATTTCCGTGCTTTCCTACCGTTCTGCCAAAGATCTGGCAGATTCCAGACAGATGCTGCTTTTCCCTCTGGATAAGGGTTCTTCTGTGCGTACCTTTTATATTGTATATAATAAAAACCGGATACTGAAAAATCATGTAAAACAGTTTATCCATTTTACAGAAAGCTTCTACCAGAATCCGGAAAAACTTTAAAAATCAGCAATACGAGGATAATATCTTGGAAAAAGAACGAATTTATCTGGCCATTGACCTGAAATCCTTCTACGCTTCTGTAGAATGTGTAGAGCGTAAACTGGATCCTCTTACCACCAATCTTGTGGTAGCGGATGCCAGCCGTACATCCAAAACCATCTGCCTTGCCGTCTCCCCTGCTTTAAAATCTTTTGGCATTCCGGGACGCCCAAGGCTTTTTCAGGTGGAACAAAAAGTACAGGCTGTAAATGCTTCCAAAGTGCTTCATGCACCAGGGCACAGATTTTCCGGACAAGCGACAGATCTGCAGGGTCTTGAAGATCCGTCCAATGCTCTGGCCTATATTACAGCTGTACCCAGGATGGCCCTTTATATGGAATACAGTGCCAGGATCTATGGCATTTACCTGAAATATATTGCCCCTGAGGATATCCATGTTTATTCCATTGATGAAGTTTTCATGGATGTAACCGGCTATCTGGATACCTACCGCATGACTCCTCATCAGCTGGCTATCACCATGATCCGGGAAGTTCTCCGTGAAACAGGGATCACGGCTACTGCAGGGATCGGCACCAATCTTTATCTTGCCAAGATCGCCATGGACATTGTAGCCAAGCATGTTCCGGCTGACAGCGATGGTGTGCGGATCGCAGAGCTGGACGAATTAAGCTACCGCAGGCTTTTGTGGAACCACACCCCTCTTACTGATTTCTGGCGTGTGGGAAGAGGCTATGCAAAAAGGCTGGCTTCTGTAGGGATTTATACAATGGGTGATATTGCCCGCTGTTCCATGGGTTCTTCTGCAGATTACTATAATGAAGATCTTTTATACGATCTTTTCGGTGTAAATGCAGAACTTCTCATAGACCATGCCTGGGGCTGGGAACCAGTGGAGATCTCCCATATCAAAAATTACCAGCCTGAGAACAACAGTCTTGGCTCCGGCCAGGTACTTTCCTGTGCTTATACCTGCCAGCAGGCAAGGCTGGTTGCCTGGGAAATGACCGATCAGCTGGTGCTGGATCTGGTTGACAAAAAGCTGGTAACAAATCAGATCGTGCTTACCATTGGCTACGATATAGATAATTTAACAGATCCGAAAAAAGCCTCCGCATATAAAGGTCCTGTTACCACAGACCATTATGGGCGCCAGGTGCCAAAACCCGCTCATGGCTCCATCAGCCTGCCAGCACCTTCCTCTTCCTCTAGCCAGATCCTGAAAGCAGCCATGGAACTATATGATTCCATTGTGGATCCCTCGCTTCTGGTACGAAGGATCAATGTAACTGCAGGACACGTTTTTCCTGAGGATACCATTCCTGTTTCCACATCCTTCCAGCAGCTGGATCTTTTTACAGACTACAGTGCTTTGGAGAAACAGGAAAAAGAGAAAAAACAAGCTCTTGAAAAAGAAAAAAAGCTCCAGCACGCTGTGCTGGATATTAAGAAAAAATATGGAAAAAATGCGATCCTGAAAGGGGCAAACCTGCAGGACCATGCCACTGCAAAGAACAGAAATTCCCAGATTGGAGGTCATAAAGCATGAACAGACCTTATAAGAAACCGAACAGTAAAGTATCTGCCCTTGAAAAATACGGGGATATTATTGATCTTCCCCATCATCAGTCCTCCACAAGGCCACATATGGAGCTTTCTGCCAGAGCTGCACAGTTTTCTCCATTTGCAGCCCTGACAGGATACGAAGACACCCTCCAGGAAGAGGCTAAAAACCTTCATTATTCCAAAACTGTCTCTGTGGCACAGCCGGAAGCTCCTGATCCGGAGGATCTTTTTAATTCATGATCATCATTTGGCATCACAGAACAGAATCGATCAGTCTTTTTGTATATTCCTGACTGGGATGATTGATGATCTGATCCGGTGTTCCATATTCTACAGCCTTTCCCTGATGCATCACCAATACCCTGTCACAGAACGCCTGCACCAGTGCCAGATCATGACTGATAAAAAGAAAGGAAAGCTCCTCCTGCTGCTTCAATTGCTTCAAAAGCTCCAGGATCTGCTTCTGCACAGTCACATCCAGTGCACTTGTGGCCTCATCACAGATCAAAATAGATGGATTCACAGCCAATGCCCTTGCGATAGCGGCTCTCTGGCACTGTCCACCGCTGACCTGATGAGGATACCGATTGGCATATTCCGAATCCAGTCCACATTTTTTCAGCAGGTTTTCCACCTTTTTTCCAGTTTCTTTTCTGCTTATCCCCAGGTTTCTCAAACTTTCCCCAATACCGTCCCCAAGTGTGCGCCTTGGGTCAAAGCTTTCCGCCGGCATTTGAAAAACCATCTGCAGATCCTGATAAACAGCCAGTAATTCTTTTCCTTTTACATGGGTAATATCTTTTCCCCTTAGATAAATATGACCTTCCGTTACTGGCGCAAGCCTGGTAAGAAGCCTTGCCAGCGTACTTTTCCCTGACCCGGATTCTCCTACGATCCCCAGATTTTCCCCTTCTGACAGTTCAAAACTGATATCCTCCACTGCAGTCATATTTTTTTTACCTGAAGGGAATACTTTTTTCAGGTGCTCTGCCTTTAATATAATCTCTGCCACTTCTTATCCCTCCAGTTTCTTAGTCCGCTTCAGGTGGAGCACGGAATCCATCAGCCTTCTGGTATAAGGATCCTCAGGATGATCCAGCACATCTGATGCTTTTCCATATGCCTTTACCTGTCCATTCTGAAGCACAAGGATCCTGTCCGCCATATGACGCACCACTCCCAGATTATGGGTTACAAGGATCATGGCAGTATGATATTCCTCTCGCATAAGAAGAAGTTCTTCCACTACCCGTTTCTGTACGGTTACATCCAGCGCACTGGTAGGCTCATCTGCAAGAAGAAGCCCCGGATGAAGAAGCATTGCCATGCAGATTCCCACCCTCTGGTTCATTCCACCGGAAAGCTGAAAAGAATAACTTTTCAGAACCCGCTCCCAGTCCTGTAATCCTATCTTTTCCATGATCCTGCCCGCTCGTTGGTACACTTCCTTTTTGGATACCTTTTCATGGGCAGCCACTGCATCCCGGATCTGTGCACCTACTGTCCGCACCGGACAAAGGGAAGCTTTGCAGTCCTGAAATACCACACCGATTTCTTTTCCCAGATAGGGTCTTAACTCCTTCTGGCTCATGTCCGTCAGATTTTTTCCTTTAAACCATATATCTCCCTGTGTCACCAGTCCTTCTTCTCCCAGAAGTCCCATGATTGCTTTGATAATGGTACTTTTCCCTGATCCGGACTCTCCTACAATCCCAAGGATCTCACCTGGTTTTACTTCAAAACTTACATCCTGTACTACCGGTTCACCGTTATAGCACACAGTCATATGTTCTGCCTCAAAAAATGAAGCTGTCATACTCTGATCTCCTTTTTATTCCACTTTAAGATCAGCTGTGATCTCATAATAGTCACAGGGATGAGCCTCAATTCCTGTCACGTTTGCCTTTGTAACAATTCCCATATTCAGATGGGAAACAAAGAAATATCCATCATCATCCAGGATCTTCTGCTGAAGCTGTACTGCCAGATTTCCCCGCTCATCCTTGTCAAAGGTCTGATGCAGCTGCTCTACCAGCTTTGTAACCTCTTCATTTTCATAATGTCCGAAATTCTTCGGTCCTGTTACCGTACTTGTGAAAAAGTATTCTGGATCGCCGGTAGGTGCTGTGGTAAGGGAGCTTAAATATACGTCAAAATCCCCGTTTTCCGCATAAGTCCTGTGATCAGAAGTATTATTGATCTGCACATCAATGCCTATCTCTTTTAAAGTTGCCTGTGCATACTCTGCAAGCTTTGGCTGCTCCAGTCTGGTAGGATAGGTCAGCCACCGGATGGTCAGCTTCTGCCCATCTTTATCTGCATATCCATCCCCATCCGTATCTGTCCATCCAGCTTTTTTAAGAAGTTCTTTGGCTCCTTCAGGATCATAAGAAACTGTCTCCACTGCATCATTTCCATAAGAATAACTGCTTGGAAAAGCACCTTTTGCCGGCACTCCCCTGCCCTCCATGATCACAGAGCAGAAGCCCTCTTTATCAATCCCCATCTCTATAGCCTTTCGCACATTCTGATCCTGAACGATTGGTGAATCCATGTTAAACTGGCCGAAAAAGCACCGGCTGGTAGCACAGGAATTGATGGTATAATCTGAATTATCGAAAAGAGAATAATTGTCATACTGAAGTCCGTAGGTTCCCTGGATATCTCCTGTCTGAAGTGCTGCTGTAAGAGCGCTTCCATCTGCAAAGGACTTCACTGTAACTGCATCCACATTCACTTCCCCGCCCCAATAATCTTCATTTTTTTCCAGATCAATCTGGGAAGGCGTTACATTCACAGCTATGTAAGGGCCGGTTCCTGCCACATTGGCAGATCCTCCTTTCCCCTGGATCCCATAGTCCATATCAATAATGGCTCCGTAAGGATCTGCCAGATAGTTTATGATCGCAGGACAGGGCTGCTGTGTATTGATGATCAGTGTCTGTCCTTCTGCCTCCATATGATCGATCTGCAGATCAGATGGCGCCCGGTCATGGACAGCCACCAGATCTTCCAGACATTCCTTTACAGCCTGTGCATCCATGGTGCGTCCGCTGGAAAATTTCACTCCATCCCGCAGGGTGATCTTTACAGTTGTATCATCTACAAATTCGTAATCCGTTGCCAGCCATGGCTGGATCTCCATATTATCATCATATTTGAACAGAGTTTCTCCTACTCCATAGCGAATGGTACTCCATCCGGAATAATTGCTGTGTGGATTCAGTCCTGCTGTTCCCATTTCTTCACTGTATGCTGTGGTTCCATAGGTAAAGCTGCTCTCCCATGCAGATACAGGTAAAGTCATTCCAGCCATAAGCATAAATCCTGTAAAAAGCGCTGCCAATACTCTTTTCTTCATGTTGTTATCCCTCTCTTTCGTTTGTTGTTCATTGATACCAGGATTCAAATACCCCGGCTATGATACCTGCAGGTTGTAACCTGCTTTGTACTCTCATATTATTTATTTTTCGGATCCAGATAGTCCCGTAACGTGTCCCCGAAAAGATTAAAGATCATTACTGAAATGAAAATGGCTCCTCCAGGTGCCAGCACCATCCATGGGGCGATCTGAAGCATACTTCTGCCGTCATTAATCATACTTCCCCACTCTGCTGCCGGAGGTTGTACACCCAGCCCCAGAAAAGAAAGACCTGCCAGTTCCATCATCATAGTGCCTATATCCAGCACAGCCGTTACCAGAATTGGTCCTGCAATATTAGGTAAAATATGCTTCCACAGGATCTTCGATGTGCTGCTTCCGCTCATTTTTGCAGCCATCACATAAGTAGAATCCTTCTGTACCAGAGTCAGCCCTCTGGCCAGCCTGGCAAATTTGGGCCATCCGATCATAGCCAAAGCGATCACTGCATTTGCCATGCCTCCCCCAAGAACTCCTGCCACTGCAAGGGCGAAAACAAGGCTTGGAAACGCCAGGAAAAGATCGGAAATACGCATAAGCACTGTATCAGCCTTTCCACCATACCACCCGCAGATCAGCCCCAGTACAGTTCCTGTTACAGTCACAATAGCAACCAGCAAAAGTGTTGCATAAATACTGGCTGTACTTCCTGCCAGGATCCTTGAAAACAGATCCCTGCCAAAACGGTCTGTACCCAGAAGATGCTCCCCTCCCGGCGGCTTCTGCGCCTGCAGAAGATCCTGGGCATAAGGATCAAAAGGACAAATCTTCTGGGCAAAGGCTGCAATCAGCAATATCGCAAGCACAAGTATGGAAAAGAACAGTAGCTTTCCACGGGTATGGTCTTTTCGCACTTTTTGCCTGCGGACACTTATCTTATGCTTATTCATGCCTGATCACCTCCTAACCTTACCCTTGGATCCAGATAGTGATACAAGATATCCGTGATCAGGTTCAGCACCACATAAATAACTGCCATCCACGCCACATAGGCCTGAATAATAGGATAATCCCGCATATTAATGGCATCCACAGCCATTTTTCCAACTCCGTCCCACATAAAAATGGTTTCTACAATGGCTGTACCGCCAAGCAGGCTTCCGATAGACAGTGACAAAAGGGTAAGGATCGTAAGCATGGAAGCTTTCATCACGTTTTTCCAGATGATCACCCTGCCTCTGATCCCTCTGGCCCTGGCTCCTTTTACATACTCCTGATTCAACTCCTCAAGTACAGCAGCCCTGATCTGTCTTGTATATTTGGATGCCATGGAAATGGCCAGGGTAAGAGTTGGCAGGATGAGACTGACTGCTGTATTTTCTGTAGTGATCACAGGCAGCCAGCCCAGCTGTATGGAAAAGAAATACATCAACACCAGTGCAGCCAGGAAATTTGGCATGGAATTACCGATAAAGCTGAAAAACCGGATCAGATAATCATTCCACCGGTTATGTTTTACTGCTGAAAGGATCCCCAGTGGAATGGATATTGCCATGGTAAGCACAAGAGAGGAAAACGTAAGCAGCAAAGTAGCCGGAAGCTTTTCCACAAAGGTATCGTATACATCTCTTTTTGACACATAGCTGATCCCCATATCTCCGGTGATCATTCCTGCAAACCATTTTCCATACTGCACCAGGAATGGCTGATCCAATCCATACTCTGCCCTGGTCTGATCCAGCACTTCCTGTGAAACTGCTGCCCCTGCATTTTCATACATATAGGTGACTGCATCCCCCCCTGCCAGACGCATCATGGCAAAGGACAAAAAAGTGATCCCGATCAAAATCGGAATCAGCTGAATTAATCTTTTAAAAATATACCTGATCATAAATTCTCCATAACTGTGTATTCTCCTCACAGTCACACTTCTCCTTTTTTCGACAGATACAGTTTAACAAATACACAAAAGGCACACAACCCCAGGGGAGGGTTCTGTGCCATTCTTAATCTGCATATATTTCAGATTTTTGGAATAGGTCAGTATATCAGGCATCTATGCTGCTGCCTGGAAGCCGGCTTTTTAAGAAAGCAAGAAATTCTTCCACACTTTCATCTAAGGCTTCCTTTTTGTGATGGATATATCCGAAAATAACCTTTCCATCCCCCATATCCAGTGGAATCCCAGGTATGGAGCCTTCTTTATTTTCGGAAAGATAGCTTCCGCTGATATTGGCAACCTTACTGTTTTTCAGCATTTTTTCCATGATATAATCGCTGTTGGTAAGTACGGAAATATCCAGATCCTTCCACTGGAAATCTTCCTTTCGCACAACTCCTATATCGAAAAACTCATCCTGATAATTCTGTATAAAGCGAATCCCTTCCAGGTCTTCAAGACCTGCTTTTTCCTTTCCGGAAGTATATAATTCTGCAAGTTTTCCAGAATAAAGCATGGCATCCGTTTCATACATAGGAACAAATTCCATTTTATTTTTAACCAGTTCGTGGAGAAAATTTTCTTTCTGTGTACTTAAAATATACACAAATCCAATGTCATCCAGATAGTCCCTTACACGTTCCATCACGCTTCCCACGCCTGCTGTAGTCAACTGAAAATGGTAATTTTTCTCACTGGTTTCGTTATAAAAATCCACAAACTGGCTGGCAAACCAGGAGCTTGGATTCATGGAAATACGGATCCACTTTGTCATATTGCTGGCTGCCATATTCTCCAGCACATCGATCTCATTGGTGATCTTGCTGGCATACCTGTATACCTGCTGCCCACCGGAAGTCAGGCGTATCCCCCTTGGAAGCCGCTGGAAAAGCTGCATTCCCAACGTATCCTCCAAAAGCCGGATCACCTTGCTTACACTTGACTGAGTAGTATACAGTACCTTTGCGGCCTCGCTAAAAGAGCCTGTTTTTGCACATACAGTAAAATACTGCAGTTGTTTAATATCTATCATCTTTACACCTTTTTATATGCACAGATTGCAAACATGGGAGTAGGATTGTAGAACTCATCTTTCTCCAGATATATCCTGGAACTGATATTCAGATCAATGGAAAACCCGGATGCATCCAGCCTGCCAAGAGTCTCCACATCCCATGCAGGACGGCTGTAGGAGCTGATAGGCAGCTGCCTTTTTATGTCCTCACATTCCTGCATCAGACTGTCTCCCAGCTGGTGGTGGGCATGGTTTTCCGGCAGATTTTCCGTATCTGCAAAATCACTCATTCCATAGTTGGCATCAAAGTTCAAAAGGATTCCGCCTGGCTTTAATACACGGAGCCATTCCTTATAAGCCATTGCAGCGTCCGGAAGGGTCCAGGTCAGATTTCTTGAGATCACCAGATCAAATTCCTGGTCAGAAAAGGCTGGATGCTCTGCATCCATGACCTGGAAAGTACAGCTCACCCCTTCTTCTTTTGCCAGTTCTTTCGCTCCTGCGATCATGTCCGGTGTCAGATCAATTCCGGTTACTGTGTGGCCTTCTTTCGCAAGAAGTACAGAGAAAAATCCTGCTCCGCAGCCCACATCCAGGATCTTTAATTTTCCTTCTTTCTCTGGCATATATCTGTGGATCTCTTTCATCCATCTTACAGCCAGAGGACTATGAAGCTCGTCTCTTCGCTGTTTCAGGAAACTGTCACTGCGCTTTGTCCAGTAAGAAGCGATCTTCTCTTTTCGGTCATCTTCCTCATAGCTGATCCGACCGTAAGCGATCATCGGGCCGTCCTGCAGCACCTGCAGGGAACGTGTCTGATACAAGATCACACCGTCATTGTATGCAACACAGCATTCCAGTTCTTTGCCCTCATAATCACGTACATATCCCAGCACATCTCCGGATTCAAACAGATCTCCTGCTCTTTTTTCCGGATACCAGAATCCCATATTAGAGGAAGCCTGATACTGTACATCTGTTACATTCAGCGGATAATATTTACGATAGCTTTTATGTCCATCATAAATCCCCAGATACCTTAAAATGGTACGCACATCCCGCTTCATGGAACGTACTTCTTCTGTATCCCAGCTTCCCATACCGCCTCTTTCCAGAAGCACACTTGGGATCCCCTGGGAGGCTGCATAGTTGTAAGCCCCTCCGGACGCTACACCTGACTGTACCATATAAGGCACATCTACCTGCTGGGCCATATGTCTGGAAATTTCCACAGTCCTTGCATCTGCACGGCCTGCATAATACACATATGGAGTCAATTCCTCATAGTCATCCCCACTGTGCAGATCAATATAATAATCTGCTCTCCCCAGCAGTTCCTTTACCATAAAATGTGCCAGCCGCTCCAGCTTTTCTCCAGCTTCTTTTCCAGGAAAAAGCCGGTTCAGATTACGGCCGTCTGCCATTCCTGCACTGCCTTTTCTGGCTTCAAAATCCTCTCTGCTGACAGCTTTCACAAGGATCACTGTACCAGACATTTTCTCTGCTTTCAGATCCTCTGCCAGTTCTACCGCTGACTGGATCCCTACATACTCTCCAGGATGGATCCCTGCTGTGATCAACACGGTTTTCCCTGGCTTTTCCCCACGGATCACTGCCACAGGAAGAGAAAATTCTCCATCACCAAGGCTTAAAAAGCCCTGTTCCCGCTGTCCTGGCTGTATCGTCATATCGCCTAAAGTATAGCTTCCCCATGACTCTTTTTTTACAGCCTGTACCATAAACATAGGCGTTGATCCGTAATTCAGTTTTTCTTCTGTACTCCACACCCTTTCCCATACCTGGGTATCGGTTTTAACGGAAACTCCAAGGTCTGTCAGAACCTTTTCATCCCATGCAGGGCGAAGCTTCCCGGACAATGGAACCTGTCTGGCGATTTCTTCCATACGGTCAATATCCGTGCAAAGATAATGGTCATCCAGGCTTTCCTTTTCTACATTTTCCCTGTCTTTTTCATAGGCCTGACGCTTTTCCTCATCATACAGATATCCGTACCAGTTGGCATCAAAATTCAGAAGCTTTCCGCCTGGTCTGAGTACACGGATCCACTCCTGGTAAGCCTTCACAGGATCTGGCAGATTCCAGGTCAGATTCCTGGTGATCACCACATCAAAGGTATTATCCTGAAAGTCCAGGGCCTGTGCATCCATCCGATAAAAAATCACATGATCCTTCTTTTTTCCAAGGTACTTTTCCACATTCTCTTTGGCCTTTTCCAGCATTCCCTCTGTATAATCCACAGCATCCACATAATAGCCCTCTCCTGCCAGGATCACAGGGAAAAATCCAGGTCCTGTGCCAATATCCAGGATCCGCAGATTCTCCCTGGCCTTCTGTGGAAATTCATTTTTCAAAAGAGTGAGCCAGGCTTCCTTTTGTGTGCCCAGCAGTTCTTTTTCATTTACCTCAGAGTACCCTTCCGTCCGTGTACTCCAGTAATCCCCAATCTCTTTCATCAGTTCTTTCAACTGTATTTCCTCCGCATTTATCTGTCATAAAAATCTGTTAAAATTTTATCAAAACAGTACAAATCCTGCAAGCCCCCCTGGGGGATAAAACAAATTTGGTATTTACAAGTTTTTTATCCTGCTGTATAATTGGCTTCGGGAATGAAGTTCTCCCATGGATTACCTAAACCGCTTTTTAAGCTGATGACTTCTGTGATCTTTGTCACAGGGGCACCAGCTTTTTTTGTGCCAGTGCCGGGATCAACCAATATTATTTTTTAGGAGGATTTACTTATGTTGACTTCACTTGCATTTATTTTTCTACTGGGACTGGCAATGGCTGCCAGCTGCCAGCTTCTTCACCTGCCAAGGATCATCGGCATGTTGATAACCGGTATCCTGCTTGGCCCCTGTGTTCTAAACCTGCTGGATTCATCTATTTTGTCCATCAGCGCACAGCTGCGCCAGATGGCACTGATCATAATTTTGCTGAAAGCAGGGCTTTCCCTGAATCTTTCAGATCTGAAAAAAGTAGGACGTCCTGCAATTATGATGTCCTTTGTCCCTGCCAGCTTTGAGATTCTTGCCTTTTTCCTTTTTGCCCCTAGCATACTGGGGATCACAAGGATTGAGGCTGCTGTTATGGGCGCAGTCCTTGGTGCTGTATCTCCTGCAGTTGTTATTCCACGGATGGTCCAGCTGATGGAAGAAGGATACGGAACCAAGAAAAGTATTCCCCAGCTGATCATGGCAGGTGCATCCTGTGACGATATTTTTGTGATCGTGCTTTTTTCCACCTTTGTTACCATGGCCCAGGGCGGAAGCGCACATGTAATGGATTTTGTAAACATTCCTGTTTCCATTATCCTTGGAGTACTCCTTGGTGCAGCCTTTGGCTTATGCGTCAGTCTTTTCTTTGAAACCGCCTATGCCCACAAGCATCTTGTGCGTAACAGTATGAAAGTGATCATTGTCCTTGGCCTTTCTTTTCTGCTCATGTCTATAGAAACATGGCTGAAGGGAACCGTTTCTGTTTCCGGACTTCTGGCTGTTGTCAGTATGGCCTGCGTAATCAAGCTGAAATCAGCTCCCTGTGTTTCCCGCCGTCTTTCCGAAAAATTTGGAAAGCTTTGGCTTGCTGCAGAAGTGATACTTTTCGTGCTTGTAGGTGCTGCTGTGGATATCCGCTATACTCTGAACGCAGGTCTGCCTGCAGTGCTTATGATCCTTCTGGCACTTCTGATCCGCAGTCTTGGGGTATCTCTCTGCCTGGCAGGCACACAGCTTTCTTTAAAAGAACGGCTTTTCTGTATCATCGCATACCTGCCCAAAGCCACTGTACAGGCAGCTATCGGATCCGTACCAATGGCCATGGGACTGCCTTGCGGACAGCTGGTTTTATCTGTAGCTGTCCTTGCAATCCTGATCACAGCCCCCTTAGGCGCCATTGGTATGGACCTTACTTATAAAAAATGTCTGACTGTTCAAAAATAGTCTCAAAAATAGCATGCCGAAAAATAATATGACCACTCAAAAATAATTTGCTGAAATTCACAAAATATGGTATACTGTACAAGATATGTAACTACTTGCATCACCAACTGTCTGCAGCAGATAATACCCCGTTTTCACAGGTTCCTTATCATTCGCTGTACCAGGGGTATCAAAGCTATATAAAGTTGAGGTGAAACATCGTGAAATCTAATGAATCCGCAGAGAATTATCTGGAAACCATACTGATTCTCAGTAAGAAGAAACCTGTTGTACGTTCCGTAGACATCGCAGAAGAGCTGGGCTTTAAGAAATCCAGTGTCAGCGTTGCCATGAAGAACCTTCGTGAAAAGAACCACATCACAGTGACTCCTGAAGGGTACATCTATCTTACAGAATCCGGTCAGCAGATCGCTGATATGATCTATGAGCGTCATCAGTTCCTTTCCGCATGGCTGATCAGCCTTGGGGTCAATCCTGATACAGCTACTTCAGACGCATGCCGGATCGAGCATGTGATCAGTCCGGAGAGCTTTGAGGCTGTCAAGAAGCATCTTGCTCCGGAAATGCAGTAATTTCTTTTTCCAAAAGCAAGGGTGTCCTTTCCCTGCTGCCTGGCAGGATGGACACCCTATTTTTGTATCTTCTTATATTTTTATGTCACCTATATGATACTTGCCACGTAATATTCACCATATTTATTCCGCTTTTTTCACATAGAAAACAGCAGAAAACGGTGATAATTTCAATACATTCTCCCCTTCCGGAAGAACCTTGTCTTTCTTTGTGTATTTCCTGTTTCCACCATAAGCTTCCATATCACTCGCCATCAGAAGACTATATCCTTCTTCAAGCTGGATCTGATATTCCTGGGTCTGATCTGAGAAATTAAACAGTGCCAGAACTGTTTCTTCTTCGCTTCTTCTCTCAAATACATACACACATTTTTCTTCCTGGTGACAATCAATCCACTGGAAACCTTCCCTTTCAAAATCATGTTTGTACAGTGCAGGATGCTCCATATAACAATGATTCAGTTCCTTCATAAACTTATAAAATTTCTCATGGATCGGGAAATCAAGCAGCATCCAGTCCAGATCTCCTGCCTCGCTCCATTCTTTTAACTGGGCCAGCTCATTGCCCATAAAGTTCAGCTTCAGTCCCGGATGTGCATACATATACATGTAAAAAGCACGAGCCTGCGGGAATTTCCCGTCATATCCACCATTCATCTTCTGTGCAATGGTAGCCTTTCCATGGACAACCTCATCATGGGATAACGGCAGAAGATATTTCTCATTGTAGAAGTACATCATGGAAAAAGTAAGCTTGTGGTATCTCTCCTTGCGCTGTTCAGGGGATGACTGGAAATAAGAAAGAGTGTCGTTCATCCATCCCAGATCCCACTTGTAATCAAACCCAAGTCCTCCTTCGGAAACCGGCTTTGTGACACCCTGATAAGGTGTGGAATCCTCTGCAAACAGCATTGCATCCGGTACCCGTTCCTTCAGGCCCTGGTTCATGGTCTTTAAGAACTTAAGGGCTGATAAATTCTCCCCACGGTTGCTGTCTCCCTGCCAGTAGATCAGATTGCCCACTGCATCCATACGCAGTCCGTCAAAATGGAATTCCTGCAGCCAATACAGGGCACAGGACTGTAAAAAGCTGTAGACCTCACCTCTGGAATGCATGAAATTACAGCTTCCCCACTCGTTACGTCCTACTGCAATATTAGGATATTCATATAAAGCTGTTCCATCATAATTTGCAAGTGCAAAATCATTGATTGCAAAGTGCACAGGTACAAAATCCAGGATCACACCGATCTCATTTTTATGACACTGATCTATAAAATACTTCAGATCCTCCGGCTTTCCATAGCGTGAAGTCGGACTGAAATATCCTGTTCCCTGATAACCCCAGGATTCATCACAGGGATATTCGCAAAGAGGCATTACCTCTATATAATTGTATCCATTTTCCTTAAGATAGGGAATGATCAGTCCTGCCATCTCCCGGTAGGTATACCATCTTTCACCAATGCCTTCTTCCGGGCATTTCCAGGATCCGAAATGCATTTCATAAATGTTGACAGGCTTATCCTTCCTGTCCTTGCCGTTCTTCTGCCACTCTTTATCCTGGAATTTGTAATCCTTGGATGTCCAGGTAACAGAGGCTGTCCCAGGCCTTAATTCGGAATAAAAAGCATAAGGATCTGCGTGATCCATAAATGAACCGTCATTTTTGTAAATCCGGTATTTGTACATCTGTCCAGCAGCTGCTCCCGGAATATCGCATTCCCAGAAATTCCCATCATAAATACGGTTCATTGGTGTTTCTGTCCATCCATTAAACTCTCCGATCACGCTTACATGATTGGCTGCAGGGGCGAATGTACGGAAGGTTACTCCCTTTTCCCATACATGTGCTCCCAGAAATTCGTATGCCTGAAATTCTTTTCCAATATAAAAATTATAAAAATCCATAGATCCCTCCATCAAAACCGACACCAGTTGTTTTTTTTCGATTTTAGTGTATAATAAAAAAGGTTATCTATCCACCAACAATCCGAAAAAAATGTAGGTTATCCAACCAATTTTAAAAATCGTCGGGAGGCTGCTTTATGGATATACGAATTGAAAAGACAAAACAGAGCATTATCAATGCTTTTATTGAGATCCGGTCACATAAAGAAGTAGAGCGTATAACAGTAAAAGAATTGTGTGAAGAAGCCAGGATCAACAAATCTACTTTTTATGCTCATTATAAGGATATCTATGACCTTTCCGACCAGCTGGAAACCCAGCTTGTGGATTCCATTATGGAAAACTTCAGTCATCCGGAAAATCTGCTGCAGGATCCTGCTGACTTTACAAAAGAAATCTTCATGGGATACATGTCCAAGGACACCCTGATCCGTACTCTTTTTTCCGGAAGCCGCAGCAAATATCTTGTCCAGAAAATGGAGGCAGCGTTGAAAACCCTGGTTTTTTCCGCTTATCCGGACTATCGTGAGGATCCCCAGTTGAATATTATGCTGTCCTATATTCTCTATGGCAGTTATTATGCTTTTTATGAAAACCGCAGCTACGGAGATGCTTCTGTGATCAGTTCCATCTCCCAGTTCACTGCCCGGCTTTTGCCTGCATTTACGCAGATGAACCATCCTATCCTGGATCCGGAACCCTTCAGAAAACAATGCAAATGACCTTGTGCTGATCGTCCTGTGGTCACTGGCTTCTTTTGAAAATGAAAGTCAAAAGCAGGAGGAAATTTCTCTTAATGGGAAATTTTCTCCTGCTTTTTTCTCGATATCAAACAGGCTGAACAATTGTTATTGCTCGCCGAACCTGCTCTACTGACAATTTGGTAGTCCTTGAAATCTTATCAAGATCATGCTCGCCCTCTGACCATAAGTTCAGGGCTATATCCATTCTTGCCTTAATATCTGCGTCACCACGCTCTCTGTCTACAATTTTCTGCATTGTTTCACACATTTCAGCCACTCCTTTCGGTTCTTCTTTAAAATACCTGACTCTTTCTGCAATCTTAGGATTATGCATCTCATGATAATCTTTACAGTTAAAATCATGCATCAGCCATCCAATTTCATCATTTCCTCTATAAGCGCCATTTACATAAACAATGTGTGCTTTGTCTCCAAACAATTTTCCTGTTTCCTGAACAGTTCTTTCTACTGTATATACCGGAAGACCTCCTTTCAAAACATCATTAGCTGTAATAAATATAATGTATGTCTCCGGCATTTCTACATATTTTTCTCCTGATGTGGTAAGCCTTGAATCAAATAATGCACTATTAAGTCTGGCACGTTCAGGAACTGCCCCACTATCATTCTGCTGCACTTCAATATCATATTGCTTTCCTGTGGCATCATTAGCATAAATATCAAGTCTCACAGACCGTCCAAACAAATTTCCTATTGTTACCTGTGTAACAGCTTTTGTCACAGATAAATCATTTCTCTTTAATATTATTTTTAGAAGTTCTTCTGTACATTCAAGATCACCTGAAAAGACCTGTGTCATAAAAGTATCATCCATTAATGTAAATTTATTAATGACATCCATACGCTCCATATTCTTTTGTTCCAGATTTAACACTTGCATTTTCTCACCTTCTTTTCTACATTATACTTGCTATTGTTTTTTTCTACAACTAAATTTACTCATTCCTTCTCGAAAATCCTACTCTCTCAATTTTTAAGGGTAATCAATTTCAAAAAAAGAGAAATATCTACTTTTCAAGATATTCCTCTCTTTTTATTTCATTATCTATATTATTCAGTTGTGTCGAACAATTTCTTCAGAAGTCCACCATACTCAAAAAGCAAGATTTTTCCCATATCACAGATTATTCGTGCTCTTTCAGATACTGTGCACGGCCTTCTTCATAAAGGTTGTTGCCTTCGCAGTCGATGATGACTACAAGAGGCATATCCTCTACATAAAGCTTTCTGAGAGCCTCTGCGCCAAGATCCTCATATGCGATCAGTTCTGCTTTCTTGATACATCTGGAAAGCAGTGCACCTGCGCCACCGATAGCTCCGAAATAAACACCTGAGTATTTCTTCATCGCTTCCACAACCTCTGGAAGGCGGGCACCTTTTCCGATCATTCCTCTTGCACCAACAGACATCATAGTAGGTGCATAAGCATCCATACGTCCGCTGGTTGTGGGGCCTGCAGATCCGATCACTTTTCCTGGTTTTGCAGGGGTAGGTCCAACATAATAAATGGTGGCATCTGTAGGATCAAATGGGATCTTTTCTCCCTTTGCCAGAGCCTCACACATTCTTTTGTGTCCTGCATCCCTGGATGTATAAATGGTTCCTGTAAGCAGTACCTGATCTCCTGCATGAAGTGTTTTTGCCAGCTCCTCAGTAAGAGGCAGTGTAATATGTCTTCTCTCCATTTAAATCACCTCCGTTTTATGACGGGTCACATGGCAGTTAATATTTACTGCACAAGGCATTCCGGCAATATGAGTAGGCATTGTCTCAATGTTCAGTCCAATGGCTGTAGTCTTTCCGCCAAAGCCCTGTGGTCCGATTCCCAGCTTGTTGACCTTTTCCAGCATTTCTTTTTCAAGGTCTGCATAGAATGGATCCGGATTCTCAGAATCGATAGGACGCATCAGTGCTTTTTTTGCAAGAAGTGCACATTTATCAAAAGTACCACCAATACCTACACCAACAACCATAGGCGGACACGGATTAGGGCCTGCAGTCTCTACTGCTTCCAGGATGAAATCCTTGATCCCCTGAAGTCCTGCTGAAGGCTTGAACATACGGATCATACTCATGTTCTCGCTTCCAAAACCTTTAGGGCCTACAGTGATCTTAATATTTTCACCAGGTACGATCTCTGTGTAAAGCATAGCCGGTGTATTGTCTCCTGTATTTCCTCTGCGGACAGGATCCTTTACAACGGATTTTCTCAGATATCCATTGGTATAACCTCTACGGACACCCTCATCAACTGCCTCACGAAGATCTCCTCCTGTGATATGTACGTCCTGACCGATTTCCAGGAACACACATGCCATTCCTGTATCCTGGCAGATCGGCACACATTCACTGTCAGCGATCTCGTAATTCTGGATGATGTCATCCAGAACGCCTTTTGCGATCTCTCCGTCTTCACATGCACGGCAATTCTTGATCGCACACTTTACGTCTTCCGGAAGATGCTCATTTGCCTGGATGCAAAGCTTTTCAACTACGTCTGTGATCTGGCTTGCTAAAATCTCACGCATACTACTCACTCTCCTGTTTTTTATTTATCGAAACTGCTCAGTACCCTTGTGGGATACTGCCTGCTGAATACTTATTATTTATCAAAACTGTCAACAGTTCCTTCGTGTCTTGCATATTTTGGAAGAAGCAGCGGAGAAACGTCCTCAGAATGAAGTCCTGCTTTTTCCAGTTCTTCTGCATAAGCCTGTACATGATCAAGGTTCATCTTTCCAAGAGTGATCTCTTTTACTCTTGCAGCTGCAGCCTTACCTGCATCACGGCCGAATACGATAACATCCAGAAGGGAATTGCCCATCAGACGGTTACGTCCATGGATTCCTCCAACAGCCTCTCCTGCAACAAGCAGGTTCGGGATTACCTTTGTAAATCCGTCTCCGCCGATCTCCAGACCACCGTTCTGATAATGCAGGGTAGGATATACAAGGATTGGAAGCTTTCTCATATCGATTCCATAATTCATGTACATACGAAGCATTGCAGGAATTCTCTTTTCAATGGTTCCTGCACCACTCATTTCCTCGATCATTGGAGTATCCAGCCATACACCGG
Organism: uncultured Eubacteriales bacterium; assembly: GCA_900316115.1. GTDB lineage: Bacteria > Bacillota > Clostridia > Lachnospirales > Lachnospiraceae > Blautia_A. Next base: position 20,539 of record ONBN01000036.1, read on the forward strand.
TTCCGATAGGAGTTTTTACTCCTTTTCCTCTTTCTGTACACTCACGGATAATGGATGCAGCAGCTACGTCACGGGTTTCCAGCGGATGCATGAATGCTTCACCATCTACGTTTACAAGCATTGCTCCAATAGAACGTACCTTCTCGGTAACAAGTGCACCAAAGATCTGTGAAGGATAAGCAACACCTGTAGGATGATACTGAATCGTATCCTGATACAGAAGCGGTGCTCCGGCACGATATCCAAGTACAAGTCCGTCAGCAGTTGCTCCATAATGGTTGGATGTAGGGAATCCCTGATAATGCATACGTCCTGCACCACCTGTAGCAATGATCACTGTCTTTGCACGGGCTACCATGTAATCTCCTGTCTCCATGTTCAGAAGAACTGCACCTGCAACCTGTCCCTTATCGTCTTTGATCAGCTCTACTGCAGAAGTAAATTCTACAACCGGGATCTGACGGTTGATCACCTCATCACGAAGGGTACGCATGATCTCTGCTCCTGAATAATCCTTGCAGGCATGCATTCTCTTTCTGGAAGTTCCGCCACCATGAGTTGTTACCATATTTCCTTCTGCATCTTTATCAAACATAACACCAAGATCATTCAGCCACTGAATTGCATCTGGTGCTTCCATAACCAGCTTTTTCAGAAGTTCCGGTCTTGCTGCAAAATGTCCGCCACCGAAAGCATCCAGATAATGCTGTACCGGTGAATCGTTTTCTTTATCTGCTGCCTGGATACCGCCCTCTGCCATCATGGTATTGGCATCACCGATACGCAGCTTTGTAACGATCATAACCTTTGCACCGGCCTCATGAGCTTCAATGGCTGCAGAAGATCCTGCACCGCCGCCGCCGATCACCAGTACGTCTACGTCATAATCTACTTTGTCAAGATCTACTTTATCCTTCAGCAGACGGCTGTTGGAATGAAGAAGATGTGTCAGCTCCTTGGGAGCCTTCTGTCCTTTATTTGGTCCGATCTTAATCTCGGCAAATGCCTCTTCCCTGTAATCCGGATGAAAAGCCTTCAAAAGAGTGTCCTTCTCTTCAGCTGTCATTCTTCTAGGCTCCATGCCAATTCGTGAAGGTCTTGTTGCCTCCACTTTTTTCACGGATTCCATCATTTCTGGTGTAAACATGGCTTCTCCTCCTTATTTCTCAATCTCTCTATGGTTGTAAAGTTCTTCCATTTCCGTGATAGGCTTCTGCATGATCTGCTCGATCAGCTCGTCATATGCTCCCTCATGGATCTCTTCTACACGTTTAGCCAGATGCTCACTCTTTGGTGCGATATACTTTCCAGTAAGACGTCTTGCCAGAAGGCCAACCATCGGGTGGGAAATCTCTGCAGGGCAGCGTACTGTACAGCAGCCGCATGCGATACAGTCAAAGGATTCCTCTGCACATTTTTCAAATTCTCCACGCTGTGCATAAGCGATATACTGCATAACATTCAGATTCTGTGTACATGCTTTTGTGCAGGCATTACATCCGATACAGCTGTAGATCTCTGGATAAAGTTCCATCATGATACGCTGCTTTGGACGGATCTCATCGATCTCATAAGTTCTCTTGTCTGTTGGGAAGAATGGGATGCTTGCCACATACATACCTTCCTGTACCTGTGTCTGACAGGCAAGACAGGTTTTCAGTTCATTTTTTCCTTTGATCCTGTACATGGTTGCACAGGCGCCGCAGAAACCATGACGGCATCCGCAGCCTCTTTTTAAGGTATAACCTGCATATTCCATAGCGGTCATGATCGTAAGATCAGCAGGTACTGTGTATTTTTTTCCAAAGAAATATACATTTACCATATTTTCCATGTTATTTGATCCTTTCTTGTAGTAGGTAATCGCAGTGTTAAGCTCGATTCCGCTTTGCTTCATCTCGCTGTTTTCGTGCAAGCACGACACAGCTCATGTCTGTTCCTGTGTGCACTGCTCATTGCTTATCAATACTCATCAGGTAACTCATCAATCTCATCCAGTCGGAAGACCGGTCCGTCCTTGCACACATATTTGGAACCAATATTGCAGCGTCCGCACTTACCGATTCCGCATTTCATACGAAGTTCCAGTGTGGTATAAACCTGTGATCTTGAAAAGCCCAGTTCTTCCAGTCCCTGAAGAACAAACTTGATCATGATCGGCGGTCCGCACACCAATGCAACTTTATTTGTATCAAATCCGATTTCTTTCAGATAGCTTGGAACAAAGCCTACATGTCCGTCCCAGCCCTCCTGCTCACGGTCAATGGTAAGATATACATTTACATCTTTCGCTTTCATCCATACATTCTGGATCTCTTTCAGCTTAACCAGATCATCTGCGGAACGGGAACCGTACAGAATATCCACAGTTCCATAATCCTCACGATTGTCCAGCACATAATTGATTACAGAACGAAGAGGTGCCAGACCGATACCTCCGGCGATAAACAGAAGATTCTTTCCTTTCAGCTTATCCTCTACCGGAAAATGATTTCCATAAGGCCCACGCACTGTGATCTCATCCCCAACCTGCAAGCTGTGCAGATAAGAAGTCAGCTCTCCGCATCTTTTAATACTAAATTCCTGATATTCTTTATTCGTAGGGGAAGATGTAATGGAAAACATTCCTTCACTGACTCCAGGTGCGCAAAGCATTGCACACTGTCCAGGCATATGCTCAAAAAGCTTTCCTCCATCCGGTGCATTTACACAAAAGGTTTTTACATCCGGAGTTTCCTCATTAATGCTGGTGATAACTCCTACCTTTGGGATCAGAGTATCCAGTTTGTAGTTTTTATGGCAGGTACATTCACTCATGCTTTTTCTCCTCCCTGCTTTTCAAAGGCTTTGATCACCTTTACAATATTTAATGCTTCCGGACATTTCTCTACGCAGCGTCCGCATCCTACACAGGAATACATGCCGTCGTTATTTGCCGGGAAATAAACCAGCTTATGCATAAATCTCTGACGGAATCTCTGCAGCTGTGTTGTACGGTTATTACCGCCGGCCATCAGCGTGAAATCAGAATACATGCAGGAATCCCAGCAGCGATAACGCTTTACGCCGTGGCCTGTATCATAATCTTTAATGTCATAACACTGGCAGGTAGGACATACAAAAGTACAGGTACCACATGCCAGACATGGTTTATAAAGCTCGTTCCATACAGGAGAATTGAATCTTTCTTCTGTAGCATCTCCATTCCATCCTTCCAGGGAAAGATGTGTATACGGAAGCTTTTCGATAATGGAACGGATGGTTTCTTTTTCCTTTGAAACAGCCTCTTCATCTGCTGCATCTGCATCCTGAAGAAGTTCTTTTACGCTGTCAGTAAGAGCATTTCCTTTTTCTGTAAGAGTTTTCCAGAAAAGATCCTCACCGATCATCCATACAGCCACATCAGCTGTCGGCTCTGCTGCATCTGTTCCGAAGATCTTGCAGAAGCAGGACTCTTCCGGCTCATGACATGCCATGGCAACGATAGTTCCGTGCTCTCTTCTTGCAGCATAGAAAGTATCTACAGGCTCTGTAAGAAATACTTTATCAAGAACCTCTACACCTTTCACATCACAGGCTTTCATTCCAAATACTACAAATGGATGCTCTCTTAATGCTTCCGGCTCTACGGACAGCTTTTTGCCGTCACGTACACAGGTATATAAGGTTTCACTCTGTGGGAAAAATGCATCTTTTCCGGATTTTACGGTTTTTAAGGTTGTAAGGTCAACATCTACATCTTCTGTCCACAAAGCAAAATTTGTCTGCTCTGCCTTTTTTACAGGAAGGATCAGATCCTGTTTTTCTGAAATCATCTGGAATAATGCCTTCAGATTTTCTTTTTTTATCTTGTACATACATTATCCCCTTTCTGCCACAATGCCAGGCTCCACATCATCAAATGTAAAGCTTGTAAGCGGGCCTTTTGATTCAGCATCTGCGCCTGCCTGATATTCCCCATAGAACTGGTCGATATCTTTGATGAATTTACGGTTGAAAAGATGAAGCGGAATACCCTGGGGGCACACACGGCTGCACTCTCCACAGTCTGTACATCTTCCTGCTACATGGAATGCACGGATGATGTGGAACATCTTTTCTTCAAAATCATCAACATTGGCTTTCTGGGCGCTGTCAAATTTGGTACTGTCAAAAACACATCTGCGGCAGCTGCATGCAGGACAGGCATTCCGGCAGGCATTGCAGCGGATACATTTGCTCAGTTCTTTCTGGAAAAATTCAAATCTTTCCTTTGGAGACATTGCTTCGATCTGTTCTACTTCTGCAAAACGGTCAGCATCCTTTGTATCCTTGGACTCGCCGATGATCTCATCATAGATCATATGCTCTTTGCCCTTACATACATGGCATCTTTCCAGCATTGCATCTTTATAGGCAGCGGTTTTATTTCCGTAAATTGTTTCTATTTCAAGGTTCTCACACTCATCTGTGATCTCTGCCCCAGTAATCTTCTGGATTCCCTTGATTCCCATTTTGCGAAGCTTTTCCACATCCAGCTTGCCTTTGCAGCCTACACCGATAATATAGGCTTTTTCACGGTCTACCCTGTGTTCTTTGATCAGCTGGTTAAAGCTGTATGTATCACACGGTTTCAGACAGACAAGGGTTTTGCCCTCCAGCTTGGAAGCTTCGATCATCATCTTGCTTAAGTTTGCTCCGCAAAAGCCGTTGTAAACAAATTCATCCAGGCTTTCCGGTGTTTCAAAATATGCTGCTTCAGGATTGTAAGGCAGGTCTCCGGCTCTCCAGCCAAGAACACGGGCTACCGTTTTATCTGCCAGCAGTTCTTTTGCACGGCTAATCAGTTCCTGCATCTTATATCCTCCAATCTTACATTCTTACCAAGAGAATGGATCTTTTCCACAAACTCATTCATGGTCTGGGAGAATTTAACACCTTCTGCTGCAGATACCCATTCCACACGGGTACGTCCGTTTTCCACGCCAATATAGTCAAGCATGGAGAACAGAAGTGTCATCCTTCTTCTTGCATAATAGTTTCCGGTTGTATAATGGCAGTCTCCCGGGTGGCATCCACAAAGGATCACTCCGTCTGCCCCTCTTTCAAAAGCACGGAGGATAAACATTGGATTCACACGGCAGGAACATGGAACACGGATGATCTTTACATCTGCCGGATAAACCAGACGGCTGCTTCCTGCCAGGTCTGCACCTGCATAACTGCACCAGTTGCAGCAGAACGCTACGATTTTAGGCCTGAATTCTTCTTTTGCTTCTATCGACATATTGCATCTACCTCCGCTATGATCTGTCTGTTGGAGAATCCCTGGAGATCCATTGCTCCGGACGGACAGGTAACTGTACATGCACCACAGCCCTGGCAAAGTGCGTTATTCACAACTGCCACACGCCTTGTCTCACGTACTCCATGGTCATTTACCTGTACATCCTCATAGGAGATCGCTCCATATGGGCATACATTCATACACTGGGAACATCCGTTACATGCAAGAGGATCTGCTTTTGCTGTACATGGGTTTGTAGTCAGCTTGTTCCGGAATATCCTTTGGTCCCTGGCATACACCGGACAGGAAAATACCTGCGGTTGGTGATTCTACAGGACGAAGCTTTGCATGTGCTTCTGTAAGGAAATTATTTGTATCAATACTTGCAGTAAGCATGGTTGCGATCTTACGTACATCTTTGTTTGGCTCAATGGCAGCTGCAAGAACAACCATATCTGCCTCCATCAGGATCTGTTTGTTGTCCAGAAGATCTGATGCCTGTACCATTAAAGTTCCATCCGGCTGAGGAATTACCTTTCCAACCTGGCCTTTAATGTAGTTTACTCCATACTCTTCTACGGCTCTCCGGTAAAACTCATCAAAGTTCTTTCCAGGAGTACGTACATCAATATAAAATACGGTTACATTTGTATCCGGGTATTTATCCCTGATCAGCATTGCATGCTTTGCAGTATACATGCAGCAGATCTTGGAACAGTAGCTTTTTCCTCTGTTATCAGAGCAGCGGCTTCCCACACACTGTACAAACACAATGTTCTTTGGTGCTTTTCCATCGGAAAGGCGCTCCAGATGACCCTTTGTAGGTCCTGCTGCATTCATCAGACGCTCCAGTTCCAGGGATGTGATCACATCCTTGCTCTGGCTGTAAGCATATTCATCATATTTATCAAGCTTGATCACATCAAAACCGGTTGCCACAACAATGGCTCCGTATTTCTTTGTTATGATCTCGTCCTGCTGTTCATAATCAATGGCTCCTGCTGCACAGTTCTTAGCGCAGGCACCGCATTTACCGGTTTTGAACTTGATACAGTTCACACGGTCGATCACAGGTACATTAGGAATGGCCTGTGCAAAAGGAATATAGATAGCACTGCGGTTGTTCAGTCCACGGTTAAATTCATTCGGGATCTTCTTGGACGGACATTTCTGGGAACATACACCACAGCCTGTACACTTGCTCATATCTACGCTTCTGGCTTTTTTACGGATATCTACTGTAAAATCGCCTACAAAGCCGCTGACCTTCTCTACTTCACTGTATGTATAGATGTTGATCTTCTCATGAGCTGCTGCTTCTACCATCTTAGGGGTAAGGATACATGCGGAGCAGTCCAGGGTAGGGAAGGTTTTGTCCAGCTGGGACATTCTTCCACCAATACTTGGAAGCTTTTCCACAATATCCACTTCGTATCCTGCATCTGCAATATCAAGTGCAGACTGGATACCGGCAATACCACCGCCGATCACCAGGGCTCTTTTTGTAACCTGGCTCTCTCCCGGCTGAAGAGGCGCATCCAGATTTACTTTTGCAATAGCTGCTCTTGCAAGGATCACAGCCTTCTTGGTTGCTTCCTCCATGTCTTTATGGATCCAGGAGCAGTGCTCACGGATATTTGCGATCTCTACCATGTATGGGTTCAGGCCGGCCTTTTCCGCAGCTTTACGGAAAGTAGCCTCATGCATACGTGGGGAACAGGAACATACTACAACTCCTGTAAGATGTTTCTCTTTGATGGCATTAATGATCTTGGACTGTCCGGCCTCTGAACACATATACTGGTAATCTTCTGCATGAACAACACCAGGCTCCATTTTTGCCATTTCAACTACTTTTTTTACATCTACTGTGGCTGCGATATTGGTACCACAGTGACATACAAATACACCTATTCTCTGCACCAGTCTCTCACCTCCTGTATCTTCTGAATGCACTGACTAACAGCTGCTGAGGCGTTTCATCATCGATCAGTTCCGGGATCTCATCTGCTTTCAGATAATTCTGTCCCTTTTCCCTGATCACGATCTGTCTTGCAGCATCGATCAGTTTTCCTGGTTTTACATCTCTTGGGCAACGCTCCACACATGCAAAGCAGGAAAGACATTTCCACAGGGATTTTGACTGGGCAAGTGCCTCAATATCCCCATTCTGTACATAGGATACAAACTGATGCGGCTTGATATCCATCTCATTAAATGCCGGACAGGTTGCAGAGCATTTGCCGCATTTCATACATTTCAGAGGATTTACTCCTGAGATCTCTTTGATCCGTTCTGCAGCATTTGCAGTATTTCCATATGTATAAGCACTCATTACTCTGCCACCTCCTCTTTCACGCCCAGCGCTTCAGCAAGAAGCTCTGTGAAATAGTATACAGGAAGTTTTCCGTTTCCGTTCTTTTTCAGGTTATACATGCAAAGCGGACAGGCCGTGATCAGCATCTCTGCACCAAAACCTTCTGCACTGTCCATGATCTTTTTACACATATTCTGTGCCATATCCTTTTCTTTCAGGGAAATATATCCACCGCAGCATTCATTACGGAAAGGATAGATCACCGGCTCACCGCCGATAGCACGGATAAAATCTTCTATAATGGAAGGATTTTCCGGATTATCAAATCCCAGTATTTTTCCAGGTCTTAACAAAAGGCACCCATAATAAGCACCTATTTTTCTGCCCTTTAACGGATTTACAACCTTTTCTTTGATCTTATCAAAGCCTACCCTGTCTCTTAATACCTCCAGGTAATGGAGAACGGTTGTTTCTCCTGCATAGGGTGTTTCAAATTTCAGGTAATTGTTGGCTCTGGTGCGGATATCCTCCACATTTTGCATATCATCATTGACTCTTTTGATCACATGATGACAGGCGGAACAGACTGTTACCAGATCCTGGCCTTTTTCCCTGGCCTGCTCCAATGCACGGACAGAAGAAAGCTTTGTGGCAATTTCATCGCTTCCCAGCGGATAAACACCGCCGCAGCACTGCCAGTCTTCGATTTCTTCCAGTTCAAATCCAAGCGCCTTGGCAGAAGCCCTGGCATAGGTGTCCAGGTCTTTTGCTTTGTTTTTCAGGGTACATCCCGGATAATAACTGTACTTCATAATCCTGCTATCCTTTCTTTGTTTCTTAGCATTTTCTATCGTTTTATAGCAAATATATTTATATACAGCAACCTTTTATCTTGTATTTCAGCTGCTGGTATATTCAGAAATTAATAGGAATCAACACGTTATTTTGTATTTTCAAGTCGAGCAGCTGCGAGACTTGGCGCGTGATTCTGGTCAGCGTAAGCTGACATATTCTTTACAGAATCACTGCGCATCCTCGCGGAGCGTTTATCTCAGTCGGAGATTGGAGACTGAGATAAAATCAAATCAAAACTATTTTGGACATAATAGGGGAGCCGCAAGCGGCTCCCAATATATACGCAATTTTACAGATCGATCTGTGCAATAACATTTTTCAGGGCGTCAGCACTCTTTCTCAACTGTTCAATTTCATTCTTATTCATACGCATTGGTACTTTTCCCTGGATACCATTAGGTCCTACCAAGGTAAGTGTACTTAAGCATACGTCTTCAATACCATACTCTCCATGCATCATGGAAGAAACAGTGGTAATAGTATCAGATGCTGCAAGTACCAGATTGACCAGCTTGCATACAGTTACAGATACAGCATAGAAAGTAGCCCCTTTCTTTGCAATGATCTGGCCACCGGACTTCTGGACATAATTCAGCATTGCCTCTTTGTCAATTGGCTGGATCTCTTTTCCAAGCGCTTTCATATTCTCATAATATTCATCTACACTTACACCTGAGATATAAGCGCCTGTCCACGGAATAAAGGAAGTATCCCCATGCTCACCGAATACATATGCATGGATATTTCCCTGTGCTACCTTGAAATGCTCAGAGATACCGCAGCGAAGACGTGCTGTATCCAGCAGCGTACCGGAACCGATCACCTGTTTCTCCGGAATACCGGAAATCTTGGTAAATACATAAGTCATAATATCTACCGGATTGCTTACGATAATGTAAATAGCATTAGGTGCTTCCTTTGCGATCTTTGGAGCAATGTCTTTCATAATATTTACATTTGTCTGTGTAAGCTCGATCCTGGTCTGTCCTGGCTTTCTGGCAATCCCGGATGTGATGATTACAATGTCAGAATCCTTAGCGTCCTCATAATCTCCTGCGATCATGGAAATCGGACTTCTAAAGCAGGTACCCTGAAGGATATCCATCACTTCGCCTTCTACCTTTTCCTTGTTAATATCGATCATAACGATTTCAGACGCAATCGCCTCACTTGCCAAAGTATAAGCGATGGTAGAACCTACGCTGCCTGCACCAATAATAGTAATTTTGCTACTCATAACCCGTTCCTTCCTTCTTCCTCTCGTCTTTTTTTTAACAATTATCTGAATAAAAAAACAGAACCACAACTCTCATCTTCTGCTCTACCAATATTTTCATTCAAATACAGGCATATTCCCTCTTCTCCGCATAAATAGAATTCAGTTCAGTTCCGCACTACTAAGATACCATAATGATAATATTTTAACAAGTTTTTTTTTCGTATTTCAAGAATATCAGCATGTTGCACATTTTTTATCGTTAATTTTTATGTGTATTGTATTAAATTAAGAGTTTACGCGCTATTTTTATAAACATATGTCCAGTTCTATAAAATCTTAAACAGACATGTCACTTTTACGCTTTAAATTTTTACAAAAAAAGAACCATTGTGATAAAAAATTATCACACAGTCACCCAACACATTCTCTATTACATGCTGCTGAGCAACTGCCAGATCACAATGGTTCTTATCCTATTATTTTATTTCACAGGCTCTGCATACCGCTTCACGATCCCTTTCAGGATCTCCACCACCAGATCCATGCCCTCTACAGTGATATGCTCACAGGGGCCATGGGCTGCATAGCCGCCGGTACCAAGATTAGGGCAGGGAAGACCCATGTAGGACAGCCTTGCCCCGTCTGTGCCCCCACGGATGGGTACTGTTACAGGGGACAGACCTGCTTCCTGTGCTGCCTGCTTTGCATTCTCGATCAGGTGCATACATGGCTCAATTTTTTCTTTCATGTTCCGGTACTGCTCCTTAATAGTCAATGTGACTGTACCGGCACCGTATTTTTCATTAAGAAGCTTTGCAATATGCTTCATGGTAGAAATCCTTGCTTCAAACAGATGGCTGTCATGGTCACGAATAATGTAAACCATACTTGCCTGTGCAATATCCCCGTTCAGGTCGCAAAGATGGTAAAAGCCTTCATATTCTTCTGTATACCTTGGTGTCTCCCCTGAAGGAAGCATATTATGAAATTCTACCGCTACCTGTACAGCATTCACCAGGGTATTTTTGCTGCTGCCAGGATGCACTGGAAAGCCCTTGATCTGTACCTCTGCACCTGCAGCATTGAAGTTCTCGTATTCCAGTTCGTTCTCCACACCGCCATCTACAGTATAGGCAAAATCGGCGCCGAAATTCTCTATATCAAAATAATCAGCACCTCTGCCGATCTCTTCATCCGGAGTAAACCCAATGCAGATCTTTCCATGGGGGATATCCTCTTTCAGAAGGATCTCTGCCAGAGTCATGATCTCTGCGATCCCGGCCTTGTCATCTCCACCAAGGAGAGTAGTTCCGTCTGTGGTGATCAGTGTTCTGCCTTTCAGTGAGGAAAGGTGCGGAAAATCAGCCGGATCCAGGAAAAGTCCGCTATTTCCCAGTGCTACCCTGCTGCCATCATAATCCTCGATGATCTGAGGATTCACACCTTCTCCGGAAAAATCCGGTGCTGTATCCATATGGGCAATAAACCCGATCCCTGGTGCATCCTCATAACCCTTTGAAGCAGGGATCTCACCATACACATAGCATTTGTCATCTATACGCACATTGCTGATCCCCAGCTCCTGCATTTCCTGAGCCAGCTTGTTTCCCAGGTCAAACTGTCTCTGAGTGGAAGGTATTGTCTCACTGTTATCATCACTTGTGGTATACACCCTGATATACTTTAAAAAACGCTCATACGCTCTCATAATTACTCTTCTCCCTGTTTTGTTTTATCAACTTATTTCCTGTTTTTCTTTATCAACCTCTGCAGCATGCATTTCCTGTTTTGCTTCGCCGTCTGACTGTATCCCTTCTGACGCCTGCACGGCATCTGCCTGAGGCTCCCTTTCGCCTTCCGGCTGGATCTCTTCTGATGTATCCTGTGTGTAATCTGCCTGCATCATGGCACGTTCACGCAGGCTTTTCTTTGGTGCTGCCGGCTGGGCTGCTGCCTGTCTTCTGGCCTGCTGTCTTTTCTTCATATCCACTGCATAGACACGCTTAGGATCTTCCTTTGCCAGCTTCCGAAAGCCCCAGGCTCCCCATAAAATAAACAGTGGGATCCCAATTGCTGTAAAAAGCATCCCCAGGCTCATCAGCTTGGAGAAACAAAGAAAGACTTCCATCAAAGCCTCCACAACCAAAAGCACAAGAGCAATCCGGAGCATCGTAGTCGCCTTGTCTACCCGGTTACTGTACCGTACACTGCTGATCCCTGCAAAAACCTCCACAACTGCCAGGATCACAAACAATATGCCTACCAGCCTGAGAAACGGAACCTGCATGTTTGTCTTTTCAAGAAGCTCCACATATTCCTTGGTTCCTGCGGCTGCCTTAGAGGCGATCACCAGAAAATTGATCCCGTACAGCAAAGTCGATGTAATGGCTGTAAACAAAAGGAATCCACCGCCGAATAACAGGCACATCCTGCCGGTTGCAGCTTTCCGCACAGCCTTCTGCTGATCTAATACGTCCATATTCATTACCATCCTTTCTCATGTTAAAGGAAGTATACCATGCCTCTTAATCCGGGTCAATGCAGAGCAAAAAAACAGGGACAGCCCTGCCACATTTCTGTGATAGAACTGCCCCTGTCAAAGGCTTACAAAGCAGATTTCCCAACGGAAAATTTACTCTGCTGTTTTTGATGTGTAACCGAAGAAGAAGTATCCAAGTGGTGTGTAGTACATACCCTGAATGTTCTCTTTCAGCATGTATGGCTGTGTATAGAAATAGATCGGAGCAAGTACGCTGTCCTGACCAATCAGGATATCCTCTGCCTCATGGAATGCTTTCATACGGTCTTCCTGTACAGAAGTAGCTTTTGCTTCGTCGATCTTTGCATCATAATCCGGATTGGAGTACTGAGCATCGTTGTTTCCACCGTCTGTGTACCACATATCCAGGAAAGAGCAAGGATCATTGTAATCTGCGATCCAGCCGTTACGAGCGATCTGGAAATTACCCTGTTTTCTGTTCTCAAGGAATACGTTCCAGTCCTGATTGTTCAGTTTAACTGTAACGCCCAGCTGCTCCTGCCACATGTTCTGAAGAGCCTCACCGATCTTCTTGTGGTTGTCAGATGTGTTGTACAGATACTCAACAGTCGGGAAGCCTTCGCCGTTGGGATAACCAGCATCTGCAAGAAGCTGACGAGCCTCTTCACAGTTCTTCTCATAATCCTCATCAGAAATGCTGTAGTAAGAACCACCTACTGTACGGAAGTCATCGCTTCCAACACCAGCTGCATCGTATACACCAGAAGGAACATATCCGTCAGCCGGAACCTCACCAGCCTGGGAAACATTCTCTACAATGTAGTTACGGTCAATTGCCAGAGAGAAAGCTTTACGGATGTTAGGATCTTTGAATACCTCATCCTCTGTGTTGAAGCATACATAGTATGTTCCAAGGTAGTCAGCAATGTTAAGCTGTCCGTCAGCAAGGTATGTTGGGATCTCATCTACAGGCAGGTTCTCGATGAAATCAAGCTCGCCGTTGTTGTAACCTTTCAGCATAGCGTTGTTATCATCAAGAAGTGCAAATTTGATGGTATCCGGTCCAAGGTTCTCATAATCATAGTAGTTCTCGTTTTTCTCCATAAGGATGTAAGCATTGTGGGACCACTCTTTCATCTTGTATGGTCCGTTGCCGATATAAGAATCTACATCATATGTCCAGTCGTCACTTCCCTCAACTTTGTCCTGACGTACAGGGAATGTTGCCGGGAATGCCATGATCTCCTCGAAATACGGGCAGTCATAGGTCAGGTCGATCTGAAGTGTTTTGTCATCAAGAGCTTTGATGCCAAGTGTGTCAGGCTCTGCGCTGCCATCAGCAACTGCGTCATAGCCCTGAACCATATCGATCATGTAGCAGTAGTCTGCTGCAGTCTCAGGATTTGCAAGACGTTTCCAGGAATACTCGAAGTCTCCTGCTGTTACGTCCTGTCCGTCTGACCATTTGATACCGTCACGAAGTGTAACTGTATAAGTCACTGTTCCATCTTCGTTCTCAGTTTTCTCCCAGGATTCTGCCTGGCCAGGAGCTGTTACAGCATTTCCCTCGCCGTCATCAACCCATTTGATCAGACCTTCAAACATGTGGTTACACATGATTGCACCATCCACTGCACTGTTTAATGCAGGGTCGATGGACATTGGCTCGGAAGCGATGCAAAGAGACAGATTGTATCCGTCCTCAGATGCGGCAGCGTCCTCAGCCATCACTGGTGTGGTAGCAGCCATGCCTACAACCATTGCTGCTGACAGGGCCAGAGACATAAATTTTCTTGCCTTTCTCATTACTTTTCCTCCTTTTTTCTTTTTTGTGCTGCATGAGAAACAACACATTTATTAAAGAGGGATCTCTCCCTACAATAACCTATTTGCAGGATTGCAAGAGCACAGCAGCATAGCAATCCATGGTATTCATCCTCTATGCCTTATTTGTCCAGCATATGGCATGCAGCCCAGTGGCCCGGCTCATGCTCACGGAATACCGGTGTCTCCATCTTGCACTGCTCTGTAGCATATGGACATCTGGTATGGAAACGGCATCCGCTTGGCGGATTCATAGGACTTGGCACATCCCCTTCCAGAATGATCCTCTTCTTGGTACGGCTAAGCTTTGGATCCGGTACCGGCACTGCAGATAACAGTGTCTGTGTGTACGGATGAATAGGATGACGGTTCAGCTCATAGCTTTCGCCAAGCTCTACCAGGGATCCCAGGTACATAACACCGATCCTGTTGGAAATATGACGTACAACAGAAAGGTCATGGGCAATGAACAGATAAGTAAGTCCCATCTGCTGCTGCATGTCCTCCAGCATATTTACGATCTGAGACTGAATAGAAACATCCAGTGCGGAGATCGGCTCATCACATACGATAAACTCCGGCTTAACAGCCAGTGCACGGGCAATTCCCACACGCTGCTGCTGTCCGCCTGAAAACTCATGAGGATAACGGTTTGCATGCTCTGTATTTAATCCAACCTGTGCAAGCAGCTCCTTGATCATGTCTGCACGGTCTTTCTTATTTGCTGCAAGCTTATGGATATCAATTGCTTCCCCGATGATCTCTCCTACTGTCATACGAGGATCAAGAGATGCGGATGGATCCTGAAAAATGATCTGCATCTTTCTGCGGTAGGGCAGCATATTCACAGATTTAGCTTTGCCCAGAGGCTGTCCGTCCGGCCCAAGAGGATTATCATAAATCGCCTGTCCGTCATAAATGATCTTTCCGCCTGTAGGCTCATACAATCTGAGGATGGTTCTTCCAAGAGTAGTTTTCCCACATCCGGACTCTCCTACCAGACCCAGTGTTTCTCCTTTTTTGATGAAAAGGGAAACGTCCTGTACAGCCTGCACCCCAGGACCTTTCACTCCCTTGATAGGAAAATATTTTCGTAAGTTTTGTATTTCAAGGAGTTTCTTTTCTTCTGCCATTTTAATTCTCCTCCTTGTTCATCAGATCTTCTACACACAGCCAGCATGCAGAACGGTGTTTGTCGCTGATTTCCACGTAAGGAGGCATTTTCTTCAGACAGATTTTCATACATTTCTCACAACGTGGTGCAAAAGGACATCCTTCAGGAGGATTCAGCATATCCACCGGTGTTCCCTCGATGGGGATCAGTCTCTCATAGCTCTGGGCATCCACACGTGGCATGGAACGGAGAAGTCCTTTGGTATATGGATGGGCAGGCTCATAGAAAATATCATCTACAGGTCCCTGCTCAACAATCTTTCCTGCATACATAACAGATACCTTGTCACAGATATCTGCAACAACTCCCAGGTTATGGGTGATAAAAATAATACCCATGCCCGTCTTCTTCTGAAGGGATTTCATCAGATCCAGGATCTGCGCCTGAATGGTCACATCCAGGGCTGTGGTAGGTTCATCCGCGATCAGAAGCTGTGGATGACAGATCAGGCCCATGGCGATCATCACCCTCTGGCGCATACCTCCTGAAAACTCATGAGGATATTGCTTCATACGCTTCTGTACATTGTTGATACCAACCATTTCCATCATTTCCATAGCTCTTTGTTCAGCTTCTTTCCTGCTGATCTTGCTGTCATGAGCACGCAGGGCCTCCACAAGCTGATCTCCTACTGTATAAACAGGATTCAGGCTTGTCATAGGGTTCTGGAAGATCATGGCGATTTTATTCCCACGATATTCCTGCATTTCTTTCTTTGTAAGGGCAAGCATGTCCTTTCCTTCAAAAGTAATGCTTCCGCCAACAACCTTACCTGGTGACTGAAGAAGACCAATAATGGAATAAGCCTCCTGGCTTTTTCCGGATCCGGACTCTCCAACCACTCCCATAACCTCACCATAATCCAGGTCATAGGAAATACCTCCTACTGCCTTAACCTCACCTGCCGGTGTAAAGAAGGAGACTTTCAGGTCTTTTACTTCCAATAATTTTTCTTTCTTTTCAGACATTGTTCTCCTCCTTTCTTATTTCTTCAGCTTAGGATCCAAAGCATCACGCAGGCCGTCACCAAACAGGTTGAAAGCAAGGATCATCACACTAAGGATCACAGAAGGCACGATCAGACGATAGGTATATGTATACATGCCGCCAAGGGCATCTGTTGCCATGGAACCAAGGCTTGGAAGCGGTGCGGACACACCTACTCCAAGGTAGGACAAAAAGGATTCCAGGAAAATAGCAGACGGAATCTGCAGACAGGTGGTAACAACGATCTGCCCGATACAGTTGGGAAGAAGATGACGACGGATAATACGGCCGCCGGATGCTCCCAGTGCCCTTGCTGCTGTTACGTATTCCTGCTGCTTCAGCTGCAGTACCTGACCACGGATAATACGGCTCATTGTTACCCAGTACAGCATACCGAAAGCGATAAACATGGAAATCAGGTTTGGTCCCAATACAGACACAAAAGACTTCATAGGACTTTCTCCTGCTGAATTTACATATTCTGTAAGGATTGGTTTCATAGCTGTAGCGATCAGAAGTACCACCAGCATTTCAGGCACTGCATAGATCAGTTCTACAATACGCTGCATCACCGCATCTACCTTGCCGCCGCAGTATCCGGAAATCGCACCATAAACTGCACCGATCGCCAGCACAAGAAGTGCTGCAAACACACCTACGGACATGGATACTCTGGCTCCGTACATAACACGCACCAGAATGTCACGGCCATACATGTCAGTTCCAAATACATGTGGAAAAACCTTTTCTCCGGAAGCCTTACGTTCCAGTTCTCTTTGGGAATAACCAAACAGATGCTTTTTGATGCCAAGTTCCTTACGGAGTGCATCCTGATCGATCTCTTCTTCACTGTCACTGCCTGAGGAGTTTCCCTTTTTAGCAGCAACCTTTGCCTGGGCACGGATCACAGCTTCGTCCTTTTTGGTGAATTCCTCCCCCTTGGCTTCAGCCTCTTCTTTAGCCTTGGCGATCATCTCATCCACATCAACCACATCTGTCTTTGTTCTTGAGGCAATCTCTGCATCCAGCTTCTGCTGGTCTTCCAGGGTATAGTGATAAGGATACAGGTTCTCTGCACCTTTGTTAAATTCGTCATAGCCATATGGAACCAGAACCGGCCCCAAAAAAGCAAATAAAAACAGCAAAACGATCACACCAAGGGCTACCATGGCTACCACATTCTTTTTCAGTCTGCGCCATGCATCCTTCCAGTAGGATACGCTTTTACGATCCTGAATAAAGTCATCCTTCTCTTCTTTGGATGCCTTTGAGAAATCCTCCGGGGAAAGATCGTTTAACAGATTCTCAATATCCGGCTGCATACTGACAGGACAGCGCTTCATTTTCTTCTTTTGTTCTGCCACGATCATTCTCCTCCTTTCGTAAGACTGATCCTTGGGTCAGCTACTTTATAAAGAAGGTCTACCACAAGGTTCATCAAAATAATAAATGCTGCAAGGAAAATCGTTGTACCCATGATCACTGGGTAATCACGGTTCTGGATGGACTGTACAAAATAACGTCCAAGTCCCGGAATGGAGAAAACGCTTTCCACTACAAAGCCGCCGCACAGGGTAAATGCTACCTGCGGCCCCAGGTATGTAATAACCGGAATCAGGGCATTTCTAAGGGCGTGCTTGAAAATGATCTTATTATTCTTAAGGCCCTTTGCCCTTGCAGTCTTGATATATTCCTGGCTGAATGAATCCAGCATGGCTGATCTGGTCTGTCTTGCAGTATAGCACATAGGGTAAAATCCAAGTGCAAAGCAGGGAAGTACATATGCCCTCCATCCCTGGGAAGCATCAAAAATCGAAGGGAACAAGCTTAAAGCGTTTGTTCCTGTAAGTGTAACCAGAAGTACAGATGCCACAACAAAGCTGGGCATAGAGATGCCGAGAGTACAAATAATGCGAAGCACACTATCTGTGAATTTGCCTCGTTTAAATGCAGCAAGACATCCGATAGGTACACCTACCAGCACTGCCCAGCACAGAGCAATCGCTCCTACCTTTGCGGATACCGGGAACATCTCAGTGATAATGCTGAGAACTGCACGGTTCTTCTGCATTTTCAGTGATACTCCGAAATCACCATGAAGAATATTCTTAAGATACATGTAAAGCTGAACGTAAACCGGTTTATCAAGACCGTATTTTGCATTCAGAGCCGCAAGAGTTGTCTCAGACGGCGTTTTCTCGCTGAGCCAGGGGCTTCCTGGTACTGCGTTCATTAAAAGGAAGGTAAGACATGCCACCAGAAAGATGGTCAGTATTGCCATTCCAAGCCTTTTTGCAAAATATTTGCCCATTTTTCCTCCTTGTTTTCTTTTCCCCTGACACATCCTCCTTGTAAACAAAACAAAAAAAGCCCCCGAAAACTTCTTTTTTCAAAGACCTAATCAATTCTGTTCTACTTCATAAGCTCTCTACTATGTCTGTTGGGAAAGTATTGCTCTTTATTTCGGACAGAATTCCCCCCTCCGTCGAAACATGCAGAAATTATAGCATCCTTTTTCGCTTTAATCAAGTAACTTTTCTCATTTCTACACTTTAGCCTGAGACAAAATAAGTTTTGTGCAAAATTCCTGGTATTCCAGGACCTCTACAGTTGCAGATTCCAAAACATCCCACCGTATTTCCTATAACAGCATTTTGTCCTGCATATCTTTGATATTCCTTGACATACAGGTCAAAAACCGGCAAAATGATAAGAAAAAGAACAGCTGTGCCGGATGGGCACAGCCAGAAGGAGTCGTGAATCTTGGTCAATTTTGATTATTACCGCATTTTCTATTTTGTCTGCCAATACAAGAGTTTTACAAAAGCAGCAGAAATCCTGAATAATAATCAGCCCAACATTACCCGCTGCATGAATATCCTGGAGCGTGAACTGAACTGCAAGCTTTTTGTCCGCACCCACCGTGGAGTTTCCCTTACTCCGGAGGGTAAGCGCCTGTATGAACATATTTCCGTAGCCTATGAGCAGATTTCCCTTGGAGAAAAGGAGCTTGAAAAAGACCGTGGTCTGGAAAGCGGCCTGATCTCTATCGGTGCCAGTGAAACAGCCCTGCGCCTGCTGCTTCTGGATAAGCTGGAATCCTTCCACAAAAAGTACCCTCATGTACGCCTGCGGATCGCCAACCACTCTACACCAGAGGCTCTTACTGCCCTGGAAAACGGGCTTGTAGATTTTGCAGTAGTTTCCAGCCCTGCACATACAAAAAAGCCTCTCCAGAAAACCCTCCTTATGTCCTTTAAGGAGATTCTTCTTGGAGGTCCCAAGTTCGCCCAGGCGGCAAAGACGCCTCTGTGCCTTCAGGATCTGCGAGATTACCCCTTTATTTCCCTTGGGGGACGCACCTCTACCAGGGAAACCTACATGGAGCTTTTCCTTCAGCGGGGACTTCCCTTCCAGCCGGATATGGAAGCATCTGCCACTGACCAGATCCTGCCTATGATCATGCATAATCTTGGCATTGGCTTTTTCCCGGAGGTACTAGCACAGGATGCCCTGCGCCGTGGACAGGTGATCCAGATCCCTCTGGCAGAGGAGCTTCCTGATCGTGATGTCTATCTGGTCCGGGACAGCACCCGGCCCCAGAGTATTGCTGTACGCAAAATGATCACTGCATTAAAAGAATGATATTTGTAATAAAAGTATGATTTCCACATTTAATCTCTGCCAAAAAATAATTCTATATAAAAATAATTCTATATAGAAAAATGATCCCGCATAATGCAGGATCATCCTCCAATCTGGCAGTCCAGGCCACATACTGCATGGACTGCCTTTTTTAGTGTTTCCATATGCTCCGCAGACGGAGGCAGAACCCCGTCCAGGGAATATTCACGGCCAAGGCCGGTATACTTGTCCTGACCCAGCCTGTGGTAAGGAAGCAGATGGATCTTATCCACCCCTGGAAGGGTTGCCGCAAATCTGGCGATCCCCTGGATCTCTTCCACAGTATCATTAAAGCCTGGGATCACAGGCACACGTATCACAAGACGGGTCATCCCGGAAAGTGCTGTCTTCCTTGCATTCTCCAACATGCGCTCATTGGATCTGCCGGTAAATGCTTTATGTTTTTCAGGATTGGTGTGCTTAATGTCCATCAGATACAGATCAAGATACGGCAGTACCATCTGGATGTTCTCCCATGGCATACCTGCCATACTTTCTATGGCTGTATTGATCCCTCTTTCTTTGGCACCACGAAGCAGATCTCTGGCAAATTCCGGCTGGCACAGGCATTCCCCTCCGGAAAGTGTCATACCTCCTCCGGAGCGATAATAATACGCCCGGTCTTTTTCCACCAGCTGAAGCATTTCTTCCACAGTCACATCCCTGCCGATGATCTTCTCTTCTCCCTGCATGGTCATCTTCTGAATGGCAAATTCCTGGGATTCCGGATTACAGCACCATCTGCACCTCAGAATACAGCCCTTTAGAAACAGGATGGTCCGGATCCCCGGTCCGTCATGGATAGAATATCTCTGCACATCAAAAATCCTGCCTGTTGTTTTCAAGTAATCCATTCTGTTCTCCTGTTCCTCAGAATCCCTGCTCTGTTCTCCGGATAATATCATCCTGCAAGGATCTTGACAGTGTGGTAAACAAAGCACTGTAACCTGCCACACGCACTACCAGATGCTTATAATTCTCCGGATGTGCCTGTGCATCCAGAAGAGTCTCCCTGCTCACTACATTAAACTGCATATGCATACCCTTCTGATCGAAAAATGTACGGATCAGTGCCACAAATTTCTCCAGTCCCTCCCTGCCTGACAATGCAGAGGGGTGGAACTTCTGGTTAAACAACGTACCATTAGATACAATGAAATGATCAAGCCTGGATACAGAAGTAGCTGCTGCTGTAGGCCCATTCACATCCTTGCCAGCAGATGGAGACACTCCGTCCGCCACAGGTGTATGGGCATATCTGCCATCCGGGGTAGCCCCTGTCTGTCCTCCCAGCGGAACATTGGCAGATACAGGATAAAG
>ONBN01000069.1 GCA_900316115.1 uncultured Eubacteriales bacterium
CCGGACTGTTCTCCTCCAATGCTGTAATTATTCTCAAGCATGTTCTCTGCTACGTATTTATCTCCTACTGCAGTCTGTTCATAACGGATGCCTTCTCTGTCGAAAGCCTTGTAAAGTCCCAGATTGGACATAACCGTTGTAACAACTGTATTGCCATTCAGCTTGCCTTCTTCTTTCAGATATTTACCGCATACATACATGATCTTGTCGCCGTCGATCACATTTCCCCTGTGGTCTACTGCGATACAGCGGTCAGCGTCTCCATCATAGGCAAATCCGATATCCAGTCCTTTATCCACAACAAATTTCTGTAAAACTTCAATATGGGTGGAACCGCAGTTGGTGTTAATGTTTGTACCATCCGGTGTATTGTTGATCACATAGGTCTTTGCCTGAAGTGCGTCAAACACACTTTTTGCAATGGCAGAAGAACTGCCGTTTGCACAGTCCAGACCTACTTTTACATTCTTGAAATCACGGCTTGGAATGGAGATCAGATAACCGATATAACGGTTACGTCCGGATGCAAAATCCACAGTCCGTCCAATATCTGCCCCTGTTGCCAGAGGAAGCTCCTCGATCTCACCATCCAGATAAGCCTCGATCCTTGCTTCAATGGCTGCTTCGATCTTCTGTCCATTGCCGTTTAACAGCTTGATCCCATTGTCATAGAAAGGGTTATGGCTGGCGGAAATCATAATACCGCAGTCAAAATCCTCAGTACGCACTGCAAAAGAAACACTGGGAGTGGTAGTCACATGGAGAAGATATGCATCTGCTCCTGAAGCGGTAAGACCTGCCACCAGAGCATACTCAAACATATAGCTGCTCCGTCTGGTATCCTTTCCGATAACGATCTTTGCCTTATGATCCCTGCCATAATACCAGCCAACATACCGTCCTACCTTAAATGCATTGTCTACAGTCAGCTTAACATTTGCCTCTCCTCGAAAACCATCGGTTCCAAAATATTTTCCCATTACTTACGTCTCCTCTCAATACAGGCCGTTCGGATATACGCCTGCCTCTGTCAGATCTTTGAAAGCCTTCTTAACTGCTTCTTTGTCCTCCTGATAGGTCACACCAAACCAGGTATCCTTAGATTCCAGTACATCTACCTGTACCTTTCCAGCATGAAGAAGCTCATCGATCAGTACCGGAAGAAGGTATTCTTTTTTAAGTTCTCCCGGCTGCATATTTTCAAGAAATTCTATAAAGCCTTTGTGTAAGATCTCCATAAACTCCGGTGTCAGTCCCCACATGTTCATGGACACAAGAGATGTAACATCCAGCGGGGTAACATTGCCATCTTCCCTGGACTCTGCTCCTGTCTCTGTTTTAAAAATATTATGTGTCTCAGTTACACCGATAAGCCTGCCATCTTCCACATGGCACACACCTCTGGTAACACTTCCATTGTCACTTAATGTATTGCCAAGTCTGAAGCCAGCCATGCAGATATGGGTGATCCCGTCTTTTGGCTGCTCTGATATCAGATATTCATGCACCTTTACATAAGCTTCTTTTCCATAGTAATCATCTGCATTGATCACAGCAAAAGGCTCTGTAAGCACATCCTTTGCACATAAAACTGCCTGGCCTGTACCCCATGGCTTTGTACGTCCTTCCGGCTTTGAAAATCCTTCCGGCAGATCGTCAAGCTCCTGGAATGCATAAGCCACCTCTGCGATCTTCTCTACTCTTGCACCAATAGTAGCACGGAATTCCTCTTCCAGATCCCTGCGGATAATAAATACGATCTTGTTAAAGCCAGCTGCCAGTGCATCACGGATAGAATAATCCATAATGATCTCGCCCTGCGGTCCTACCGGTGCAAGCTGCTTGATCCCGTTTCCAAATCTGCTTCCAACGCCAGCTGCCATAATTGCCAATGCTGTTTTCTTCATAATCAACCCTCCATAGAAATATATCTTTTGATGTACATTATAACAGAAATCAGTTCTCTTCGCTCATTTTACTTAACTTTGCTGCCTGGTCAGCCGCGATCAGGCTGTCAATAATCTCATCCAGATCACCGCCAAGGATACTGTCCAGCCGATGGATGGTAAGCTTGATCCTGTGGTCTGTCACCCTTCCCTGCGGGAAATTGTAGGTACGGATCTTCTCAGACCTGTCTCCTGTACCGATCTGACTCCTTCTGGCCTCTGCCTCCGCATCATGCTGCTTTGCCAGCTCCATCTCATACAGACGGGAACGCAATACCTTTAATGCCTTGTCCTTATTCTTCAGCTGAGACTTCTCATCCTGACAGGAAATGACGATTCCTGTAGGGATATGGGTCAGACGTACTGCGGAATCTGTAGTATTGACGCACTGTCCACCGTTACCGGAAGCACGGAATACATCAAACTTACAGTCATTCAGATCCAAATGGAAATCAATCTCCTCTGCCTCAGGCATAATGGCCACTGTACAGGTAGAAGTATGGATCCTTCCGCCGGATTCAGTCTCAGGCACACGCTGAACCCTGTGTACCCCGCTTTCGTATTTCAGTCTGGAATAAGCCCCTGCACCATTGATCATAAAGGTAACTTCCTTAAAACCGCCGATCCCGTTCTCATTCAGACTCATCATTTCTGTCTTCCACCGTCTGGACTCTGCATATTTCACATACATACGGTAGATCTCGGAAGCAAAAAGTGCCGCCTCATCTCCACCTGCTCCTGCACGGATCTCAACAATAACATTCTTGTTATCATTAGGGTCCTTTGGAAGCAGCAGGATCTTCAGCTCATGCTCCAGCTCTTCGATCCTCTTCTTTGCATCAGAAAGCTCTTCCTTCAGCATTTCCCGCATGTCCTCGTCCTTTTCCTCTTCCAGCATGGAAAGGCTGTCCTGAACGGTTTCTTTATTTTTCTTATATTCTTTGTAAGCTTCAACGATAGGCTGCAGATCACTCTGCTCCTTCATCAGCTTCTGGAAACGCTCCTGATTTGCTGTTACCTGTGGCTCTCCAAGTTCATTCAGAATCTCTTCAAAACGCAGAAGCAGATCATCCAATTTATCAAACATAGTGTCTCCTTATTATATACGATTCATATGATTATTGCCATTTACCAAATACTACCCTGTCCAGGCCGGACAGGTCTTTTCTTATCTGTACCTGAGAAAAACCGGCATTCTCCATAAGGTTTGCCACATCTTTTCCCTGGTCACAGCCGATCTCAAAGAGAAGCCAGCCTCCCTTTTTCAGATATGCCCTGCCCTCTGTACAGATCCTTCTGTAAAAATACAGCCCATCCTCATGTCCGTCAAGAGCAAGCCTTGGATCATGGGACTTTACTTCTTCCATAAGTGTGTCGATCTCTTTTGTAGGAATGTAGGGGGGATTGGAGATCAGGATATCATACTGCCCATCCTCTTCCAGTTCCTTTGCAGAAAAAAGATCGCTTTGCAGAAGCTCTGCCCTGCCATCAAGTCCCAGCTGTATTTTATTCTTTCCAGCCACCTTCAGGGCTTCTTGCGATACATCCACACCTGTACCAGTGCTTCCCTGCTTTTCCAGAAGAAGACTGAGTAAAATACAGCCGGATCCTGTGCACATGTCAAGGATCCTAAGATCATTCTGATCCTTTGCAACTTCAAGAGCTGTTTCTACCAGCACCTCTGTATCCTGCCTTGGCACCAGCACATACTCATCCACATAAAATTCATATCCCATAAAAAATGCCTGATGAGTCAGATGCTGTAATGGAATATGGCTGCTTCTCTTCTGGATCAGTTCCAGATACCTGTTTTCTTGCTCAGGATCTGCCATCTCATCAGAGTATGCAAAATACCAGGCTCTGTTTTTACCTGTCACATATTCCAGAAGGAGCCAGGCATCCAGCCCGGCTTCCCTAATCCCGGATCCTTCCAGGATCTTTGTTCCTTTTTTCAGTAATTCTGCGAAAGAGCTCATGCTTCTGTTTCTTCTGCCGGAGGTACATCCAGGCCAAACTCCTCTTTCAGATATGCTCTCCAGTCAAACACAGCTTCCACTGCCTTAATGGCAACCTCTGCCATATCTGCAGTAGGCTCCTGGGTGGTAAACTTCTGCATGGCAAGTCCTGGCTTGCTCATGATCTCTGCGAACTTGCTGTCTGTACGTCCTGCCCACTGGATGATCTCAAAGGATACACCTGCAACGATAGGTACCATGAGAAGACGTCCAAACAGACGTACCCAGTATCCGGGAACCAGTACGAAAATAAAATGCAGGAAAATACTTACCAGCATAACCAGGAACAGAAAGCTGGTGCCGCATCTTCTGTGCAGTCTGGAGCTTTTCAGTACATTCTCAACCGTAAGGGGCAGCCCATGCTCCACACAGTTGATACATTTGTGCTCTGCACCGTGATACATAAAGGTTCTCTGGATATCTTTCATCCTGGAGATCAGGATCATATATCCCATAAACAATGCCATCTTTACAAAAGCTTCTACAATGGTCACAAGTACTTCTGATGCGCCTACCCTGCGGATCAGGCTGGCAAGTGCATATGGAAGGAGCATAAATGCAGCCACTGAAATCACCACAGATACCGCAACAGTAGCATAGAGAAGCCATCGGAACTGCTTGTCCTCTTTTGCTTTCTTTGCCTCCAGCTCCTCTGCTGTCAGATGCTTGTTCTTCTCGGCCTCTTCTTCATCCTCTTCATCCCCTGCGATCTCTGCGGAAAACATCAGGCACTTGGTACCTACCACCAAAGACTCCACAAAGCTGACAACGCCACGGATAATAGGTTTTTTCCAGAAGCTGCCATTACCGAAAATACACTTGTAATCTTCAACCTTTAACTCGATTTCTTTATCAGGCCTGCGGACAGCGATGGAATACTTGTCTTTGTGACGCATCATAATGCCTTCCATGACTGCCTGGCCGCCAATATTGGATGATCTCATTATATTCTCCCTGTTGAATATGAAATATAAAGATAATACCAGGGGCAAAAGCCCCCCGATAACAAAGAAAGGTTGAGATTTCCCAACCTCAACCTTCTCACTGTACCTTATTCTTCTAATTATTTGTTCAGGCCATATTTCTTATTGAACTTATCAATACGTCCGCGAGCCTGAGCAGCTTTCTGCTGGCCTGTGTAGAACGGATGGCATTTGGAGCAGATTTCTACGTGGATATCTTTCTTTGTAGATCCTGTAACAAATGTATTTCCACAGTTGCAGGTTACGGTTGCCTGATAATAATTCGGATGGATTCCTTCTCTCATGATTTTCACCTCTCTGTATTCGTTCTATTTCCTTCTCGACTTCCACAGGTGGGAAATCGACAAATTCACTATTAAACAGCTTTCTGATTATATCATACTGAATCTGGAAATGCAAGTTTTTTATAAAATTTTCTGTTTTTTTATGGTCTGGACGAATTCTGCATTTGTTTTCGTCCTTGCAAACATATTCAGGATCTGTTCTACTGCATCCTCAGACTTCATGCCGTTTAAGCCTTTACGCATAGTGTACACTGCTTCCTGTTCCTCACGGCTGAGAAGCAGATCCTCACGCCTTGTACCGGACTTCTGGATATCAATAGCAGGGAATACTCTCTTCTCCTGCAGCTTCCTGTCAAGGATCAGTTCCATATTACCAGTGCCTTTAAATTCCTCATAGATCACATCATCCATCTTGCTGCCTGTATCCACAAGTGCTGTTGCAAGAATGGTAAGACTGCCTCCTTCCCGCATATTACGGGCTGCACCAAAAAACCTCTTTGGCATATGAAGTGCCGCAGGATCAAGACCGCCGGAAAGTGTCCTTCCACTTGGCGGGATGATCAGGTTGTATGCACGGGCAAGCCTTGTAATGGAATCCAGAAGGATGGTTACATCTTTCTTATGTTCTACCAGACGTCTGGCACGCTCGATCACCATCTCGGATACTCTCTTGTGATGCTCCGGAAGCTCATCAAAGGTAGAATAGATCACTTCCACGTTCGGTCCGTGAATAGCTTCCCGGATATCCGTTACCTCCTCAGGCCTCTCGTCGATGAGAAGGATGATCAGGTGCATGTCTTTATTATTTCTCAAAATGGACTTGGCTACGTCCTTCAGAAGTGTGGTTTTACCGGCTTTTGGCGGAGATACGATCATACCTCTCTGACCTTTGCCGATAGGGCTGATCAAATCCACGATCCTCATGGCAACTGTTCCGCCTGGCCGCTCCAGGATCAGACGCTGATTTGGGAAAATAGGCGTCATATCCTCGAAGTTGTATCTCTTAGGACCTTCACTTGGATGAAATCCGTTAATGGAGGTCACATAAAGCAGTGCGCTGAATTTCTCACCCTGAGTCTTGATCCTTATGTTTCCCTGTATAATATCCCCGGTCTTCAGATTAAAGCGGCGAATCTGGGATGGAGAAACATAAATATCATTATCTCCTGGCAAGTAATTCTCACAGCGGATGAATCCATAGCCATCCGGAAGGACTTCCAGGATCCCGTTGGCCTTTTCACCGCTGTCCAGCTGGGTAGCCTCTCCTTTGCCTTCGCTCCTGCTTTCTGTCCTTACCTCAGGTTTGCTCTCTGACCGTGTTTCATGTCTGCTCTCGTTTCGGCTCTCAGACTTTGTTTCATGCCTGCTCTCAGACCGTGCTTCATGTCTGTTCTCGCCTCTGTTTTCTGTCTTTGATTCCGGCCTGCTCTCTGCTTTTACTTCTACTTTTGATTCTGTTTTTGTTTCTGCCTTTATTTCTTCTTTTTCTTTGGATTCTTTCTCATTTTGAAGAGAGTTTTCTTTCTCATCTTCTTCTAACATACGCTGGATCAATTCCGGCTTCCGAAGTGCAGATACCCCTTTCAGGCCTCTTGCCTTTGCCAGTTCTTTTAAAGTTGCCAGCGACAACGATTCATATTTTTCTCTCATTACAATTCTTTACCTCTCAATAAAAAATGGGGATACGCCGTCAGAAGTGACATGGAATTTCTGATTGGGATATTTTACCACATTTTACAATGTCTGTCCACCATTGTATTCTCTGACACGTATGGCAGGAAAATCACTGTGTTTTGTTTCTCTCTCTGCAAACTATTATACATGGACTGCGTTTCCCTTTTCAATAAAATCTTATCGACATTTTTCGTTGAGCGGAAGGCCTTTTACCTGGGAAAAAGCCTTATTTCTTGCGGACTGCAGCGAATTTCACATAACGTCCGGCAACGATCCCGTAAGGCTCTTTTACATAAGCCCTTACATAATAGGCATAGCTTTTTCCTTTTTTTACTGTATTGTCAAAGTACACGTATCGCTTTCCTGAAGAAACTGTCCCGATCCGTTTCCATTTTCCGCTGCCTTCCCTGCGATACAGATAATATCCGTCACACTTCGTCTGGGCTTTCCACCGGATCCTGAGTCCATATCTGGTATTCGTCACAGAAGACACTTTCTGAAGTGCTGCTGCAGACTTATACTTTCCGGAAGACTTGTAACCGCTGGTCACATTCTTTCCATTGATCTTCCGATATGCACGGACTGCATATTCATAAACAGTTGTGGCCGAGATCTTTTTATCATTATAAGAAAGCGTGGAAGTTCCCTTTAAAGTAGCGATCCGTTTCCATTTGCCCCCGGCTGTTTTCCTGTATACTACATAGCCCTGGGCTCCATAGCTTTTTGTCCAGCTGACTTTGTTGTACATGCTGCTGGATACTTTTACGGAAACTGTTGGCACTGCAAGTGCTGCTTTTGCAGACTTCTCACTGGAAAAGCTGCTGTACAGCTTCCCATTGCTTACGTTAATATAAGCCCGTACTTTATAAGTATAAGTAACTCCATACTGTGCACTTCCGTCTTTATAGCTGGTGGTTCCGTAGGAGGTGTTACCCAGCTTCTTATAGGAACCGCCTTTTTCCTTCCTGTAAATCTCATAGCCGGAAACACCGCTGACTGCAGACCAGGAAAGATTGATCTGCTTATAAGATGCAGATACCGCTTTAAAAGATCCAGGCGCAGATACAGTAACAGGGCCGGACAAAGTACGTGTATGAGCCTTGATCCGAAGACACATACCATCTTCATACAAATCGGACCATCCGTCAGAATTGTTGTAGGCAAAGCTTTGTTCCAGGGCAAGTCCTGGCTGGAATTTTACCCAGCTGTAATCCCCTGCTGTCTCACAGAGGTAATCAATACTGCTGCTGCCAAGATTAGTGATCACAATGGAATACATAGAGCCCTGGGGCAGTGTGACCTCCGGCACTTTCACAGTGGAGATCCCTGCATAGGTCTGATAGAACTGCACAGGAGCACTATATGCAGGAATACCGCTGGTTGGATCCACCGGATTTGTCAGGTTAGTATATACCTGTATACCAAAAAGGCCAGCATCACTATGTGTGGCAAGCACCACCTCGCCCAGCACTTCCCCTTTACCATTTCCTGCTGTTGCAGTAAATACATTGGCAGCCATGGTAGCTCCTGAAGATGCAGCCTGCTTTTTCAGGGAAAGACTGCTTAAAGCACTGGATCCGTCATAAAAATAATTATTAGTATAGGCAGGTGCTGCCGTTGCCCCTTCTGCAACTATATTATAGTTTGATTTATTGTCATAGGAGATATAAAAATATCCATCATCTCCCCATTCACTTTCCCAGCTGTTCTTGGCGATCCATGCACCGTTCCTTGTCACCTTGGAAGCTGCAGGGAATTTCCCTTTATCAAAAGTATCATCCCATCCAACCAGTGTGATAGCGTGGTTGGCTCCTGAGCCTTCATAAGGATAGCCATAAGTATAGTTCTCTGCATCATAATAAGAACCATCCAGCCACAGGGACATTCCTACCGCCCCATACTGATAGATCAGTTCCTTGATTTTTCCTTCATCATATCCGGAAAATACTGCATCCGTCAGATATGCAGAGGTCTGATATGCCAGTGAAGAGGAAGGCTTTGTATCATACTGTTCCGTATGGGTAACATCCGTAGGATAAGGAGCCTGGGATTCCAGCCCCATTCCTGACCAGGTAGACAGGAAAATGGAAGCAAGGACCTGATTTCCTCCCTCCCGATAGCTTCCTGAAACAATATTTCTGTCATTTGCTGTATTTCCCAGTGGGTCATTCAGCCTGTTTGCAAAAAAATAGGCAAGATGCTCCTCAGACAGATCATAAAGCCCCTGTCCTTTCATAAGAAGAGAAGTCTCCATACCTGCTGCAGTAGTAAATGCCCAGCACATGCCATAAGGCTTCTGGTTCTTTACCTGGGAAGTATAAGTCCCTCTGGTATCATATCTGGCGGGCAAATTGCTTCCATAAGAGCGGCTTCTCCCTGAAATCCCGGAAGATACTGAAGCCGGATCCTCCACAACCAGAATGGGAGAAAGACCTTCCATTGGTGCCAGCTGGGCTGCAATCTCTTCTTCGGTAAGATCTCCACCGTCTTCCTCTGTCACTTCCCCTGAAGAAAACAGGTCCTCTGCCTGCTCTGAGGCGGACTGAAATTCCCCGTTTCCTTCCTCTGTTCCTTCTGCTTCATCCTCTGAAACATCCTGAACCTGAAATGCATCTTCTTCCTCTGAAGGTACATCCTGCACCTGCGCTTCATCCTCTGAAAAAGCCTGGGCTTCTACATCTGTATCCTGTACATCTTCTGCTTCTGAAAAAAGTGCCTCACCGAATGCAGGTACAGGCACGCTTCCCAGAAGCAAAGCTCCGGACAAAGCAAGTCCAAGGAGCTGTTTCCAAATACTTTTTTTCCTCATTCAATCTCCTTTATGCAAGATATTCTTTAAGAAACCGGATCAGCTGTTCCATCTCTTCTCTGGTACCAATGGTGATCCGAAGATAATTGTCGATCCTTGGTTTTTCAAAATATCTTACATAAATATGCTGTTTCCGCAGAGCCTCAAAGATCTGCTTTGCAGGACAGCTTTCATGGGCAGCAAAAATAAAGTTTGCCTTGGAATCCTGGAATGTAAATCCAAGTGCCTTTAATTCTTTCTGTGTCCATTCTCTTGTATTAATGATCTTCCGGCAGGTCTCCTCAAAATATTCACGATCCTGGATCGCTGCCACGCCTGCTGCCAGAGAAGTACGGTTCATGGTATAGGAATTGAAAGAATATTTCACATCATTCAGATATTTGATCAGCACCGGATTACCGCATGCAAAGCCAATACGCATGCCTGCCATGGATCTGGACTTTGAAAAAGTCTGTACAACCAGAAGGTTGTCATATTTGCTGATCAGTGGCAGTGCAGAATGTGCACCAAAATCAATATACGCTTCATCTACGATCACAACAGATCCTGGATTCGCCTTCAGGATCTCCTCAATGTCCTGAAGAGGAAGCTCTACACCGGTAGGTGCATTTGGATTAGGGAAAATGATCCCACCATTTTCCTTAAAATAATCCTCTTTCTTAATATGGAAGTTATCATCCAGAGCAGGTCTTTCATATGGGATCCTGAAAAGCTCTGCCCACACATCATAAAAAGAATAGGTAATATCCGGGAAAAGGACAGGCTTTTCTCCGTTAAAGAAGGTAAGAAAACTCATAGCCAGCACATCATCAGAGCCAACGCCAACAAAAACCTGTTCTTCTTTCAGTCCGTAATAATCTGCGATGGCCCTTACCAGCGCTCCTGCACTTGGATCCGGATACAGGCGAAGCTCTCCTGCTTCCATCTCCTTAAGCACCTGCTGTACCTTTGGTGCAGGAGGATAAGGATTTTCATTTGTATTTAATTTGATCATATCCGGCTGGTTTGGCTGTTCCCCAGGTGTATAGGGCACAACCTTCCGGATATTTTTTTCCCAGTTTGTCATCTGTCAACATCCTTTCTTCATTTTTACCAAAATCCCAAGACATACAAGGCAAAATGCTGTCACCAAAACTGATCTGGAGTGCATTCTGGCTCGTAACTATGCGGGTACTGGACAGTTACGAGTATTGTACTCATTAATCAGTTTTTTGTCAAACCGGGAACACAGGTTTTTATCCTTTGATAGCTCCGCTCATCAGTCCGTTTTCAATCTTATCCTGGAAGAAAATATAGGCAATGATCACAGGTATGGTGGTCAGACAGATACCTGCCATACTTGCACTGTAATCTGTACTGTACTCTCCGAAAAAGGCCAGAAGTCCCATTGAAATGGTTCCTTTATTTTTATCAGATACAAAGATCAGCGGGAACAGCAGGTTATTCCAAACCTGGATAAAGTTAAAAATAGAAACACTGATAATACCCGGCATGGATAAGGGAATGATCATCCCAAAGAAAACCTGCCCAATACCAGCCCCGTCGATCACCATAGCCTCTTCCAGCTCTGTAGGGATACTGTTCATAAAACCGGTAAGGATCAGAATGGTCATAGGGAAACAAAAGGCTGAGTATAAAAGGATCAGAACCGGATAATTATTCATGATCCCCAGTTTTCCAAAGATATAGGAAAGAGGGATCAGCACTGCCTGGATCGGGATCATCATCCCTGCAATAAACAGCAGATACCACTTGGATTTTCCTTTGAATGTGAATTTTGCAAGAATATAAGAAGCCATAGCCCCGAACAGTCCGGACACCAGCAGTGTACCAGCCGCCAGAATCAGTGTATTCAGGAAATATTTTCCGATATTTCCAATATTCCACGCAGTTACATAGTTTTCAATTCGCAGTTTCTTGGGAAGGGAGGTAAAGGAAGAGAAAATCTCCAGATTTCCCTTAAAGGAACAGAAAATTGAAAATACCATAGGATATACATGCACCAGGGCGACCAGCACAAACAGGATAAACCCTGCATAAAATCCCACGGAATGCTTTTTTTCTCTTTTCATGAACAAGTCCCTCCTTTTTATTACATTATCCTAGATTATTCACGGCGAAGCCGTGAAAGTGGCTGAAAGCCACGTAGTTACTGTATTTTAATTGAATATTGCTTTTCACTTGATAGGTGAATA
>ONBN01000071.1 GCA_900316115.1 uncultured Eubacteriales bacterium
ATGATTTGAAAAAACAATTGAATTTAGGATAAAGAAAACGGTCGGAGATTTTCCGGCCGTTTCAAATGTTAGAAAGTAAGGCGCATCTGGTGCCATACGGCATTTCCGTGTACGGATTTATCAGAGATACCTTCATCTTTAAAACCAAATTTGGAGTAATAAGAAACCAGGCGGTCTTTGCAGGTGAGCACAAGACCTTTTCGCTGTTGCTTGCGGGCGGTGTCAATGGCACATTGGATCAGCTGGTCTGCATAACCATGGCACCGGTATGCAGGAAGTGTATTAACTCCGAAGATCATCTGCCAGGCACCCTGAGGGTTATGCAGGGATGCTTTTTCGTACATTTCATCATATAAATCCGGCTCATCTGTGACAAAGCCATCAACAAAAGCGATCAGTTTTTCGTTATCATACATAAGCCAGAAATGCTCTCCGTAATAACGGATCCTTTCGGCAAATTCCTCTTTGGTTGCTGCTTCAGCGGCGGGAAAACATTGTGCTTCCACATTTGCAATCTGTTCAAGATCATTGAGTGTGGCAGTTCTTATATTCATAATGCGTGGACTCCTTATATTTATGTAGTTAAAAAAGCAGTGATACGGTTCTGGCAGGTTATAAGAAAGCAACATACCTGAAAAATTTACAAGGACAAGGGTGCTATGATTTCTGAAATGCAGGGCAGCCTCGCCGCTGATGGTGATCCGATTTTCTTTTTGAAGGGTGCAGTGCAGATATCCGCCTCGCCTGGAAGCCTGGTATGCCAATATGTCTTTTTTATGTAAGGTATCTGCCCAGTATGCTGCAATCTGGCAGTGTGCAGAACCGCACACAGGATCCTCGGCAATACTCAGTTTAGGACAGAAACTGCGGGATACACAATCTACATGAGTGCCAGGTGCAGTTGCGTTTTGT
Organism: uncultured Eubacteriales bacterium; assembly: GCA_900316115.1. Lineage (GTDB taxonomy): Bacteria > Bacillota > Clostridia > Lachnospirales > Lachnospiraceae > Blautia_A. The sequence continues at coordinate 913 of ONBN01000071.1, forward strand.
ATTCGCCCTTCTATGCCAAGAAGAAGCTCCTGATTGGGGTTCAGATTCTTTACAATGTCTTCTGATTCAAATACACAGATCAGATCCAGCCCCAATACAGCTTTTACCGGACGGACGCCAAAGGCTTTTTCCATAGCATCAGTAACCGGGATTTCATGCAGTTCGTAAGTTGGAAAATCCATTTCATATAAATTATCTTTTCTTTGAATGGTAAGTTCTCCACTGAGAGTGTTGAATTTTACCTGTGTGCTGTTCTTTTCATAGTAATTCAAAATAACATAAGAAGAGGCCAGTGTGGCATGACCGCATAATTCCACTTCTGTTCCGGGAGTGAACCAGCGTAGACGATAGCCTGTTTCTTCTTTTACGATAAATGCAGTTTCTGAAAGATTATTTTCCATTGCCAGTTTCATCATAGATTCTTCTGAAGGCCAGCTGTCCATCACACAGACAGCTGCGGGATTTCCTGAAAAGGGTTTGGATGTAAATGCGTCTACAATGTATTGCTTCATTGACATATCCTCCTGCTATTAGTATTGCTATAGTCAGTCTTTACGTTGTATTGTAATAGCCATTTGGGGTTTTTATTGATGATTATTGCAGTATATTGTAGCACAGGTATTTACGGGTTTTCAATTGTTTGCAGGTTTGAAAAACTAACAATTGGTTAATAGGAAAATCTCCATGGATTCTGTACACTGATGGTAAGCCATATCATAACCAGTGTATAAAATAAAAGAAGAGGGTTTTATGATTATGAAAAAATATTTTGCCGGGTGGAAGAAATACATTTTAACATTTGTATTTGCCGTGTTTATGCTGCTGTGTTTTGCCCCACAGCGGATACAGGCGGCGATTACCAGGGAAGTTACTCAGGATGGGCTTAAGCTCAGCGGATCGGGTACTATGGATGTGCAAAGTGGAAATGCATTCAGTTATTATCTGGGATATCAGATACCGTCCGAAGAATCAATGGATTACAGAGTGGATGATCCCTATGTTTTGGATCCCCTCAGGGATGCATCCAAATATTCAGTGAGTATTTCAGATCCGTCAGTAGCAAAAGTTACAGGCATTACTCCTGGATCTGGTGACAGCGCTGATGTGAGTGTTTATTTTTATAAAGCCGGTTCCGCAGATCTTATTTTTAAATACGGTAATCAGACCAAGAAGATTTCATTTACTGTATCAAAAACAGTTATAACGGTTGCCAGCTCAATCTCTCTGAAAGTGGGAGATACTACCATGTTTTCCAGCTATGTTTTCAAAACAGGTGGTGGAAGCGTTACGATCAAGAAAGTGAAATCCAGCAATAAAAAGATCGTTGATGCAGCTGGAGGTTTTATTATAGCGAAAAAGCCAGGCACTGCGAAAGTAAGCGCTCTGGTAAATGGCAAACGGAGAACGATAACGGTAATCGTAGGCAAAAAGTCTGCGCCGAAGCCCACCTTGAAACAGCTACAGGTTAAGGTAACTGGTTATAAATATTACCCGACCTCCGGTAAAACCTATTACAGGACTAAATTCACTAACAAATCCAAATCAACCATTACCAAAGTGAAGCTTAAGTTCACCATGATCATCAACGAACAAATGACCCGAACAAAAACTTTTACAGTTAATATAAAGCCGGGCAAGACTAAAACTCTGAATCTTAATATAGGAAAGCTGATTTCAAATCCATCGAATATTAAGGTGAAATGTTTGAACCTCTGGTATAAGAGGTGATATATTTACTGGAAAAACTTTACTGCCAGGATCGCTACACCCAGTACGGTAAGTACAATTCCAAGTGCCCTGTTCAGAGTCTTTGCGGAGGCTTTGTTTGCGAAAACAGCAGCAATGCGGGCAAAGAACAGGGTGCTGACTGCACAGAGGATCAAGACAGTAAGATCCGGCATGCCGCCAAGATAAAAGTGGCTGGCAGCACCTGTAAATGCAGTGAAGGTCATGATAAATACACTGGTACCGACTGCTGTTTTCAACTCATATCCCAGAACAGAGGTAAGGATCAGAAGCATCATCATGCCGCCGCCAGCGCCGACAAAACCGCAGATCAAACCAATTACAGCACCACAGAGGATGGATTGGATGATCCGTGTTTTCTTATCTACTGCCATCATTTTTTCTTTTGTGGTCATGACTGGTTTTACGATAAATTTAATACCAAGCAGCATAGTCATAAATGTGGAAAAGCTTCCCATTGTATTTCCTGAAACGAACTTGGAAAGGAAGCTTGCGATAAAGGTGAAAAGCATGACAGTGAACATCATTACCAGGCCGTTCCTGATGTCCAGATTCTTATTTTTTCCATATTCATAGGAAGAAACTGCACTGGCAAGAACGTCACTGGCCAGTGCAATACCAATGGCCTGGTATGGATCCATTCCAAGGAAAGTGATTAACATGGGACTGATGACTGCAGCTGCACTCATTCCTGCGAAACCTGTACCGAGCCCGGCACCAAGACCAGCCAGGATACAGACGATAATTGTTGTGATCATAACAAATCTCCTTTTCTATTAGTTGGCATTCATTTGTTTCATATTTAAAATATTTTCTCTGAATTTCTCTGCTGCTTTCATATAAGCAGCCATTTCTTCTTCGGAAATCCCTGCAGTAAGCTGTTTACTGAATTCCTGTTGGATCAGGCGTCCGCGCTGAACGATCTCTGCGCTTTTTTCTGTAAGAATCAGCCGCCAGATACGTCTGTCATTAGGGTCTGGCTGACGCAGAAGATATCCGTTTGTCACCAGAAAATCCACTGCAACCGAGGCAATCCCGGTACGGATGCCACGCAGCTCACATATATCCCTGGCTGTGTTATATTGGGGATTATTGGCCAGAAACATGACTATGTCAAAGCTGGTCTGATTCATCTGAAACTTTTTGCAGATTGGATGACAAAAGGTTTCATAGGCTTTCATGCCCTTGGTGCTGATAGAAATAAAATCAATGGGGTTCATGGAAATTGTGTCACCTTCTTAAAAAAAATATTCAATAATAGATATTCTAATATTAGAATAATATTTGAGGCATGTCAATAACAGAATGTGTATGTTAAATGAGAAAAGGTCAAATGTGAAGAAATTGTGAAATTAGCACTCGCCTCTTGACAGTGCTAATAATATGTGTTATATTACACGTAGAACAAAGGGAGGGGATAAAAAGAGAACAAAGAAAAAAGTTCTATGAGATCCCAACAGAAACCCGAGTTCCAAAGAAACAGGTAAAAAAGCATAAATGTATAATGAAAAGGAGAGATGACTTATGTTAATGCCTAGTATTTTTGGAGAAAACTTATTTGATGATTTCTTTAATGAATTTCCATTTTATTATGATGATAAAGCAATGAAGGATACAGAGAAGAAGCTGTACGGCAGGAGAGCTAATCATGTGATGAAGACAGATATCAGGGAGTTGTCCAATGGCTATGAACTGATGGTGGATCTGCCTGGATTTACAAAGGATGAGATCAAGGCTTCCCTGGAGAACGGTTATCTGACCATCAGTGCTGAGAAGGGTCTTGATAAGGATGAACAGGAGAAGGAGACTGGACGTTACATCCGTAAGGAGCGTTATGCAGGCGCCTGCAGCAGAAGCTTTTATGTAGGCGAGGATGTAGAACAGGAGGATGTAAAGGCTGAATTCAAGCATGGTATCCTGAAATTGTTCGTTCCGAAGAAAGAAGCAAAACCGGCAGTAGAAGAAAAGAAACATATCGCCATTGAAGGCTGATATTTTTAATACGGGGCGTGTACCATTTGGTGCACGCCCTTTTTGCATAGGGTTGACGGAATAGCTTTTTTGCTTTATTCTTTCCTTATTGACTATACGGCAAAAAGGAAAGATGGAACCTTACCATGAATTATATTGTTTTTGATCTTGAATGGAATCAAAGTCCGGAAGGTAAAAAGTTTGAGAATGCCAGGCTTCCGTTTGAGATTATTGAAATAGGGGCTGTAAAGCTTGATAAAGACAAAAAAATCATAGACAGTTTTCAAAGACTGATCAAACCGCAGGTGTATAACTGGATCCATGACAGCATCCATGAGGTGATCCATGTGGATTATAAGGATTTGGCAGACGGAGTGCCTTTTCCACAGGCTGTGCGGGAATTCCTTCAGTGGTGTGGAAAGGATTATGCTTTTTTTACCTGGGGAAATCAGGATGTTATGGAACTGCAGCGAAATATGAAATATTATAATATGCTGTCCCTGATCAAAGGGCCTGTTACTTATTATGATGTGCAGAAGCTTTATGGGATCTGTTATGAGGAAGACGGAGAGAGACGGGCACTGGAGACTGCGGTACAGCAGCTTAAGATCAAAAGTCAGATGGAATTTCACAGAGCTGTTGCAGATGCATATTACACAGCATATGTACTTCAGTATATTGACGATAACTGTATCCGCCAGAATCCATCCCTGGATGTTTACCAGAATCCAAAATCCAGAAAAGAAGAGATCCATATGGAATATTCCCTGTGGAATAAATATGTTTCCAGGGAGTTTTTCTCCAGGGAACGGGTGATGAAGGACAGAGAGGTGTTAAGTACCTGTTGTCCGGTATGCCATTGTCCGGCCAGACGGAAGGTACGCTGGTTCATGAATAATAATTCAAAGGTGTATTATTGTCTGGCAATCTGTCAGGAACATGGGGCAATAGAGGGAAAGATCCGTATACGGAGAACAGAAGAAGATAAATATTTTGCTGTTAAGACACTATACCGGGTAGGTACAGAAGAGGCGGAGAAAATCCGTGAAAAACGGGATTCCCTCCGCCTGAAACGACAGTTAAAAAGGAAGCAGGAGGTCCGATAGGACCTCTTTTTCATATTGTACCCCCCAGCCAACCAGCTGACCATTATAGTAATAGCTGCTGTTCAAAAGAAGAGGACCGGCTGCATTGGAGCCTAAGGACTGCTGTTTTTCAAGGGCAGATACATCGGTTCCCTTGGGAACAGTAACGTATACAGTTCTGGTATAAGGGAAGGGGCATGTATTGCCGTTATTTTTAAGAATGTATTTGTCACAGGCAAGGCCTGCCGAAACCACAGGGGTCTGATCCTGTTTCAGATTGATCTTCTCAAAATTACCAAAGCCATAATCAAGCAGGGAAGCTGTGTCAGACCAGCCGCCATTGATGGTGCCCATAACTACCACCAGAAGGGTCATATTGCCACGTTTGGCATAGGTGACAAGTGTATTTCCAGCTGCTTCCGTGTATCCGGTCTTACCTCCGAGAACACCGTCATAAGCATAATCACGACCCTCCATCATTTTGTGATGGTTCAGAAGATAACGGGTTTCCTCGAACTTGTTGGTAGGAGGGATCTCGAAGATCTTTCGGGTAACATATTTGCGGAACAGTGGATTGTACCAGGCGGCCCGTGAGATCTTTGCCATATCATTGGCTGTGGTAACATGATTCTCATCCGGAAGTCCGTTAGGATTGTTAAAATGGGTGTTGGTGCAGCCGATCTCTGCGGCTCTGGTATTCATAAGCTCTACGAATTTTTTTACAGAACCGGAAACGGATTCGCCGATGGCAAGGGCGATTTCATTGGCTGACTCCAGCATGAGAGCCATGAGAGCCTGATGTACAGTGAAGATCTCGTCTGTATCTGCATAAATACTGGAATCACCAGGGGAAATGCCATGTGCAGCGGCTTCGGACACCACCAGCTTATTCTGTACACTTAAATTCTCACAGCCAAGAAGGGCTGTCAGGATCTTTGTAATACTGGCAGGGTACATTTTCTTGTCCGGATTTTTGGAATAAAGGATAGCGCCTGTGTACACATCCATCATCACTGCGGAGCGGGCTTCTACCTGGGGACCCTGAGGCCATCCTGGGATAGAATTGCTTTCCGGGGCAACATAATAGGCTTCTGTATGAGGATCCGGTGTAGGTGTGGGAGACTCCACAGCAGTGGTGTCACCCTCTTCTCCAAAGGTAAAGGAAGGCTGTGTGACAAGCATTCCGGCAGATAAAGTGATACATAAAAGACGTTTTAATATTTTTTTTCCTGATTTAAACATAAAAATTCCTTTCATCTTAGCTTACAGGTTAGCATTTCCGAAATTTTGCTTCATTATAACACTTTTTTTCGGTAAAGAACAGGTGGAAAACTTACTTAAAAAGTCTTGACACAGGGAATTTTATGCACTTATAATGGAAAAGCATATGGAAAAACCATGATGGAGACAGTAAGCTATGTTGAAAGCTTCAGCGAGCCGGGGAGGGTGGAAGCCTGGTGTGAGTCAGATATAGCGGAAGATCACTTCGGAGTTGCATTCCCCAGAGTATCTGTCAGCAGATACAGGTAAGGGATGACGGATTTCCCACGTTAAAGGGAACGGGTATCGGGCATATGGCCCTGTACATTGTAACAGGTGGTATTACGAGAGCACTTTGGCCTTCGTCCTTTTACGGGCGGAGGCTTTTTATGTAATAAGAGGCTTTTTTGAAGTTCCCTGTTACACATTTCTCAAGGATGAGCAAAAGGAGGAAATGCGATGTATCAGAAAGTAGATACGAACCTGAACTTTGTAGACCGGGAAAAAAAGGTTGAAAAGTTTTGGAAAGACAATAACATTTTTGAAAAAAGCATGGAAAACCGTAAAGAGGGACCAACATATACTTTTTACGACGGACCGCCAACAGCCAACGGAAAGCCTCATATCGGACATGTACTTACCAGAGTTATCAAGGATATGATTCCAAGATATCGGGCAATGAAGGGCTACATGGTTCCAAGAAAGGCAGGTTGGGATACTCATGGACTTCCGGTAGAACTGGAAGTTGAGAAGAAGCTGGGGCTTGATGGAAAGGATCAGATCGAGGAATACGGAATTGAGCCTTTTATCAAACAGTGCAAAGAAAGTGTATGGAAATATAAGGGAATGTGGGAGGACTTCTCCTCTACTGTAGGATTCTGGGCTGATATGGAGCATCCTTATGTTACCTATGAAGATAATTATATTGAGTCTGAGTGGTGGGCATTAAAGCAAATCTGGAACAAAGGCCTGTTATACAAAGGATTTAAGATCGTGCCTTACTGTCCAAGATGTGGGACACCGCTTTCCGCTCAGGAGGTTTCCCAGGGCTATAAGCTGGTAAAAGAGCGTTCTGCTATTGCAAGGTTTAAGGTAAAAGGTGAGGATGCATACTTCCTGGCATGGACCACAACTCCGTGGACTCTGCCATCCAACGTGGCTCTTTGTACAAATCCTCAGGATACTTACTGCAAAGTAAAGGCAGCAGACGGTTATACTTATTATATGGCAGAAGCACTGCTGGATACTGTTCTTGGCAAGCTTGCCACAGAAGAAGCACCTGCTTATGAGATCCTTGAGAAATTTACAGGAAAAGACCTGGAGTATAAAGAGTATGAGCCACTGTTTGAATGCACTGGTGAATATGTGAAGAAACAGGGCAAAAAGGCTCATTACGTTGTATGTGATGATTATGTATCCATGAGTGATGGTACTGGTATCGTTCATATTGCGCCTGCTTTCGGTGAAGATGACAGCCGTATCGGACGGAACTACGGGCTTCCGTTTGTACAGTTTGTAGACGGTAAAGGCGATATGACTGCAGAAACTCCGTATGCAGGAGTATTTGTTAAAGATGCAGATCCTATGGTTCTGAAAGATCTGGATAAAGAGGGCAAGCTGTTTTCAGCACCTAAGTTTGAACATGATTATCCTCATTGCTGGCGTTGCGATACACCGCTGATCTATTACGCAAGAGAATCCTGGTTCATCAAGATGACTGCAGTAAAGGATGACCTGATCCGCAACAATAATACCATCAACTGGATCCCGGAAAGCATTGGAAAGGGGCGCTTTGGTGACTGGCTGGAGAATGTACAGGATTGGGGCATCAGCCGTAACAGATACTGGGGAACACCTTTGAATATCTGGGAATGCCAGTGCGGACATATGGAGTCTATTGGCAGCCGTCAGGAGTTATTTGAAAAGACAGGGGATGAAAGAGCTAAGACCATCGAGCTCCATCGCCCATACCTGGATGATCTGACCATGAAATGTCCGAAATGTGGCGGTACCATGCATCGTGTACCAGAGGTAATTGACTGCTGGTTTGATTCCGGTGCAATGCCTTTTGCACAGCATCATTATCCATTTGAAAATAAAGAGCTTTTTGAACAGCAGTTCCCGGCAGACTTTATTTCCGAGGCTGTTGACCAGACAAGAGGATGGTTCTATTCCTTACTTGCAGAGTCTACCCTTCTGTTCAATAAAGCACCCTACAGGAATGTAATCGTTCTTGGCCATGTGCAGGATGAAAATGGACAGAAGATGAGTAAATCCAAAGGAAATGCAGTAGATCCTTTTGATGCACTGGAAACATACGGCGCAGATGCGATCCGCTGGTATTTCTATATCAACAGTGCACCATGGCTGCCAAACCGTTTCCACGGCAAAGCAGTGCAGGAAGGTCAGCGTAAGTTCATGAGCACTCTTTGGAATACCTATGCATTCTTTGTATTGTATGCAAACATTGACGAATTTGACGCAACGAAGTATACTCTGGACTATGATAAGCTCTCTGTTATGGACAAATGGCTGCTGAGTAAGCTGAATACGGTTGTTAAGACTGTAGATCAGGATCTGGCAGACTATAAGATTCCGGAAAGTGCAAGAGCACTTCAGAACTTTGTAGATGAAATGAGTAACTGGTATGTAAGAAGAAGCCGTGAGCGTTTCTGGGCAAAAGGAATGGAGCAGGATAAGATCAATGCTTACATGACTTTATATACAGCTCTTGTGACCATTTCCAAGACAGCAGCTCCTCTGATCCCGTTTATGACAGAAGATATTTATCAGAATCTGGTAAGAAGTATTGATAAGACTGCACCTGAGAGTATCCATCTCTGCGACTTCCCTACAGTGAAGGAAGAGTGGATCAATAAGGAACTGGAAGATAACATGGAAGAAGTGCTGAAAGTGGTTGTTCTTGGCCGTGCCTGCAGAAATACTGCAAACATCAAGAACCGTCAGCCTATCGGTACCATGTATGTGAAGGCTCCAGAGAAGATGGATACATTCTTTACTGATATTATTGCAGATGAACTGAATGTAAAAGAAGTAAAATTCACAGATGATGTGGAATCCTTTATTTCCTACAGCTTTAAGCCACAGCTTCGTACGGTTGGACCGAAATACGGCAAGCTTCTGGGCGGTATCCGTAAGGCACTTGCTGAGATCAACGGAAGCAAGGCAATGAATGAACTGAAGACCAATGGTGTTCTTGTTCTGGACATCGACGGAAATAAGGTTGAACTGGCTGAGGAAGATCTGCTGATCGAGACTGCCCAGACAGAGGGTTATATGACTGAGACAGAGGGCGATACTGCAGTTGTACTGGATACCAATCTTACTCCGGAACTGATCGAAGAAGGTTTTGTCCGTGAGATCATCAGCAAGATCCAGACCATGCGTAAAGAGGCAGGATTTGAGGTTATGGATAAGATCCTGGTTTATGCAAAAGATAATGATAAGGTTATGGATGTGATGAAAGCTCATCAGGATGAGATCAAAGGAGAGGTTCTGGCAGATCAGATCATTCTGGGAGAAGTTCAGGGTTACACAAAAGAGTGGAATATCAATAAAGAGCAGGTAACACTGGCAGTAGTCAAAGTACAGGAGGATTAAAATGATTAACAAGCAGTTTGAGAAAGAGGCCTTCAAGAAGAGTGTACGAGATAATGTAAAATTTCTCTATCGCAAAAGGCTGGAGGAAGCTACCCAGGAGCAGCTTTTCCAGGCTGTATGCTACACTGTGAAAGATGTTATCATTGATAATTGGCTGGAGTCACAGAACGCATTTGAAGAGCAGGATCCGAAGATCGTTTATTATATGTCCATGGAGTTCCTGATGGGACGTGCCCTGGGCAACAACCTGATCAATCTTGGCGCTTACGGGGAAGTAAAGGAAGCACTGGAGGAGTTAGGAGTTGATCTGAATGTTCTTGAGGACCAGGAGCCTGATCCGGCATTGGGCAATGGCGGTCTGGGAAGACTTGCAGCATGTTTCCTGGATTCTCTGGCAACTCTTGGCTATTGTGCTTATGGATGCGGTATCCGTTATCGTTATGGTATGTTCAAGCAGGAGATCAGGGACGGTTATCAGGTAGAGGTACCGGATAACTGGCTTGTAAATGGTTATCCATTCGAGCTTCGCCGTCCGGAGTATGCAAAGGAAGTGCATTTTGGCGGTTATGTACGTGTAGAATATGATCCTGCAACAGGACAGAATAAATTTATCCATGAAGGCTATCAGGCAGTCAAGGCGATTCCTTATGATATGCCTATCGTGGGATACAAGAACAATATGGTAAATACCCTTCGTATCTGGGATGCAGCTGCGATTGAGGAATTTGGTTTTGATTCCTTTGACAAGGGTGATTATAAGAAAGCAGTAGAGCAGGAAAACCTGGCAAAGGACATTGTAAATGTACTTTATCCTAATGATAACAAGATGTCAGGAAAAGAGCTTCGTCTGAAACAGCAGTACTTCTTTGTTTCTGCAAGTATCCAGGAAGCAAT
>ONBN01000073.1 GCA_900316115.1 uncultured Eubacteriales bacterium
TTGTTTGTATGATTAATGGCTTCGAACACCTTAATTTTACCACAAATGGATGCTCTTTTTTCATTCACTTGATAGGTGAAAAGCAATATTCAGTTAAAATATAGAAAGTAAGGGAAAACTCTGAAGGCGCAGGAAAATACAGAGGCGGCTTTGGCGGCATCCGTGAGATCTATGTAGAGGATGAAGGTAACACCCTTTGCCTGTGGCTGGATCGTGCAAAAATGACTGCATGGGGCCTGTTTGGCGGAGAGTCTGCAGAAGCACCTGTAGTTGTGATCAATCCTGGCACGGATAAAGAGGAGCGGATGAATAAGGTCAGCAGCTATCAGCTTCACAAGGGTGATGTGGTACGCATCATGACCGGTGGCGGCGGTGGTTTTGGAAGGCCATGCGACCGTGATCCGAAGATGGTGAAAGAGGATTTGGAGAATGGGTATATTTCTTTGGAGAGAGCGAAGGAAGTATATCACTACGAGGCATAAAGAATGGAAGACAAAACACGGAAATTTTATTATCAGAAGCTGCTGGAACTTTTAAAGGAGTCGGGGTATGACGCAGTGCTTTTGGCTCCTTCGGAGGAACTGGAATTTTTAACCGGTTTTTCACCTATGCTGTGCGAGCGGTTTCAGGGATATTTTCTTACTGCAAAGGGCGAAGCCTTTTACTTCTGCAATCTGCTGTACGCAGACCAGATGGAGGCTGCATACCATGGGGAGATCCCTATATACAGCTGGTTTGACGGCGACGGGATGCTGTGTGAGCTTACCCGTGTATTTGAAAAATATCAGCTTACAGGCAGTAAGATCCTGGTAAATCAGGCAGTTCAGGCATTCCAGATCCTGGATATCCACAAGGCACTGGGAGTGGAATTTGGCAATGGAAACTCCCTGTTTGAGGAGATCCGTATCCATAAAACCCAGGAAGAACTGGAGGGGCTTCAGAAGGCAGCAGAGATTGCAGATAAGGCCTTTGAAAAGGTGACTGGCTTCATCCGGGCAGGACTTACAGAAGGGGAGATCGGAAATTTCCTGAAGGAACAGATGGCTATGCTTGGCGGCCAGAACTGTGGCGCTATGGTGGCTTCCGGACCGAATGCAGGATATCCTCATTACTGTGAAGATAAGAGAGTGGTACAAAAAGGAGATATGATCATCCTGGATTATGGCTGTGTGTGGAATGGTATGCATTCCGATATGTCACGGACAGTGTTTGTGGAAGAGATACGGCCAAAATGGGGAGAGATCTATGATATTGTAGATGCTGCACAGCATGCAGGGCAGGATGCGGTTTATAAAGGTGCGTACATCCCCAACATTGACTATGCAGCAAGAAGTGTGATCGAAAAAGCCGGATATGGAGGATATTTCCCATACAGGCTGGGACATGGGATCGGTTACAGTGTGCACGAAGCACCGTATATCCATGGGAATAACAAATGGCATCTGGAGCCTGGAATGGCCTTTTCCGTTGAGCCGGGGATTTATCTTCCGGGAGAAGGCGGTGTCCGGATCGAGAATATTGTAACCCTGGATCTTCGTGGAAACCGCAAGGTCTTAAATCAGGCAACAAGAGAAAAGATCGTGTGCGGAAAGTAGTTTAAGTAACAGGGAGGAAAAAACAGTGGATGCAGTACAGTATGCAAGTTATCTGGATATTTTGAAAAAAGAGCTGATACCTGCCCTGGGCTGTACAGAGCCTATCGCTGTGGCTTATGCTGCTGCAAAGGCAGTACAGATACTGGGGGAGTTTCCGGAATCTATCCAGATCCGGTGCAGCGGAAATATCATTAAAAATGCAAAAGGTGCTGCGGTTCCCAATTCCGGCGGAATGAAAGGGATCAATGCAGCTGCGGTTCTTGGCGCTGTAGGAGGAGATGCGTCCAAAGAACTGGAGGTTCTGGAAAGCGTAACAGCCAGTGACAGGGAAAATGCCTGGGGAGGCACTGTGGCAGCCCGTGCATGTGCAAGAGCTGCAGCAGGAAGTGATGCCAGGATGGGCGGCTGTTCCATGCCGGTTGTGATCAACTCCGGGAGTGGCAATCAGGGGATCGCAGTTTCCATGCCGGTGCTTGTCTATGCACAGGCCTGGGAAGTGTCAGAAGAAAAGCTGTACCGTGCCCTTGTGGTAAGCAACCTTACTGCAGTGCATCAGAAGTATTATATCGGTGGTCTGTCTGCTTACTGTGGTGCTGTCTGCTCTGCCTGCGGCGTAGGCGCAGGGATCACTTACATGTATGGAGGCGATTACCGGCAGGTTTCTGCTACTATCATCAATACGCTGGGGAATGTAGGCGGTATTATCTGTGATGGCGCAAAGCCTTCCTGTGCTGCCAAGATCGCATCTTCTGTAAATGCGGCCATCATGGCCTTCCATCTGAGCATGGAAAACAAGAAGTTCCTTCCAGGAGACGGGATCGTGGAGGAGGATGTGGAAGAAACCATTAAGGCCATGGGTTATATTGGCCGGGTGGGAATGCGCCAGACCGATCAGGAGATCCTGAAGGTGATGACCGGGTGGGCGGATGTTGGATAATGATTTACGGTTTATAATCTATAGTTTATAAGAGAAGGTCGCTGTGTCTCATTGCTGGGGCATGGCGATTTTTGCTGCATGCAACGTATAACATTGCTTTATTGGCTGGGGCACTTTATAATTGATAGGAATAAACGATTATGGCAGGGGAAGAACATGGGAAACAAAAGAGCGGGAAAGATTTTAATACTGGTGTGCGTGGTGGCGGTTTTGCTGTCAGGGGTTGCTGTGGGAACAGTGCGGGTAAACGCTGCGGTCAGGAACCGGATCACAGGTACAAAAAGTAAAGGCTATGTGTATGTGGACAGAACAGGTACTGCAGTAAAAACAGGTGAGATCCGCCAGGCAGTAGACTTTGTAATGAAAAATTCCTCAAGAAAATATAAGACAAGGCAACGGCTGCGTCAGTGTTATGATGCACTGGTAAAGTATTCCTATTTCCATATGGGTACGGAAGTACCCACAGCCAGGAATATAAGATCCTGCGCCAGATACATGTTTTCCAGAAAAAGAGGCAACTGCTATTATTATGCAGCAGCTATGGCATATATTGCCAGGGTGTTGGGCTATGACAGCCGGGTGGTTGTTGGCGGTGTTACAGCAAGAGGACTCTATGCCCCGCTGTCGGATCACGGATGGTGTGAGATTAAGATCGGATCCAGATGGATGATCTGTGACTGCAGTATGCAAAGAGCGCATCAGGATCAGAATCTGTTCCTTGTGGCAGGAAACAAATATCCGTTCCGGATGCGCCGTGATAAAACTTATGTAATGACTGTTAAAAAAGGACGAGTTACCTGGAAGTAGCTTTTTCTGGATTCTCGGTTGCAAAAAGCATAAGCAGTGCGCCGATGGAGGCCGCCACTGTACCAAAGATCAACATAGCAGATACACCTGCCAGGTCAATAAGCCAGCCGCCCAGAAGTGCGCCAAGAACCGTGCCGATGGTGTAGGTCATGGTGAAATATGCCTGGCCCTTGATCACATCCTGTGGTTCCATAATGGAGTTTACATAATATACAGAAGAAACAGAGATCAAAGCCCATGCAAAGATCTGGAATACCTGGATGATGTAAAATACGGTCATGTTTGGGGCAAGCAGGGAAAACAGGGTTTTCAGTGCAAAGAAGATACCGCAGATACGGAACCATATATCACAGCGGATCTTTTTCTGCATATATCCGAAAAGGAACATGGTAGGAAGCTCCATCACTGCAGCAATTGCCATGGCGATTCCCATGTCTGTACTGGTTCCGCCTTTGGCTTCAATGACCTGATAAGCAAAGCTGTTGATCAGCACATGGCTTACATATACCAGGATGGAACCAAGAAGTACGATGGTAAATTTTTTATATTTGCGGAAGAAATACAAAGCGCCGGATCCGGGCGCTTTTTCTGCAGCCTCCAGATTCTGCTGGTGCTCCTTTGGAATTTTCCGGAAAGGGAAGATCCACAGGAAGAAAAGGAAAAACAGCAGTCCAATGGAAAGGCTTACAGGTATGGCTTTTGCTCCGAATCTGTCTACCAGGATCCCGAGTGTGGATGCGATCACAGCAGCGGACAGGGAACCCATACCTCTGGCAATGCCGAAATTCAGCTTTTTGCCCTGGTTCAGGGTTTCCATTCCAAGAGAATTGATCATAGGTGTAAGCAGCTGCATAAGGACAAAACAGCTTCCGTAAAATATGCCTGTGCACAGCAGAGAACCTGTGTAGAACAGTAGAAACGCTGATAAAGCAAGGGCAATCAGTGCGATGAAAATGCATATTTTTTTCAGGGAAGGGCTGGTGTTCTTATCTGCATAGCTGGCGACTGTTGGCTGTAAAATTGCGGAAACAACTCCTGCCATTGCAATGACAATACCGATCTGGGTGTTGGTAAAGCCAGTATTCAGAAGAAATACACTGGCGAAATTGGCCAGGATAACGAAGTCCATCCAGAAGAAGAACTGGATACAGGAATACCTGGGCGTAAGATTTGAGGACTGGGTAGAAGACGAGGACATATTGTACAACTCCTTTGTTTGTGATATGTTTATAAATATGGGATCAAGGTCAAGAAGTCCTTTGATCCTGATATCACAATTATAACATTCATTATGAAAATAGCAATTATATACAGGGGAAAAGAACAGAGGAAATGAGGGGAAAAGTAACATGAAACGGGTAGATTTTGAAAACGGAACCATTACGAAAAACATTCTTGGCGCAGCCATCCCCATGCTGGCAGCCCAGATCCTGAGTCTTCTTTATAATATTGTGGATAGGATCTATATTGCCAGGATCCCGGAGACAGGGACAAAGGCACTGGGAGCAGTAGGGCTTTGTTTTCCGCTGATCGTGATCATTATGGCATTCAGCAATCTTTTCGGCAGCGGTGGCGCACCGCTTTTCGCGATCAGCCGGGGAAAGGGAGATAACCAGGAAGCACGGCTGATCATGGATACTTCTTTTACTATGTTATGTGGCAGTGCTCTTGTCCTGATGGTAACAGGACTTCTGGAAGCAAAGCCCCTTCTGATACTTTTTGGAGCATCAGAAGAGGCGCTGGGATATGCACTGCCTTATATGCTGATCTATTTGCTGGGAACCCTTCCTTCAATGATCGCAACAGGCATGAATCCCTTTATCAATGCACAGGGCTATGCTATGGCCGGGATGTGTTCTGTGGCAGTAGGAGCAGTGTTGAATATTCTGCTGGATCCGGTTTTTATCTTTATACTGCATATGGGAGTGAGCGGCGCAGCTGTGGCGACAGTGATCTCCCAGATTTTTTCGGCCTTGTTTGTGATCCTGTTTTTGCATAAAAAAGCGGAATTAAAGGTACGGCTTCTGAAAAAAGAAGAACTTTCTGGATGCATTCCTTATGGGAAAAATATCATCAGCCTTGGAACCTCCGGCTTTATCATGCAGTTGACCAACAGTCTGGTGACGATCTGCTGTAACAACGTGCTGTCCGTAACCGGTGGCGATGTATACATATCCGTAATGACAATCATATCCAGTGTACGTCAGATGGTAGAAACGCCGATCTATGCATTGACAGAAGGGTCTTCTCCTATTATCAGCTATAATTATGGGGCCCGCCGTCCCGGGCATGTGCGCCGGTCAATCTTTACCATGGGTGTGATGATCCTTCTTTATACAGCAGTTATGTGGAGCGTGATCATTTTCTTTCCAAAGCAGCTGATGAGTATTTTCAGTTCAGATCATCTGCTTCTGGAGGATGCAGTTCCTGCTTTGAAACAGTATTTTTCTGCCTTTATTTTTATGGACTTTCAGTATATGGGACAGACTGTATTCAAATCCCTGAATAAGAAAAAGCAGGCGATCTTTTTCTCTATCCTCCGTAAGGTTGTGATCGTCGTTCCACTTACTTATATCCTTCCTTATCTGCTGAAAATGGGCACGGATGGGGTATTTCTGGCAGAACCGGTATCCAATGTGGTGGGCGGCAGCCTGTGCTTCCTGACTATGATCTTTACCGTGTTTCCAGAGTTGAAGAGGATGGAAGCAGAGGGCAAAAAGCAATGAAATTTGGAACTGAAGAGGATGGAAAAAGAACTATAGTATATATACAGAAAAAGGAGTGCTTAAATTATGAGTTATCGTTTTGAAGGACGGATCCGATACAGTGAGATCGGAGAGGATAAATGCCTTACACTTCCAGCTATTCTTGATTATTTTCAGGATTGCTGTACTTTCCAGGCAGAAGAGATCGGACAGGGAGTGGAGGTTGTAGAAGAAAGAAAAAGGGCCTGGGTGCTGGCATCCTGGCAGGTAGTGATAGACCGGTATCCTGCATATGGGGGAACAGTTGCTGCTATCACTATGCCATATGCATTTAAAGGATTTACAGGAATGCGTAACTTTGTGCTTGAAGGTGAAAACGGGGAACGGCTGGCTTATGCCAATTCCTGCTGGATCAATATTAATACAGACACTGGTTTACCGGCACGGCTTACAGAAGAGGACTGTCGTGGATATGTGCTGGACACACCGCTGGAAATGGATCGTGCGTCCAGGAAGATCCAGCTGCCGGAAGGGATGGAGGCGCAGGAGCCTTTTACTGTGCAGAAGCACAATCTGGACACCCATCATCATGTGAATAACTGCCAGTATATCCGGATCGCATCGGATTATCTGCCAGAGGATTTTAAGATTTACCAGATGCGGGCAGAGTATAAGAAACAGGCTGTGCTTGGGGATGTATTTTACCCAAGAGTGCATACAGAGCCTGGCAAAGTAGTAGTGGCGCTGGAGACAAATGAAGGAGAACCTTATGCTGTCGTGGAATTTCAGGAGGGATAAAAATGCTGGAAAAATTAAAGGAAGAGGTTTACAAGGCGAACATGGATCTGCCAAGGTATGGCCTGGTGACGTTTACCTGGGGAAATGTAAGCGGGATCGACCGGAAAAAAGGCCTTTTTGTAATCAAGCCAAGTGGTGTGGAATATGATCTTTTAACACCTGAAGATATGGTGGTTGTGGATCTTCAGGGAAATAAGGTGGAGGGCAAATACAATCCCTCCTCTGATACGGCCACCCATGTGGTGTTATACAATGCATTTCCAAAGATCGGCGGTATTGTCCATACACATTCTACCTGGGCTACCAGCTGGGCACAGGCAGGCCGTGATATCCCCTGCTATGGGACAACCCATGCGGATTATATCTATGGGGAAGTGCCTTGCGTAAGGAATCTTACAAAAGAAGAAATCGATGAAGGCTACGAGAAAAACACAGGAGTTCTGATCGCAGAATATTTTAAAGAAAAGGACTACCAGGCGGTTCCGGCAGTCCTTTGTAAGAATCATGGGCCTTTTACATGGGGGAAAGATGCCCATGAGGCAGTACATAATGCAGTTGTTCTGGAAGAAGTGGCCAAAATGGCCTGTCTTTGCGAGCAGATCAATCCTGGAGTAAAGCCGGCTCCCCAGGTACTGCAGGATAAACATTACTACAGGAAACATGGTGCGAATGCATATTATGGGCAGAATCAGCAATAAAGCAGCACTCATGCATGTGGCGCTGCGTACAGGCACCTAATACATACCATGGCCAGAAGCAGCTCACAGACTCCGCACCGGTCCTGTAGTTGAACGGATCACAAGCTCCGGCTGCAGAGTGATGGCGATCCGGTCTGCTGTAGGGTTCTGTAGAGAATCCATCAGGATGTCGATACTTCGCTCTGCAATGGAAGGAATTGGCTGTACCACAGTGGTTAAGGGTAATTCCAGAGAAGAAATGATTGGAACACCGTCAAAACCAACAAGTGATACATCTTCAGGAATACGTATATGGTGCTCCCGAAGATAATGGTAAACTCCCAGAGCAATCATGTCATTGTGAGCGAAGATGGCTGTTGCGCCTCTTTCCAGAAGAAGGGGGGCTGAGTGGTAGCCACACTCAACGGTAAATTTGCCGTCTATCATCAGATCTTTACTATAAGGTATTTTAGCCTCTGACAGAGCTGCCCTGAATCCGCTGGTTCGGTTTGGGGGAACTAATGGATTGTCCATATTTCTACGGATACATCCGATTTTTCGATGCCCCAGATCAATCAAATGTTTGGTTGCCATGTATCCACCGTAATAATCATCCATAGAAACAGAATGGCAACCTAGTGCACTGATAGAATAATCCAGCAGCACAATGGGAATTTTGCTGGCAGTTATTTTTCTTACCAGAGAGATTAGTGGAAACAGATCAGTTCTGTCAGAAATCAGAGAAATCAAAATACCATCTACTTTTGCCTGATAGAACTGCTGTAAATTGCGAAGTTCCTGGTCTGTACTGTTATTAGAATCCAGAATAACTAGGTTATATCCCCATTTTTGGGCTGTATGGGAAATGTTTTTGATAAGTTCTGTATAATAGAGATTTTCCAGATCCGGTACAATCAGTCCAAAATTGTGAATTTTCTGTTTGTAATTATATCCCATTTCCTGGGCGGTATTAATAACCTTTTGCTTCGTTTCTGCGGATACATTAATTGGTTTATTGTTTAGTATTAGCGAGCAAGTAGTTGATGAGACGCCTGCTGCTTCTGCAATGTCTTTTAGTTTTATTCTCATATCGTGTCCTCTGTTCAATCTATAAAATCCAAGAGTTAATTGTAAGTGGTAGGAAAAATTGTATGCAGTAAATATTTAGTAAATAGAATGAAGTATTTTACTAAAATAGTAACGTATATATGTTGAAAAGTCAATAAGAAAACGCATATATGGTAAAATACACAAAATATAAGTAAAAAATTTAGTAAATGAGTTTATAGACAATAGTGCACAGCAGATGGTATAAATATTACATAAAACACAGCAATTTACAAAACGAAGCAAGAAAAAATCATGAAAATAAAGTGGGAATAGTAAATTCGGACAAAAAACAAAGAGGATATTTACAGTCCTATGTTTGCTTACAGGAGAAAAAAGATATTTAATTTACTAAAAAATTTATTCCATAAACTTGATTTTGCTTTGAAAAACTTATACAATAAGAGATAATTATTGAAGTAAATTTCTGTAAAAAAAGGAGGCCAATGATGGAGGACGGTTACAAGATCAGGTTTGATTCCATTACAATGGAATTTCCGGGAGTAAAAGCACTGGATGACGTCAGCTTCGGGATCAAGAAGGGGTGCGTACATGTTCTGATGGGTGAGAACGGTGCAGGAAAATCTACATTAATGAAGATTTTGAATGGATCTTATTCAGCTACTAGTGGCACGGTGTTTATTAATGAACAGCCTAAGAAATTCAGAACTACATCAGAAGCAACTCATGAAGGCATTGCAATGATTTACCAGGAACTTTCCTATATGCCCGATATGACAGTCGAAGATTATCTGATGCTTTGCAGAGAACCAAAGAAAGGTTGTTTTATTGATTGGAAAAAATCCAGGCAGGAAGCGAAGGAGATTCTGAAGAGAGGATTTGAATTATGATCCTAAGAAAACTCTTCGTGAGTATTCGGTTTCAGATATTCAGTTGATGGAAATTACGAAGGCGATTCAAGGCGAAAACATCGATGTCTTGATTATGGACGAGCCTACATCCGCATTATCCAGTGATAAGGTTGAGCGTCTTTTCAAAAAGATTGATGAGCTGAAAAAGAGGGGAATCACTATTCTGTATATTTCCCATAAGATGGATAAAATTTTCCGGATCGCAGATTATATTACAGTTATGAGAGATGGTAAGCACATCCGTACAGCTCCTGTTTCATAATATGATGGAGATCTTCTTGTAAAGTTGATGGTTGGACGCGAAATTACGGATGTGTATCCGGAGAAGAATGCTGAAATAGGGGAGGAGCTTTTGAGGGTAGAGCACCTGACCTGCAAAGAAAGTCGCGTTTACGATGTTTCTTTTACAGTCCATTCGGGAGAAATCTTTGGACTTGGCGGACTGATGGGAGCTGGACGTACGGAGGTAGTCAGGATTCTGGCCGGGCTTGACAAAGCTGATTCCGGGAAGATTTTTATTAGGGGAAAAGAGGTTAAGTATAATGATGTAAGCGGAGCTATTGATAACGGCATTGTAATGGCATCCGAAGACAGAAGACGATTGGGATTGATTCTTTGCAGAGATATAAAAGAAAATATTTCTATTTCTAGTTTAAAGAAGATTTCCGTACATGGCTTCCTTCAAGGCAAAAAGGAAAAAGAGATCACACAAAAATTATTTACTAAGACTTCCCATACCCAAAATGGGCTTCGCACCTTGAAAATTCAATATTTCAGTTAACAAAATAGCAATTTATGCCATCGCAGTCCCTGGATGGAGTGCATTACGCAGATATTCTGGCAGTCTGGATTCAAAATCAGCAATAAGGGCAGAAAG
>ONBN01000079.1 GCA_900316115.1 uncultured Eubacteriales bacterium
CCAGCGTTCATCCTGAGCCAGGATCAAACTCTCTGATAAAGTTTGATGTCTCAAGACAACCAACTAGCTTAGTTATCTCTCGTCATTACTGTTTTTAAAAGTTCATTCTTCCGAATGTGATTGTAAAAGAATTTTCGAGAATCGTATGTGTTTCACTGTTTAGTTATCAATGTTCGTTGTTTCTTACTGCCTTTCGACAGCTTATTTACTTTACCACATCTTTTCTTGTTTGTCAAGAACTTTTTTAGAAGTTTTTTCAAGCTTTTTGAAGATGAAGTTTATCGTCCGTGTTGACGACTTGACTACTTTATCATAGATAAATCAATTTGTCAACAGGTTTTTTATTTATTTTTTACTTTTAAATAATTTAAAAGTAAAAAATAACGGAGAAGGAGGGATTTGAACCCTCGCGCCGCGTAAACGACCTATACCCTTAGCAGGGGCACCTCTTCGGCCTCTTGAGTACTTCTCCGGACTCCGAAATCATAATCTCTTATTCAATTGGAGTGTAGCTTTTTTCAAAGCGCATTAGTTATTATACTTAAGAACCTTTATATTGTCAATGGCTTTTTCTAATTAATTTTAATTATTTTCATATTTTTTTATCGTATCTGTGATACGGTTCCGTACTTCCTGTGCAATCTCTGTAGACTTCATATCTTTATACTCCTCATATGGGATCGGCTTCAGAAAATGTACCTGAACAGTCAGCGGCTTTGCAGAACCTGTATCAAAAGATTTATAAGAATCAATCAATGCCACTGGTACAATCGGGCACTTTGCACGCATAGCCGCTTTAAAGCTTCCGCCTTTAAACTCGTGAGGATTGTTCTTGTCCTTATTTCGTGTTCCCTCTGCAAAGATCAGATAATTTCTTCCGTTTTTAACTTCTTTCGTTACATTGATGATCACCTGCATAGACTGCTTGATATCTTCCCTGTCAATCATAAAGGCTTTCATACATGTAAACACCTGTTTCAAAAACGGCACCTGAAATACTTCTTTCTTGGCAACCACGGAAAAAGGTACGGGGCAGCATTCCATGATAGCCAATACATCGTACAGTCCCTGATGATTGGGATAAAACATAAATCCATTTTCCTTCGGGATATTCTCAACTCCATATCCCTGTACATTTAAATTTCCGCCAGTGTTGGCCGCATGGTCTATCTTTTTCAGAAGTGCATATCTCTGTTCTTCCGTATACTTATCCACATGTGAAGCGTACCAGCACAGTTTTATCCACAAATAAGGGATTCTGTACAGGTTTCTTAATACCATTACAATTATTCTTTTCATCTGAGCCTCTTTTCATTTTAAAAGAGGCCGCCGCATATTTCTCCTGCGGCAGCCCTGATCTGCAGTTGCTTAAAGCTTCCCGGCAATAAGTTCCTCATATCCCGGATTCTTCATAATAAATGCATCGTATTCCTTTGTATAATTCTTATAGGAATCAGTGGTCATAAATTTGGCATAATCTGCTGCCGCTTCCTTACTCATATCTGTTGTGACCATAGACGGAGGAAGTACATAATACTTCCGTCCATCCTTCTGAACCATATAGGTACTGATACAAGGATATTCCTGTTTGTCCTTAAGGACCAGATTATAGATCACATACACATATACATAATCATCTTTTTCTGCAAGCGTCTCACATTCTTTGATATTTACCTCGCTTGCCTCATGAACCTGGAAATACTTCAAAGTTGCAGTGATTTCCTTTTGCAGCACATCATCCTCTTTATCCTGCTGTACATAACAGCTTTTCACTTTCTTTTCACTGCCGGCCACATATTCTTTGATCAGTGCTTCCACTACCCCTTCCGGTGACTTATGGTTCACACCGCACCCGGCCATTATCAGGACAAGAATCATTGCAACACATGCTGCTGTAAGACGCAATCCCTTTTTCATGATTATTCTAATTCCCCTTCAGTATCTGAATCCGGCTGCACCTCTTCGGAAATCATTTCCTCTTCTGTACCTTCTCCCGGATCTTCTGCCTGTTTCTCTTTAGAGCCTTCTTCTTCCTTTTCCCGTACTTTTGCCACGCTTGCTACTGTAACGCCCTCTTTAAGGTTGATCAGCTTCACTCCGGATGTGATCCTTCCCAAAATAGAGATATCAGAGCACTGTAAGCGGATGATCACACCTTCTGTTGTGATCATCATGATCTCATTCTCTTCATTTACAGCCTTTGCCCCGATCACATTGCCGGTCTTTTCTGTGATCTTGTAGCATTTCACACCTTTACCGCCTCTGTTCTGGCAGCTAAACTCAGAAATAGAGGTACGTTTACCCATACCATTTTCAGAAACAACCAGTAGATAATATCCCTGGGTATTCAGCTGCATGGACACAACCTCGTCTCCATCAGGAAGATTCATGCCTCTCACACCCATAGATACACGGCCTGTGCTTCTTACGTCTGATTCTTTAAAGCAAATACACATACCATCCTTTGTCACAAGGATAATATTCTTCTTATTGTCTGTAGCCTTTACTTCGATCAGCTCATCATCGTCTCTCAGCGCAATAGCCGCAAGGCCTGTCTTACGCACATTCACATATTCAGTGATCGGTGTCTTCTTAACAAGTCCTTTTCTGGTAGCCATCATCAGATACTGTCCTTCTTCAAACCTGCTGATCGGTATCACTGCAGTGATCCGCTCACCTGGCATCAGCTGAAGCAGATTTATAATAGCAGTACCTCTGGCTGTACGACTGGCCTCCGGTATCTCGTAAGCCTTCAATCTGTACACACGGCCTGTATTGGTAAAGAACATCAGATAATGATGGGTTGTGGTCATCAGAAGCTCTTCAATATAATCGTCTTCCAAAGTCTGCATGCCTTTAATACCTCTGCCGCCTCTGTTCTGGCTGCGGAAGTTATCTACGGTCATACGCTTGATATATCCAAGCTTTGTCATAGTGATCACTGTATTTTCTTTAGGAATCAGATCCTCTGTGGAAATATCATATACATCATATCCGATGGCAGTCCTTCTCTCATCCCCATATTTTTCTGAGATCAGAAGGATCTCCTCACGTACAACACGGAGCAGAAGATTCCTGTCAGCAAGGATTGCCTGGAATTTGCGGATCTTTTCTTCCAGTTCTGCATACTCTGCTTCAAGCTTCTCTCTTTCCAAACCTGTGAGAGCACGTAGACGCATATCAACAATAGCCTGAGCCTGCACATCCGTAAGCTCAAACCTGTCGATCAATTCCTGCTTTGCGATCTGTACATTCCGTGCGCCACGGATGATCCTGATCACTTCATCAATATTATCCAGGGCTTTTAAAAGTCCTTCTAATATATGTGCTCGCTCCTGTGCCTTATTCAGGTCGTACTTTGTCCTTCTGGTGACAACATCCTCCTGATGTGCCAGATAAGCCTCAAGAAGCTGTTTCAGATTCAGCACCTTAGGCTCAAGGCTGCCTCCTCTTGGCACAACGCAAAGCATGATCACGCCAAAAGTATCCTGCAGCTGTGTATGCTTGTACAGCTGATTCAGCACAACATTGGCATTTGCATCTTTACGCAGGTCAATACAGATCCTCATACCTTCACGGCTGGAATGGTCGTTCAGGTCTGTGATCCCATCGATTTTCTTATCTCTTACAAGCTCTGCGATCTTTTCGATCAGTCTTGCTTTATTTACCAGATACGGAAGTTCTGTAACAATGATCCTGGATTTGCCGTTAGGCAGTGTCTCTATATTGGTCACTGCACGTACACGGATCTTGCCACGGCCTGTACGATACGCTTCCTCGATCCCTCTTTTGCCCAGAATCGTAGCACCAGTAGGAAAGTCCGGACCTTTTACGATCTCAAGAAGCTCTTCCATGGTGGTATCACGCTGTTCTTCCACAATATTGTCAATAATCTTTACAACAGCGCCAATGATCTCCTTAAGGTTGTGAGGTGGGATATTGGTGGCCATACCAACTGCAATACCGGAAGTACCATTCACAAGAAGATTGGGAAATCTGGAGGGAAGCACCACAGGCTCCCTCTCTGTCTCATCAAAGTTAGGCTGGAAGTCAACTGTATCTTTGTTAATGTCTGCAAGCATCTCCATGGAAATCTTGCTTAAACGGGCCTCTGTGTATCGCATGGCTGCTGCCCCGTCTCCGTCCACGGAACCAAAGTTACCATGGCCGTCTACAAGCGGATACCTAAAAGACCAGTCCTGAGCCATATTTACCAACGCTCCGTAAATAGAGCTGTCTCCATGAGGATGATATTTACCCATTGTATCACCAACGATACGTGCACATTTACGGTGTGGCTTATCCGGACCGTTGTTCAACTCGATCATAGAATACAGTACACGACGCTGTACTGGTTTCAAACCATCTCTTACATCCGGCAGTGCCCTTGAAGCGATAACGCTCATGGCATACTCAATGTAAGATTCTTTCATTGTTTTTTCCAAATCCACTTCGTGGACTTTGTCAAAAATATTATCTTCCATAAATCATTTTCTCCCCTGCTGGAATCAGATATCCAGATTTTTTACAAACCTTGCATTCTCTTCGATAAATTCACGCCTTGGTTCTACCTTGTCGCCCATCAGTGTGGTAAATACCAGGTCGATCTCAGATGTGGCAGATTCATCCATAGTCACACGCAGCAGGATCCTCTTCTCAGGATCCATGGTAGTCTCCCAAAGCTGTTCTGCATCCATCTCACCAAGACCTTTGTATCTCTGGATCTTATTATTTCCATCACGGCCGATCTCTGTCAGAATATTGTTCAGTTCGTCATCATCATACGCATACCAGATCTTTTTATTTTTCTCGATTTTGTAAAGCGGAGGCTGAGCCAGATAAACATAGCCCTGCTTGATCAGCTCCGGCATGAAACGATACAGGAAGGTAAGGAGCAATGTAGCAATATGTGCACCATCCACATCCGCATCAGTCATAATGATGATCTTATGGTAACGAAGCTTTGAAATATCAAAATCCTCGTGGATACCTGTTCCAAAAGCAGTGATCATTGCCTTGATCTCTTTGTTTGCATAAATCTTATCCAGGCGCGCCTTTTCAACATTCAGGATCTTGCCTCGAAGCGGAAGAATGGCCTGTGTAGCACGGTTCCTTGCTGTCTTTGCAGAACCGCCGGCGGAATCTCCCTCTACAATATAAATCTCGCAGTTCTTAGGATCCTTATCTGAGCAGTCTGCCAGCTTACCCGGAAGAGACATGCTGTCCAGTGCAGACTTACGTCTGGTAAGATCTCTTGCCTTTCTGGCTGCTTCCCTTGCACGCTGTGCCAGCACAGACTTCTCTATGGTAGTCTTTGCCACAGAAGGATTCTGCTCCAGGAAAATCTCCAGCTGCTTGCTTACAACGCTGTCTACAGCACCTCTTGCTTCACTGTTGCCCAGCTTCTGCTTTGTCTGTCCCTCAAACTGGGGATCCTCGATCTTAACGCTGACAATGGCAGTAAGTCCCTCACGGATATCGTCTCCGCTTAAATTTGGCTCACTGTCTTTCAGCAGTTTATTCTTTCTTGCATAATCATTAAATGTCTTTGTAAGGGCATTTCTGAAGCCCATGATATGGGTACCGCCCTCCGGAGTATTAATGTTATTTACAAAGCCGTAGCTGTTCTCTGTATAGGAATCATTATGCTGCATGGCTACTTCCACGTATACACCGTCTTTATTGCCTTCGCAGTAAATGATCTCCGGGTACAGAGCCTCTTTGCTCTTATTCAGATAGGTTACAAATTCACGGATACCACCTTCGTAATGGAATTTCTTTTCTCTTTCAATGCCTTCTCTGGTATCCTTCAGAACGATCTTCAGACCCTTTGTAAGGAAAGCCATCTCCCGAAGACGCTGCTTCAGTATGTCGTAATCGTAAACGGTTTCTTCAAAAATCTCTTTATCCGGCAGGAATGTGACCGTAGTTCCATGACGGTCTTCTTCACAGTCTCCTGTCACTTTTAAAGAATACATGGTCTTGCCCCGCTCGTATCTTTGCTGATAAATCTTACCTTCATGGTAAATAGATACTTCCAGCCATTCTGACAATGCATTGACTACAGATGCTCCTACTCCGTGAAGACCACCGGACACCTTGTATCCTCCACCACCGAATTTACCGCCTGCATGAAGGACTGTAAATACTACTTCTACTGCCGGGAGTCCCGCTTTATGATTAATTCCTACAGGAATACCTCGGCCATTATCTTCTACTGTAATGGAATTGTCAGGATTGATTGTCACATTGATTTCTGTACACACGCCTGCAAGTGCTTCATCCACGGAGTTGTCTACGATCTCGTATACAAGGTGGTGAAGTCCTCTGCTGGAGGTACTTCCGATATACATTCCGGGTCTTTTGCGTACTGCTTCCAGTCCTTCCAGTATCTGGATCTGGTCCGCTCCGTATTCCGTATTCTCTACGCCCATGTTGTTCCTCCCGTTTTTTCTATAATAAAGGCCATCTTAGGCCTGAGCCGTTTTTAAGCCCAATAACTCAAATTTATTATAGCACAAAAACAGAGGGCGTGCCATGAAAAATCGCAAAATTTCGCTGATCGGATACAGTAAAACAGGTTCCGAAGCCTTATCACTCATTCACGATAAAGCCCGGAACCTGTTTTATTTTACTTATTCAAACAATGAAATTCTCTATATTATTTCTTCACAACCTTCTTGCGGTTTCCCACACGTACCTTCAAAGTAGCTTTCTTGCCACTGGTGGTTCTGGCTGTGATGGTTGCCCTTCCATTGGCTTTCAGCCTTACCACGCCCTTGGAGGAAACAACCGCAACCTTGGTATTGGAGCTTCTCCAGGTGATTGCATCTGTGGAATTGCCAGGTGTTAATCTGCCTTTTACTGTAAAGCGATATCCCTTATATGCTGTAATACTCTTCAGGCTCAGACGGATCCGTTTTGTCGGGATCTCCTTTACCGTAACAGTGCAGGTTGCCTTTTTCCCATTGGAAAGCATTGCTGTGATAACAGCCTTGCCTTTTGCTTTTGCAGTTACTTTTCCGGTCTTGCTTACAACAGCCACCTTGGTATTAGAACTTTTCCATCTTGGAGTTTCATTTGCACTTGCAGGTGTGGTAGTTGCTTTCAGAACGGATGATTTTCCCTTCAAAAGACTCAGTGTTTTTCTGTTCAGACGGATGGTTTTGGCTGCAACCACCAGCTTGCCTTTTACAGTCACATTTACAGACTTGGACAATCCGGCGCCACTGACAGTGATTACTGCTTTTCCTTCAGATACTCCTGTTACATTTCCCTTATTGTCCACCTTTGCCACAGCAGGATTGCTGCTTGTCCATGTAAAGGAATCCGGATCCGGTGTGGAATATACCCAGTCCCATCCCGGATTTTCGATCCGTGCACACAGAAGCCTTGTCTGTCCCTGTGGCATATTTGCAGTTCCCTGATCGTCCCACTCTAAATAAAAGCTTTCCACATAATCTTTAGGATCAATGGCGATCGTTACTTTTACCTTTTTGTCTGCTGGTTTTGTAAATGCAGCTGCTTCTTCAGTACCAAACATCTGAACCCAGAATTTTGTACCGCCCTGTTCAAAGCAGCCGATACCGATAGATTTATACCTGGCTGACATAATATTGGCTCTGTGTCCGGCAGAATTCATCCACTGGTTCATGGTTGCTGTAGCTGATGTATTTCCTGCTGC
>ONBN01000082.1 GCA_900316115.1 uncultured Eubacteriales bacterium
CCTTTGTATGCGGTAATCCCTGTTTATATTGTCTTGACAACTTTATTATACAGGTAAATCCACGTTGTTACAAAGTGGAGGTCATTACATATTGTCTAAATGAAATTGCGATTTACCAAATGACCATTTTAACAGAAGATAAAAGAACAGAAGATATGAATTTAATAACTCAAAATGAGAACAAAATATGAGAAGTAATACTTATATCAAATTTGAAAATTTTAGTAAAGAAAAAAAAGGCTATCTTGAAACCAGTCAATTACTGCACGCAGGCTTTTCAAACCGCCAAATATCTTTTCTGGAAAAAGAAGGCTATCTTGAAAAAATATGTCACGGATATTACTGGTTAAAATCTCAGGATTATAATAAGCCTACTGATTATATGTGCATTGAAGCCTGCCTTAGTGCTCCTAATGCGGTTATCTGTATGGAAAGCGCACTATATTATCACATGATAGCCCATGCAGAACCAGCATATCTGACTGTCGCAACCAAAAGAACAGACAGAAGCTTATTAAAAATGAATTTCCCGGTCAAGCGGCATTATTTTTCAGAAAATCATTTTGACATGGGTATAACAAGAAAAGAAACTGAGTTCGGCTATTATAATATTTACGATGTAGAACGAAGTATTTGCGATATAATACGTTTAAAATCCGATGTTAATTTTGAAAACATAATAAATCTCACCCGAAATGAATTACAATATGAACGATTGCTGAAATATGCAAAATCCTTAAAAGTAAAACAAATATATCAAACAAATCAGAAAATCCACCTGTAAAAGGAGGCAGATACACATGGAGATCCGTGTACTTCGCTATTTTCTTATGACAGCCAGGGAACAGAATATCACCCGTGCAGCAGAACTTCTGCATATTACCCAGCCCACATTATCCAGGCAGTTGTCTGCACTGGAGGACGAACTGGGCGTGGTTCTTTTTACACGAGGCAACAAGAAAATCACTCTTACCGAAGAAGGGATCCTCCTGAAAAGGAGAGCCATGGAGATCCTGGATCTTGAAGAGAAAACAATTGAAGAACTGCAGGCAAAGGACCCTCTGGTGGAGGGCAGCGTTACCATCGGCTGTGGGGAATACGGCGCAGTACGCACATTGGCCCGCATCTGCAGCACCTACCGCTCCAGATATCCTAAAGTACAGATAAGGCTTCACACTGCAACTGCAGATGTGATCTACGATATGATGAAACAGGGGCTTGTAGATATCGGCCTTTTCATGGAACCGATTAATACAGATGAGCTGGAATATATCCGTTTTCCTGACAAAGAGCCCTGGGTGATCAGTATGCGCCCGGATGATCCCCTTGCCAGTAAAGACTGGATTTCCAAAGAAGACATCCTGGATCTTCCGCTGATCCTTCCAGAGAGGCTTAGTGTACAAAGTGAACTTGCCAACTGGTTCGGCAAGGATTATGACCGGCTGAATGTTGCTTTTACAGGGAATCTGGCTACCAACTCTGCCATCATGGCCCAGCACGGCCTGGCCTACCCTATCACCATTGAGGGCACCATGCAGTTTTGGAATAAGGACACCCTTGTATACAGGAAGCTATATCCGGAAATGACTTCCCAGACCATTATCGCCTGGCGCAGGAATATCCCCTACTCTTCTGCTGCCCTTAAATTCATAGATGAAATCAATGCTTTTCAGGCATTGCAGGCAAGCACATAACAAGTATTGGACATGGAATTATTGCTTCACTATAATAAAAACATAGATCATGTGTAATGATCCAGTAAACACTTACAAACATTCTTTTATTTTCAGGAGGAGTCAGAAATGAGCCGAAAATTAGTAGCATATTTCAGTGCCACAGGCACAACCGGAAAAACCGCAGAGATGATCGCAAAGGCCGCAGATGCTGACCTTTATGAAATCAAGCCAGCCACACCTTACACCAAGGCAGACCTGAACTGGATGGACAAGAAATCCAGAAGCAGCGTGGAAATGTCAGACAAAAAATATCGTCCGGAGCTTGCAGATACCGATGCAGATATTGCCAAATATGATGAAATCCTGATCGGATTCCCGATCTGGTGGTATGTAGCCCCCACGATCATCAATACATTCCTGGAAAGCTATGATTTTTCAGGAAAGAAGATCGTTCTTTTTGCCACATCAGGCGGCAGCGGATTTGGCAATACTGTAAAAGAATTAAAACCATCCGCACCGAATGCAGATATTGTTGAAGGCAAAATTTTAAACGGAGCATCAAAAGCAGAGATCACACAGTGGATCCAGTCATTATAAATCAGATCAGCAAGGAGAATACATTATGTCAAAAATCGTTCAGACAGCCGGCAGAAATGCCCTTGGCGAATTTGCACCGCAGTTTGCACATTTTAATGATGATGTGCTTTTTGGAGAAAACTGGAATAACCAGGATATTGATGTAAAAACCCGCAGTATTATCACAGTCGTCGCACTGATGGCACAGGGGATCACAGATTCCTCATTAAAATTCCATCTGCAGAACGCCAAAGACCATGGTGTTACCCAGAAAGAGATTGCAGCCATCATCACACATGTTGCCTTTTATGCAGGATGGCCAAAAGGATGGGCTGTATTTAATCTTGCCAAAGAAGTATGGGGCAATAATGAAGGAGATCTTCCTTATGAGGATGAAGCTATGAGAGCACATGCCAAATCCATGATCTTCCCTATCGGACAGCCTAATGATGGATTTGCACAGTATTTTATTGGCAAAAGCTATCTTGCACCTGTATCCACCAGTCAGGTTGGCATCTTTAATGTAACCTTTGAGCCTGGATGCCGTAATAACTGGCATATCCATCATGCCAAAAACGGCGGCGGCCAGATCCTGGTATGTGTAGCCGGAAGAGGCTATTATCAGGAAGAAGGAAAAGAAGCCATTGAACTGCACCCTGGAGATTGTGTGAACATCCCGGCAGAAGTAAAGCACTGGCACGGCGCTGCACCGGACAGCTGGTTCTCACACCTTGCTGTAGAGGTACCTGGCGAAGATACCTCCAATGAGTGGTGTGAGCCTGTAACCGATGAGGTTTACAGCAACTTAAAATAAATTTTACAGGCTTCGCATCCAGGTTTTTTTCCTGAAAACAATTGCTGAAATCCCCAGCCTGACGCATTCTTCCATAGATAGGATAAAGTATACATAAGGCACGGAAAGCTTTAATACAAAAGCAGACAAAAGTCCCAGAGGCACACCAAAGCCCCAGGTTCCGATAAGATCAATGCCCATAACGTACTTTGTTTTTCCGCCGCTTCGCAGCACTCCGCCTCCAAGGATCATATTCAGAACCTTTACAGGCGCCACAAGTGCAAAGGCCAGAAGTATCTGCTGTGTCAGCTGCTTTACGGTATCCTCAACCTTGTATATTTCCACATAAAAAGGACTGAGCAGAACTGTTATAAGGGATAGGATCACAGATCCCACCAGCCCATATAAAAGCAGCTGCCTGGCAGATGCATATGCCTGATCGTATTCTTTATTTCCAAGGCGTTTCCCTACAATGATGCCTGCTGCCTGGGACAGGCCGCAAAGTGCACCGATCATAAGTCCCTGTACTGGATTGATGAGAGCCATGGCTGCGCTGGCCTGGGTTCCCATACGCCCATAAATCATTGCATATACGTTTTCCCCGATGCTCCAGGCAGTCTCGCTGATAAGGACAGGCAAAAGCATGCCGCTGTACTGTTTCCAGTTAAACCGTACATGCTTTCCTGCATGAGCCGCTGATTTTTGCAGGAAATCCTTTTCACGCAGCAGGAATAGCAGCATCAGCAGGAAGTTCACATACTGGGAGATCACGGTTGCAATGGCTGCGCCGTCTGCTCCCAGCATGGGACTTCCCATCTTTCCGAAAATAAAAATATAATTCAGGCCTGTATTCACAAGAGCTGATACGATACTTACGTACAGTGGCAGTCTGGCTTTATCCATACACCGGAAATAGGTAGCCAGCAGCGTACCTCCCACCATAGGCAGAAATGTACCTGACAGGATCCGCAGATAAGAGGATGAAGTAGCCTTGACAGCCGGATCCTTTGTATAAAGGCTCATGATCTGGCCTGGTGCCAGAATACATAAAGCTGTAAAAAGCAAGGCTGTACCGGCTCCTACAAGAAGATTTATGTAAAAGCTTCTCTTCATCTCATATCTGTTTTTCTGTCCTGCATACTGGGAGATCATGATCCCTGCAATAGTTCCTACTGTGGAAATCAAAAATGAGAAAATGGAACTGAACTTTCCTGCCATTCCCACTCCCGCAACACTGGCACTGCCCAGCTGCCCGATCATGAACTGATCCACCATCCAGAAGGATGACTGAAGCATGGACTGCAGAGCTACCGGAATCGCCAGACTGCAGACCACATAAAAAAATGGATGTTTCTTTTTCATACTGCTTTCCTTCATATCACTTAACTTCACATTACTTAATATTGTATTCCTCAATATTACATTATCTTACTTTCATTATTTCACTTTTATTACTTTACTTCTACCAACTCAATCCTGAAGTTCAGTTCCTTGCCTGCCATCTCATGATTCGCATCCAGAGTGATATTTTTCTCATCCTTTGCTGTTACTTTTACAGGAAACGGCTGTCCATACTGATTGGACAGATATACCTGCTGTCCTACAGTCAGATCCTCTGAACCTGGAAGCTGTGCGATCTCAACAGTAAAAATAGCATCAGGATTCGGCATACCGTAAGCTTCTTCCGGCATCAGATGTACATCCCTGATCTCTCCCACTTCCATATCTGCTACTGCTGCATCAAAGCCTTTGATCATCTGACCGACTCCGCATGTAAATTCCAACGGCTCTCCACGGTCATAAGAAGAATCGAACTGTGTACCATCATTAAAAGTTCCCCTGTAATGAGTACGGCAGGTCTTTCCTACATTTTTGCCTGTGATAGAAGGCTGTGAACCGCAGCCGCTGCATCCGCCGCAGGAATGCTCCTCTTCATGATCGCCGCAGGAATGGCCCTCTTCATGGCTTCCACAGGAGTGACCTTCTTCATGACTTCCACAGGAATGACCTTCTCCGTGATGGTGATCGCAGTTTGTACCTGCAGATACCAGTTCCCCTTTCAGATAGCTTTCCACTGCCTGGTCAGCATCCCCGCTGGCACCAGAACAAACTTCGATCCCGGCTTCTGCAAGCGCAGTCTGTGCTCCGCCTCCAAGGCCGCCGCAAATCAGTACATTTATGCCCAGATCTTTAAGAAGTCCTGCAAGTGCCCCATGTCCTTTGCCATTGGAACTGATCACTTCACTGGATACTACTTTCTGATCTTCTGTCTCATATACTTTGAAATTCTCAGTCTTTCCAAAATGCTGGAAAATATTTCCGTTGTCGTAAGTTACTGCAATTTTCATTTGAAACCTCCCATTTCTATGCGTAGTTGTCTGTTCAGTATAGACCTTCCTACCAAGGAAAGCAAGGAAAATATATGTGTTCCATGCCCGCCTGAAAAATATGCGTCTTTCACTCCTGCCTGTGCTGTTTCTGCGAAAAGACCGGATCCCATCACAGAATCCGGTCTTTCATATCAGGGATCAAATCCCCGCATTTCATTAAATTCCTGTACCTGTAAGAATCTGGAACAGCTACAGATTATTTCAGCTTAACAGTTTTTGCTGCCCAGCTGCCATAGATCTTAGTTCCGTTTGCAGTGTTAAATGTTCTTACACGAACATAAACGGTTTTTCCTTTGCCCAGGTTCTTCTGAGTATAAGATGTTGCATTTTTGCCAAGTACCTTCACAGTCTTATAGGAAGCTTTCTTGGATGTTTTCAGCTGGATCTCATATCCAACAGCTCCCTTTATTTTCTTCCAGGTTAGACAATATGTAATGACCTCCACTTTGTAAAAACGTGGATTTACCTGTTATAATGGTAATTGTCAAGAAAACCAATATCAGGGATTACCGCATACAA
>ONBN01000070.1 GCA_900316115.1 uncultured Eubacteriales bacterium
TTCTGCAAAAAGATAATGTCCAGTGTAATCAGACTTGTATTCCTGGCTGTAGCCCATAGCGTCTATACCGTTCTGAAGCAGCTGAGGTGTAGTATATGCATTATGAGGAGCCTGACGGTCTGTAGTACGGAAAAATGCGGTTGCCCCCATGGTAAGTCCATTCAGATTGTCAATGGAATGCTGCTCAAGATAAGGAAGTGCATAGGCAGCCTGTCCATAGTGGGTATAAATAGCATTAAATTCATTTGCATAGAAAATATAATAATCACGGCAGCTGCGGACAGAACCGATCTTCTCCAGATTGTCATAGTCCTCAAAAATTCCCATCAGTCGTGTGATCTGTCCCTCTACAGGTGCCTCGTAGATCACACCGGCATTGGTAAGGCCGCTCTGAGGTGCACCATTACGGTCATTGCCAAGCATCACTGCCACAGGTCTTCGACGTCCGATAGAAGCCGGTACATCCTCGCCTGTAAGATAGCTTTTCACAGTATCTGAACTGTCTGCCTCCTGGGCCATCACAGTACTGCTTCCTGCAAGTGCACAGGATAAAGCAAACCCGGTAAGTATCCTGAATAATTTTTTCTTCATTTTTCCTCCTTTACTGTCTGCAAACAGACAACAAAAATATGCCTGGATCTTTTTTATTATACTCAATACATGGTCTTATCGTGTAATCCCCAGTTTCTCAAGGGCTGCTTCCTGCTTCTGTTCCATAACTGCTGCTTCTTCCGGAACCATGTGATCATATCCCAGAAGATGAAGCATACTGTGGGCAACCAGGAAACAGAATTCTCTTTTGATACTGTGTCCGTAATCAGCAGCCTGACTGATCACTCTTTCAGCAGAGATCATAATATCTCCAAGCAGAAGTTCTTCTGTATCCAGGTCAAAAAAAGATTCATCCTGATCCAGGATCTGATAGTCTGCTGGTGTCTCGAAGGGGATCATGGGGAAAGAAAGTACATCTGTAGGTGCATCGATCCCGCGGAACTGCCGGTTCACTTCATGGATCCCAGGATTGTCTGTAAGCACAAGATTTACCTGGCTGTCATAAGGACAGTTCTCCAGTTCCAGTACAGACTCTGCAACTTCCTTTGCAAGACTCTCACAATCCAGTTCCAGAGAAACGTCTGTCTCACATTCGTATTGTACAGATACCATTTTATTGTCCTCCATTTCTCCGTCTTGTAGTATATTTTGATCCTTTATCCTGCTTCGGCTGTCTTTTTTCATAATTCTCATAAGCCTGAACGATCTGCTGAACCAGTGGGTGACGGACCACATCCTTGCTGGTAAGCTCACAGAAACCGATATCATCAATCTTCTTTAATACCTTCATAGCCACATCCAGTCCGGAAGCCGCATCCCTTGGAAGATCCTTCTGGGAAGCATCTCCTGTGATAATCACCTTGGAGCCAAATCCAATACGTGTAAGGAACATCTTCATCTGGGCAGGTGTGGTATTCTGGGCTTCATCCAGGATAATAAAAGCATTGTCCAGGGTACGTCCTCTCATATAGGCAAGAGGCGCCACCTCGATCAGACCTCGCTCCATATTCTTGGCAAAGCTGTCTGCACCCATGATCTGATACAGGGCATCGTAAAGCGGCCTTAAATAAGGGTCTACCTTGCTTTGCAGATCACCAGGCAGAAATCCCAGCTTCTCTCCTGCTTCAATGGCAGGACGGGTCAGGATGATCCTGCTTACCTCCTCATTGCGAAAAGCTGTGACTGCCATAGCCATGGCAAGATAAGTCTTACCAGTACCTGCAGGTCCTACTCCAAATACGATCATTTTCTTACGGATCTGATCCACATATTCCTTCTGTCCAAGGGTTTTAGGCTTAATAGGCCGTCCCTGTATGGTATTACAGATAAAATCCTTATCAATCTCTGTAAGCACTTCATTTCTTTTTTCAAGAGCCAGGGAAAGTGCATAATTCACATTCTGATCTGTGATCACATTGCCTCTTTTAGCAAGTGTCACAAGCTCTTCGATCAGCTGCTTGGCCTGTGCTGCACAGCCTTCCGCTCCAATGATCTTCAGAAAACCATCCCTGGAGATCAGGGTAACATTCAGTGTTCTCTCTATCTGCTTCAGATGCCCGTCAAACTGTCCAAATACATTTCCTTCCAGATCTGCCGGTACCTGAGTGTGTAATTCAATAATATTGCTTGCCATCTGTGCTGTCCTTTCTTGTATATTCCATTGCGCCCAGCAAGCAGGCACTGCCTTTATTTTATCACTATTTCAGGATATTGGAACCCCTTTTTTCGCAAGCTGAAATCCTTCTGCCGATCATTTTTACTGATCTGTTTCTTTCTCCGGTATCATGTTTTTTTCTGCCGGGACCCTGACTCCTGTTTTTTCTGTCACCACAAAGGTACCGTTGGCCGTACAGGTTTCCTGGTCTGTTTTTATCTTCACTTTATTTTCCTCCACCTCAATTCCTTTTTTCAGAAGCTTTTTTTCATACTGCTGCATATGAAGAATTGCTTTTTCCCTGGCTTCCTTTTCGGTAAAAACCTTTGTCTGGATCTGATATTTCTCATCCCTGGTAATTCCAAAGGCAATGGGAAGCACATAATTTTCTGTAAGCCTTACCTGTTTTTCTTCTGTGATCCGGCTGTAGCCCTGATTCAGACTGTTTGCCCACATCCAGAAAAAAGAACCCGCTTTTATATAAAAGCCTTTTTTCCTTTCTCCTGTGTATACTGCCTGCTTGTTTTTCATGGAGAACTGCTCATAATACGGAATTTCATGACGGATGTATATATCTGCGTCTGCACAAACATATTCATAGCCTGTGATCTCCTGGCTGTCATTTACAAGCTCCACCTGTCCAAGGACAAGGATCTGTCCCTTTTCGCAGATATCCCCTGGTTTTACCAAAGGAGTCCCGGCCCTGGTGATCATACTTATGATTTCTCCATTTAATCCGGAAGCCAGGCTGCAAGGCTCCTGGTCTTTTTCCTGTTTTTCCTCAGGGATCCCCTCTTTTACAGAAACCAGCAGCTGTGTACCTTCCCTGCGAACAGAAACCCATATCATATTTTCAAATCTTTTCCGTATCTGTGCTGCAAGGGCACTGCAGTCCACCTGACGGCTGCTCATCCCGTGCCGCACATTCTGCTCTGCCAGAAATTCCAGGATCTGCTGGGTGCTGTTCTGTACATTGCCCTCCACATGGATATTCCATATTCGACCGGAAAAGAAAATCAATATACTGATACATAAAAAGAATCCAAGAAAAAACGCCTTTCTTTTTTTCAGTCTGAGAAAAAAGAAGGGCATTCCCTGTTTTTTTAATATATGGATATGTACTTTTGCTTTTCTCCTTACAGAAGAAAGCCTGAAAAAATCTTTTACTGAAATCATTGCACAAAGCCCGCTGTCTTTAAAGCAAAGATCCTCCAGGATGATCCCTCTTGCCCTGCAAAGATTCAGAAACCGTTCCTGTTCCCCGCCACTAATGCAGATCCACACAAAGCCTTTCCATAGATTTACCATATTGAAACCTTTCTGCAGCTGCAAACACATTTTACAGCCACAACTTTTCGCCTGCCGGTTATTCCAGATGGATGTTACTGATCCATCCTGCGACCTCCATCTCATCCCCGCAATAGGAAAGGATCTTAAGACCCCTTCCGCAGACGGTTATGGTTCCACGGGATGTTCGCAATACCAGCTTATCACCGGTATACAAAAGGATCCCCCGGTAGTTCTGAATCACGGCCCTCCGGCTCCCTGTTACTGTGACAACAGGCTCTCCATAAGCCAGATCTTCCGGAATCCCGGCAGCTTTGACCAGATTATCTTTCCAGTTCTGCCTTTTTCCCATGGCTTTTCATTCCCGGCTTTTTCAATATTGTATGCATCCGCATTTCAAAATATACAGGCAAAGATTTTATCGGATCAGGATCAAAGAAAACCACAGGATCGTGTTCCCGCCCAGGTTGTATTCCATCCCCTGTCCTTCCACGATGTCGCTGACCACCACTCCATGGCTTTCAAGACAAGGATGCATCCGCTCTGGGTACCGGCAGGGCTTGCTTTCCTTGTAAGCGCATTCCGGGCAGATATCACAGGATTCTGTGGAAAGAATATAGATCTCAAAGCCTTCCCCTTTCAGGAATTCACCGACCTGTGTAGTCAGATCCTCATGGGCATGACGGGTGGAAAGCATCTCCTCCATATTCATAATGTCCGATACCTCTGCCACACTGGAAAAGAAAATCCCTTTGGAAAAACTGTGGATCTTGTCTCCGCATTCTTCCAGGCTCCCTACTCCTGGGGGGCAAGCCCAGGTGCTTCCATATCTTTCGCATTCCTGCCTGCAAATCACACGAACCCGTTCTTCAATGGCAATGGATCCGGCATCAAGGACACGATACTCATATATGGAATAATCTGCTATAAAATTTTCCAGTTTGTCTGTATCTAGTTCCATGATTCCTCTCCCTGTGTATCTCCTGTTATGTTTGATATCAGCTCCTGCTCTGCAAAAAGGCTGGAAACAGCAGCCTGATAATCCTTAAAATGCTGGGCTTTACGAATCTTCTTCAGATATTTTTCATAATTTGTAAATGACAGTCCCATATAAGACCACAACTCTTTCATACGGAAAAGTACATTTTTCTCTCCTGAAAGAAGCTTCTGATAACGGATATAAACATCCTCATGAAAGGCTGCCAGCCGCTCCTTGCCAGGATGGCTCCCTTCTCTGATCCGGCTTACAAGTCCGGGATCTGTGATCAGTCCTCTCCCATACATAAAGCACTCTGTATCCGGAAATCTCTGTGAGATCCGTGTGTAATCTGCCTCTGTATATATATCTCCATTATAGCAAAGAGGAAGCGTCCCTCTTACGTATGCTTTCTGATACGCCAGAAGCCTTGGCTGGTTCTTATAGAAATCCTGACGGATCCTTGGATGAATGATCAGTTCTTTTACAGGATACTTCTCATATATAAAAAAAAGCGCATCCCATTCTTCTTCCTCATCAAAGCCGACCCTTGTCTTTATGGAAATCTCCATGTCCGGCAGACCTTCATAAATCCTTTCCAGAAAGCGATCCAGTTTCAAGGGAAAGGCCAGAAAGCCTG
This sequence comes from uncultured Eubacteriales bacterium, assembly GCA_900316115.1. Taxonomy (GTDB): domain Bacteria; phylum Bacillota; class Clostridia; order Lachnospirales; family Lachnospiraceae; genus Blautia_A. The sequence continues at coordinate 5,110 of ONBN01000070.1, forward strand.
ACCCTTTTCCCTTGGCTGTCACAGTACCGGAAGGACATCCCAGATTCAGATTGATTTCCTTATGTCCGTATTTATCGCGAAGGATCCTGGCTGTATTAATGAAATCATCTGCATCATTTGCCAGGATCTGGGGAATCACGCACAGCCCTTCATTCGTCTCAGGAGAAACCTCGCAGATCTCCTTAAAGCTTAATTTCTTATCCGGCTTTGCAGAAAGAAAGGGGGTAAAGTACTTGTCCATGGGATGATAGTACTTGTGGTAAGCACTGCGGTAAACATGGTTGGTGATCCCTTCCATAGGCGCCATATAGTCTTTCATGCCTCTTTATGTTCTCCTTCAAGAATGGATGTACAATGAGGACATCTGGTAGCTGCCAGCGGGATCTGGCTTTTGCAGAACGGACATTCCTTTGTTGTTGGCGCTGCCTCTTCCTTTGGCTGTGCAAATCTGGCTGCTGCTTTGTTCATCCCTTTTACAAGGATAAAAATGATCAGAGCCATAATCAGGAAATTGATCACTGCTGTAATGAATTTACCGTAATTCAATGTGGCATCTCCGAAAAGCTTCACACTTAACTGGTCAAAATTCATTCCCCCGAACATACCAAGAATAGGATTGATAATATCATCCACAAGAGATGTGACAATAGAACTGAAAGCACCGCCGATGATCACACCAACGGCCATATCCATCACATTCCCACGGTTGATAAATTCCCGGAATTCCTTTATAAATTTTTTCATTGTTATCGCCTCCCTCAAAGCATTTCTTTTATTATACATAAATTCACATTTTGACACAACCCCCCATTTTCCCTTGTCAGATGAGAAACGGGATGATAGAATAAACTTCGACGCAATAAAAAGGAAAGAAGGATACATAAGATGCAGTTTTCCAAACGATTGGATTTATTCGGGGATGAGATTTTTGCTGCCCTGAATGACAAAAGGCTCCAGCTTGAACAGCAGGGAAAGAAAATTTACAATATGAGTGTAGGAACACCAGATTTCCATACACCGGATTATATCAAAGAGGCACTGATAGAAGCAGCAAAGGATGACTCCAGCTGGCGTTACAGCTTAAGGGATCTGCCAGAGCTTCTTGATGCTGTCTGTGCTTATTATGAGAAGCGCTTCCAGGTAAGTATTACCCCGGATATGGTAATGTCTGTATATGGCAGCCAGGAAGGTATGGGCCATCTGGGGATGACTCTTTGCGATGAAGGAGATGTGGTACTTCTGCCAGATCCATGTTATCCGGTATTTGCAGCCGGCAGCAAGCTTGGCAGTGCAGTTCCTTACTACTATCCACTTGTAGCAGAACATGATTTCCTGCCCTATGTGAAGGGGATTCCTGAAGACATTGCACGAAAAGCCAAATACATGGTCGTTTCCCTGCCCTCCAACCCGGTAGGAAGCATTGCCACACCAGGCTTATATGATGAGATTGTAGCTTTTGCAAAGAAATACGATATTCTGATCATTCATGATAATGCATACAGCGATATTATTTTTGACGGTGTACATGGGGGAAGCTTCCTGGCTACACCAGGAGCAAAAGAAGTGGGTGTTGAATTCTTCAGCCTTTCCAAATCCTTTAATGTAACAGGAGCAAGGCTTAGTTTCCTGATCGGCAATCCGGAAGTGATCTCTGCTCTCAGAAAGCTTCGCAGCCAAATCGACTTCGGTATGTTCCTGCCCCTGCAGAAGGCTGCCATTGCTGCACTCACAGGGCCTTTGGACAATGTGAAAGAACAGTGCCGTATGTATCAGGAACGGCGTGATGCCCTTTGCAACGGCCTTCATGAGATCGGCTGGGAAATGCCTAATGGCAAAGGCACCATGTTTGTATGGGCAAAGATCCCAGGCGGACGTATGGACAGCATGGACTTTTGTATGGAGCTTATGGAAAAAGCAGGTGTGATCGTAACACCTGGATCCAGCTTCGGGCCTCACGGAGAAGGATATGTGCGTTTCGCACTGGTACTCCCTCCCCAGAAGATCCGGGAAGCTGTGGAAGCGATCCGCATCAGCGGTATCTGCTAAATAAGTCCCTTTAAACCATTATTTGTTATTTATGATATGGCTCATGATTGATGATCCTGAAGGAGCGGTAGATCTGCTCCAACAGGATCATTTGCATTAACTGATGTGGAAAGGTCATTGGGGAAAAGCTAAGGCTGTAATCTGCCCGCTTAAGTACCTGCTCTGAAAGCCCTAAAGATCCTCCGATCACAAATGTGATCGAGCTGATCCCCTGAACACCTAAAGCTGCGATCTTCTCTGACAGCTGGACAGAGTCCAGCATTTTCCCATTGATAGCCAGTGCGATCACATAATCCTGTTCCCGGATATGCTTCAGAAGCCGTTCCCCTTCTGTTTCCCTGATCTGGGTGTTTAATGCCTCTGAGGCCTTATCCGGGGTCTTTTCATCCGGTACCTGGATGAATTTCAGCTTGCAGTATCTGCCAAGCCTTTTCGCATACTCTCCAATCCCATCATTTAAATATTTTTCTTTTATTTTTCCTACAGATAAAATCCGGATTTCCATTTCGTATATCCAGCTTAATCCATCATATAATCCATAGCTGCACGATTGCAGGTATATGGACGAACGTAAGTATTTGCCACATTCTGATGATTTGGATTTACTGCATAGGCTGCCAGTGCCTCCGGTGTCTCCAGCTCTGTGATAAGGCAGAAATCATGGCTGCTGGAAGCCAGTGGCTCTGTGATCACAAATGCACTGATCAGTCCAGGTACAACGCCTACCAGCGCTTCCAGTTCTTTTTTGGCCTTTTCTTTGATCGCCTTTTTCTCGCTCTCTGGAACCTCTTCTTTGAAATTCCACATTACAATATGCTTTACCATTTGTAAAACCCTCCTTTAATATTTTTATCCTGAAATCCCGTCCATATAAGACTGAAATTCTTCCTTACTCATCAATACCTTCCTGGGCTTGGTACCCTCTTCCGGGCCTACAACCCCTGCATCTGTAAGCTGATCCATGATCCGGGCTGCACGGTTAAATCCGATCTTGAACATCCGTTGAAGCATACCGATGGATGCTCTTTCCTTTTCAATGATCAGCTTTGCTGCTTCTTCAAAATATATGTCCCTGTCATCCCCTGGCGCTGCCGCTCCAGGCATCACCGGTGTATCTACCTGCTGCTGGATCTGTGAACTGTAGGTAACTGCGGGATTCTTGTCAGACAGGAAATTCACAACTGCACTTACCTCTTCATCTGAGACAAAGGCTCCCTGCAGTCTGGCAGGCTTCTGGTAGCCCTGAGGATAAAACAGCATATCACCCTTTCCAAGCAGCTTCTCTGCCCCGTTCATATCCAGGATCGTCCTGGAATCCACACCTGAAGATACGGAAAAAGCGATCCTGGAAGGCATATTTGCCTTGATCAGGCCTGTGATAACATTTACAGACGGACGCTGGGTGGCAATGATCAGATGGATCCCTGCTGCACGGGCCAGCTGCGCCAGTCTGCAGATCGCATCCTCCACTTCGCCGGGAGCAGCCATCATAAGGTCTGCCAACTCGTCCACAATAATAATGATCTGCGGCATTTTCTCAGGCGCTGTCTCATCCTGGGATACAGGCATGGAATCCACCTTACGGTTGTATTCTTCCAGGTTACGTACCCCATACTCTGCAAAGGTGTTGTATCTGGTGGTCATTTCAGATACCGCCCAGTTCAATGCACCAGCAGCCTTCTTAGGATCTGTTACCACTGGAATAAACAGATGTGGAATACCGTTATATACGCTTAACTCCACCACTTTCGGGTCGATCATGATCATCTTTACTTCCTCAGGCCTTGCCTTGTAAAGGATACTCATGATCAGAGTATTGATACATACAGACTTACCGGAACCTGTAGCTCCTGCGATCAGCAGATGGGGCATCTTTGCAATATCCGTCACTACCGGCTTACCTGCAATATCCTTACCTGCTGCAAAGGACAGTTTTGACTTGGCATTCTGAAACTCCGGTGACTGAAGAAGATCCCTTAACATAACTGGGCTGTTCTCTTTATTGGGCACTTCAATGCCTACTGCCGCCTTACCGGGGATCGGTGCCTCGATCCTTACATCTGAAGCAGCAAGATTCAGTTTGATATCGTCTGCAAGTCCTACGATCTTACTTACCTTTACGCCCTGATCCGGCGATAATTCATATCTGGTAACAGTTGGGCCACAGCTGACATTTGTAATGGTCACATTTACCCCGAAATTGCGAAGAGTCTCCTGCAGCTTCTGGGCTGTTTTCCGTAAATGGGCATCAGAATCCCCCTGGGATTTGCCACTGCCTTTCTTCATAAGATTCATGGGAGGGAACTGATATTCTTTCTTAGCTTCCCCTTCCTTGCTGTTGATCTCATGCTGGATATTACGGATCCCGTTCTCAATCTCTTTTTTGGAGGATTTTGGGTTCTTGGAGGGTTGCCTTGTGGCCTTTTCCTCAGGCAAAGCCTGAGCTTCCGGCTCCACAGCTGCTTCCACACCTATGGCTTCGTTATTGTCCTCCAGTGTCTGAACAGGCTCAGCCCGGTGTATGGAAAACTCCAGCTGTCCCTGATCACGCTCCGGCGCCTCCACTACAAAAGTGTTAGGACCTGGTCTGTCTTTATGTCTTTCGTGATGTCTTGAGGCAGCAGCATTCCTTCTGTCTTCCTGTTCCTCTGCCTCTATGGCTTCTTCTAATTTACGTACTTTCTGGGCACGCCTCTCCTGCTTTGCCTGAGCTTTTGCCCTGGCACGAAGCTCCCTGGCCTTCTCACGGTCAGGACGCCCTTCACGATAACTGTCCCTGCCTCCCTTCACCAGAAGCATCAGACGGTCAAATTCACGGAAAACAAATCCGAAAAAGGACTTCTGGGTGATCAGCACCAGGCACACCATCAGCACCATAACAATGATCACGCAGCCGCCAACCGTGCCAAATGCAGAGGTAGTGGAAATGCAGATCGCACCACCGATAAGGCCGCCTCCTGTATGATACTGGGAACTCTCCCTGTAATAATCCTCCAGTGTGGTGCCACTGATATATCCTTCTGTGATCAGCTGCACCAGTCCACATAATACAAGAAAAAACACAGCCGATGCCACTACTTTTTTCCTGGCAAGCTGGCTGGTCCTGTTGGAAAGCAGAAAAGCTGCGCCAATAAAAAACACTACTGGAAACACGTAGGCCAGAACCCCCATAATGCCAAAGAAGAAGCTGCTGATCCCATTCCCTACGATACCTCCAAGGCCAAAATCGCTAACAAGGAGGATAATGGATGCGGCCAGGATCACAAGAAGGATAATCTACGCCTGGGGCGAGCCGGTGTGGGTGCTGGCGATGGTGTTTTCATCGCTGGTGAACTGGCTGTGCGCCCGGATGTACGTCTTTTGGATGTCTTTGAACCTGCCATCAGTGAACAAACTCCCCTTTACCGATAATTAATTACAAGTGCTATAATCCCTGCCAGAAAACAGTAAAATGCAAAATAACGCAGCTTTGTCTTCTGGAGAATGCGAAGCAGAAAACGGATCGCAAAAAATCCTGTCACTACCGCTGCCAGCATGCCAAGGATGTAAGTAAAACCAAGCCCTACCGTCATCCCGGGGGATGCAAACTGTCCAAGCTCCAGGATCAGGGCACCGACTATTGCCGGAATGCTCATAATAAAGGAATACTTCACCGCAAACTTACGGCTCAGCCCGCAAAGAAGCCCGGCACAGATAGTCATACCGCCTCTTGAAATCCCTGGAAACACACTTAAGCCCTGGCAGATCCCCATCCACATGGCGCTGTCATATCCTGCATCTTTGGGTGTCTTATTCATACCGGCCTGTCCCAGATCTGTTACCAGAAGGAAAATCCCTGTGATCAGAAAACAGATCCCCGGAAGCAGTGGGGAAACAGCTGCCTTTGCCACCAGCCTGCGGCAGGTAAAGCCAAGAACTGCTGTAGGAATGGATGATACAAGGATCAGAGCCGCAAACTTACGGTATGTGCCGTATACGATCTTTGCATAATGAAGATGGTCTCCTGTCCTGCGGTTATGTATGTACAGATTAAGATTGCCCGCAAGATCCATGGCCATGCCAAGAAGTTCTTCTCCTATCCTTTTAATATCTGACCAGAATACAATAAATATGGCTGCAAGTGTACCTGTATGCAGCATCACTTCAAAGAGAACACCTGCCTGCCTCTCTGCACCGAAAAGCTTCTCTACTGTAGCCAGATGGCCGAAGCTGCTTACCGGGAGGAATTCGGTGATCCCCTGTATAATACCTAACAGAATCGCTAATAATGGTGACATGTTATGCTTTCCTTTTCTAAATGGTTTTGTTCATTATAGCACAAGAATCCAAAAGTTACAACTTTTCTCGAACAACTGTTTCTGTTTTGATTTTTCACAAAATTTTCAAATTTCTGTGTTGATATTTCCTTGCAGGTATATTCATATTTATGATAAAATTTAATGGATTATATCTGGCAGACTATAAATACAGGAGGATGGATATGAATATACAGGAAACCGCCAAATTTGCAGCCACTATATTAACCAATTATTATAACAACAATATCCGGCTCTTTCTGGATTCCTGCCACAGGGATGTGCTGTGGATCGGACCTGCCGAAAAACAGATCATCCGTACCAAAGCTGCTCTGGTAGACGCTTTCAGCAAAGAGCATCACAACCTTAAATTTATCATGAATAATCTTACGGTTACGCCTATTTCCACAGGAAGCAACAGAACCTGTGAGATCCTTCTTTGCTTCCTTGTAGACACCATCTGGCCGGATAAGAGCGTAAGCCGGGTAAATCAGAGAGTCCAGCTGACCTTTGTAGAAGAAAACGGTCAGCCTCTGATCAAAATGTGCCATATTTCCAATGCCATCACCTATGATGAACGAGATAATATCTACCCTGTCCATTATGATGAAAATTACAAGCATTATACGCTGGCCGGTGAAGCACGCTCCGAAAGACTGATCATCAAAAGCGTAAACAAATCTCTTTTATATCTGCGCTGGTCCAGGATCATTTATGTGGAAAGCCTTGGCTCCCATACCCTGATCCATACTCTGGATGGTGATTTTGAATCTGTTGAAAATCTTCTCTCCATGAAAAAGCAGTTCAGTGACCTGTTCTATCAGATCCACAAATGTTATCTGATCAATCCGAATCATGTACGTGAGCTAATAAGATTCCAGGTCACCATGACAGACGGTACAGTTCTTCCTGTTCCTGAGAAGAAATATACTTCTGTCAAGGCTGTTCTTACCAAAACTTCTACCTGATCTCTCACTATCCCTTACCTGGTATTTTCAGCCTGAAATAAAACAAAAACTTCCAGTGTATTTTCCTTAGGTGAGCACATACTAGCATTGTAACATCAAAACAAACAACCAAGGAGGAAAATCAAATGACGAATTCTACTTCTTCTAACAAAGCAGTTGTACCAGAAGCAAAAGGTGCTTTAGACCGTTTCAAATTTGAGGTTGCAAATGAGCTGGGTGTACCCCTTACAGATGGATATAACGGAAACCTGACTTCCAAACAGAATGGTTCCGTAGGGGGCTATATGGTGAAAAAGATGATCGAGGCTCAGGAAAGACAGATGTCCGGCAGCCAGGGCGGACAGTCCTACTAAATAATAACGATTTGCCAAACTGTTGGGGCCAGATGGCCCCAACTTTCATATCTGATGATCTTCCAATCCGTTTTCTGCTTTTGCTTTCCGGCCGATCCTGCCACTGCTGTTCATAATACTGGCTCTTGTTACTTTATCGTTCCCATATTTCAGCCGAATGGAATCCAAAGCTGCATCCAGCTTCCGTCTTTTCTCTTTGCCTCTGGTATCTTCAAACAGGCTCATCTGTTCAAAAGTTCCATCCGTCAGACCAGTCAAAGAAACCCCAACCAGCCGCAAAGGCTGTCCCTTCCAGAAATCTACAAAAAGCTTTTGTGCGTATTTAATAATCTCATCTGTAATATCTGTTGCATTTTCAATGGTCATCTGGTGAGAACGGTTTTTAAAATCCAATGTCCGGAAAGAAACTGCAATACAGCTGCATTTCTTTTCTTTCTTCCGAAGTCTGGCAGCGAGTATATCGCATTGGGCAAGAAGCACCTGAAAGACCTGCTCCTTTGAAACAAGATCTTCATTAAATGTAGTTTCTACGCTCAGCCCCTTGCTTTCCTCCGCTTCTGCCCGCACAGGAGAATCATCGATCCCACAGGCATACTGATACAGCTGATGGCCGTTCTTTTCGCCTAAAAGCATCTGTATATGTGACTCATCCTCGTGAGCCAAATCCCCTATCGTATGGATCCCTGCTTCTTCCAGTTTCTTCTGGGATGCTTTTCCAAGAAAAAGAAGCTCCCGCACAGGAAGGGGCCACATTTTAGCAGGGATCTCTTCTGGAAACAGGGTGTGGACTTTATCCGGTTTTTCAAAATCTGAAGCCATCTTGGCCAGAAGTTTATTCACGGAAATCCCGATATTTACAGTAAAGCCCAGTTCCCTGTGGATCTTGTCCTTGATCTCACAGGCCAGGGCAACAGGATCCGGATAGATCAGGGATGTACCTGTCATATCCAGGAAAACCTCATCAATGGAAAAGGATTCCATTACCGGCGCATAAGATTCACAAATCGCCTTAAATGCCCTGGAGCACCTTAAAAACAGACCGAAATCCCCAGGCACAACCACAAGTTCCGGGCACTTCTTAAGGGCCATTCCCACCGGTTCCCCGGTACGGACTCCATATTTTTTTGCAGGAATGGATTTGGCTACTACAATCCCTGTCCGTGTCCTGGGATCCCCGCCAATGGCAGAAGGGATCTCCCTCAGATCAGGAAGCCCTTCCTTTACCCTGCGTACTGCTTCCCAGGAAAGAAAAGCACTGTTTACATCTACATGAAAAATCAACCGTTCCTGTTCCATAATCTTTTCTCCGGATCTTATTCTCCAAAATATGTGTGGATCTCTTCCATACGTTCCTGCTGTTTTACTTTAAACGGACAGCGACTTGTGCAATGGCCGCATTTTATACAGTCAGAAGCCTTTTTATCAATGGTAAGATAATGTTCCTTTGCAAGGGTATCCCCCTGCAAGGACAGATCGTAATACTTGTTGATCAGGGCAATATCAAGACCTGCAGGACAAGGATGACAATGCTTGCAGTATACACACTTTCCTACAGAATCATCCGGTGTAAAAGACCCGATCACAGAATAATCTTTTTCCTCATCGGATGCTGTACAGTAAGACAGGATCTGCTGCAGCTCTGCCACACTTCCCGGGTCTCCCAGGACAGTAAGCACTCCCGGCTTATCCAGTGCATACTGGATACACTGTGTAGTAGTCAGTGCCTGATGGAAAGGTGATTTGGCTGCATCCAGACAATGGATAAATCCAAAATCAATATAATCTGTCTGAAGATTTTTCAGCTGCCAGTCTACAGATCTTTTTATTTTTTCAAGGTTTGTTGTCCAGCCATATTCCCCTGAAGTATAATCTACACCAAAATGAACCTGCAGCATTACATCCTTTCTCCGGCTTTTCATGGCTTTGCCGTAAGCCAGAAAAATAGAAGCATGACCACCGGCCATATCAAGAACCCATTCCGATCACACTGATCTTTTCTTCGCCGTGAGGTAATTTTCTGTACTCCATCATATTTCTCCTTTTCTTATATGGTTTTGCATATAGTGCTTTCGCCCTGTAAAAAATCCCCGCCACAATGATTTGTAAATTCCTGTACTATATCTCACTGCGATTATCTATCAGCAGCATATTCAGCTTTTTCCAGCGGCGGATATCTTCTTTTGTAAATAAAAGCCTTTGCCGCAGTTCCTCTGTAAGCTCCATCTGTTCCAACGAAACCAAGCACTTAAATGCACAGGGCATAAGGTCTGCACTGGAAATCCCACATAAAAGTCCATCCGTCAGTGTACGAAATTCCAGTGGATTAAAAATATACAAAAGATCCTCTTCCAAAGGATTACACTGGTTCACGAAAGAAAAACGGATCAGCATATCGCTGTACAGCACATTGCCGGTGTAATACATCTCACTGCTTCTGCCATTGCCGGTTACAGAACAGATGGAAAATGTAGCCGGACAGCTTCCAGACTTCTCCTCACTTTGATGTATATCAATGATCCCATCTTTCATACGGTTATAACGCCCGTCATAAAAATAAAAATACAGCCTGTCAGCCTGGAAAAATGGGCTTTTCCGTACCTGAAAAGAAGAAACCAGTTCTTTTTCCCTGCTGCTTACGGAAAAATCCTCAAAACCGGTCAACTTCCCTACTGAGATCTGAAGCGCCTGACATATCTCATACATAGTGGCAATATCAATGGATATTTCCCCATTCTCGTATTTACATACAGTGGCTCTGCTTTTATGGATCTCTTCTGAAAGCTTCTGCAGTGTCATCCCTGCTGCAAGCCTGTATTTCCGCATCCTCTGCCCCACATGTCTGTTTATGTCACTTACCATCTTTTATCCTTCCCATCCACATTGTTTCACAAAAATATCCAGAAAACACTTTCTGTTTTCCGGATGTATCCATTATACCATATATTCAGCTAAAATGTAATGTTTCAGGAAATTTTTTGAAGAAAAGTTTCTTTTTAGGAAATTTACTTGATTTGCATTTTATTCTCTGTATATTAAAATGAAAATCAAACATAAATGTCTGCCGATGCAGTCATTTTATAAAAGAATATGAATTGAGGTAACTATCCATGAAAGAGAAAAGGAGCAGCTTCAGTAATTCTATCGGCTTCGTCCTGGCAGCTGCCGGAAGTGCGGTAGGCGTAGGGAATATCTGGCGTTTTCCCTATCTTTGTGCCAAAGACGGCGGTGGACTTTTCCTGATCGTCTATCTTGTGCTTGTGCTCACTTTTGGCTTTGTATTACTTACCACAGACATTGCCATTGGAAGACATACCAAACAGAATGCACTGAAAGCATTTGGCACCCTGCATCCCAAGTGGAAATTCCTTGGGTACCTTACATTCCTTGTACCTGCCCTGATCATGACCTATTATTCCGTGATTGGCGGCTGGATCACCAAGTATTTCTGCACATATATTATTTCCGATGGATCTGCCCTTTCCCAGGACAGCTATTTTACATCATTTATTACATCCAAGGTTTCACCTATTGTATTTATGCTTGTATTTCTGGCACTGACCGCCTGGATCGTATACCGTGGTGTAGAAAAAGGAATCGAAAAATTTTCCCGCTTTATCATGCCAGGACTGATCCTTCTGATCCTTGCCATTGCCATCTTTTCCCTGACTCTTTCCAAAAAAGATACAGACGGCACAGTACGTACAGGTCTTCAGGGATTATGGATTTACCTGTATCCTGATTTTTCCGGCCTGACTGTAAAGCGTTTCCTTGAAATCCTTCTGGATGCCATGAGCCAGTTATTCTTTTCTTTAAGTGTATCCATGGGAATCATGGTCACTTATGGCTCTTATGTAAAGGATGATGTAAACCTGAATAAATCTATTAATCAGATCGAGATATTTGACACAGGCGTAGCTTTCCTGGCAGGCATGATGATCATCCCGGCAGTGTTTGTTTTCCTTGGCACAGAGGGTATGGCTTCCGGCCCAAGCCTGATCTTTATCTCCCTGCCTAAGGTTTTTGAAGCCATGGGTCCTGTAGGAAAAGTGACAGCTATTGCCTTCTTCCTGATGATGGGCTTTGCAGCACTTACTTCCTGCGTGTCTGTTATGGAAACCCTTGTTGCTAACTGTATGGAGATCTTCCACAAAACACGTAAACAGATGTGCAGCATTATCGGGATCTATTCCCTTATCACTGCGGTTCTGATCTGTCTTGGATATAATGTGCTGTACTTTGAGCTGCCTCTTCCAAACGGTACTACAGCACAGCTGCTGGATGTAATGGATTATATCAGTAACAGCTTCCTGATGCCATTTATCTCCTTCCTTACCAGCATCCTGGTGGGCTGGGTGATCGGCCCCAAATTCATTATCAACGAAGTAGAGCGGAACGGTGAGCACTTTGGCCGTGCCCGCCTGTACAGCTTTATGATCCGCTTTGTAGTGCCTGTAGTAATGCTGATCCTCTTCCTGGTATCTACCGGAATTGGAAACCTTTTTTAAATAATATCTGCATATACTATGAGGTGATTTCCTGTAAATAATATATCTTCTTCAGAGCAAAAACGCCACTCCTTTTAGGAAGTGACGTTTTTGTTTTGTCTATTTACCTGTTATCTGATAAGCCAACTGTAATCCTGCCTGCAATCCACCACATAGTCTGCATAAACGATATTATCTATTATCTGGAAAATCAGCATATAGCGTTTTTCAAACAGAATAAAACGGTAAACATTTCTGGGGATATATTCCCCTGTAAGCCATGGGCATCTCTGAGGCATTATCGTCAAGGAATTTGCAGTCTTTTCAAATTCAGAGGTCAATCGTTCTGCCGCTTCCGGACTAACCTGTGCCAGAAATGCAGCATGAGAAACAAGCATCTGTGTTGCGCGTTCTGATACGATCACACGATATTTATTTTGCTGTCCCATGACCCGCCTCCTTGATTGCATTACGCATCATTGCGGTAACTTCTTCAACAGAATAACCTTTGCTTCCACGCATCCTTTCTTCCTCAACGGCAAGCAATTCTTCGCGGAGCTTTAGCATTTTTTCCCTACGGTTGTATGTTGCAATGTCCATAACAACCAAATCCCCCTCACCATTTTTGGTAAGGAAAACCGGCTCTGCGGTTTTTCTGCACATATCGGCAATTTCGTTATAATTCTGGCGAATCGCTGCAGATGGACGAATATTCATAACGACACCCCCCTAGTCTCTTCCCTGATAGTAATATTCTACTCATATTATATCCTTTTCATACAATAAAATCAACCATGCTTTTCCGAATGCGGTAAAAAAAGATGAGACAACCAATCTCTCAGTTATCTCATCCTCTTTATTTTTATAATGCTGCAGTTTCTGACCTGCTTCTGATGTGCTTATCAGGCAGGCTTTATTTTACAGTAACCTTAACTTTCTTGTAAAGTCCGTTCTGCGCGTAGCAGTAAACATAGCAGCTGCCCTTTGCCTTCGCTTTGATCACGCCCTTCTTGCTTACTGTTGCAACAGAAGTGTTGGTAGATACATAGCGAATATTGCTGGTATACTTTTTGAAGGTACCCTTGGAAGCAATGGCTTTTGCTTTGACCGTAGCGGTTTTGCCTTTCTTTAATGTGAAGGCGTTCTTGTTTACAGTCACTTTTGTAATGTCTGCTTTCTTTCCGCCGGTTGTATTTGTATAGATCACTGCTGACTTGGTAATTCTTCCGTAGCTGTCAAAAGCTGCTACATAATACTTGTAGGTAGTTCCTTTTTTCAGCTTCTTCTGTGTCCAGGATCTGGTTGATCCGGATACAGTTTTCAGAAGTTTCACCTTACCGTTATTCTTTGCACCATAAATCTTGTAATTCTCAGCGCCATTAACCTTTGTCCAGCTGACAGCTACTGATGTTTTAGCTGCTTTTGCTTTGGCAACAAATGCCTGTCCACGTTTCGCAGGTGCTTTTGTGGGCTGAGGAGCCTCTGTTGGATTTGGTACCGGTGTTACAGTTGGCTTTGGTGTCTCTGTAGGTGTTGGTGTAGGTGTTACAGGCTCTTCGACTGCTTTTACCTCAATGTCTGTCATAGCTACTACATAGTAGTTATACGATGCATCGGATACATAAAGTCTGTAGGAACCAGCTTTTTCTGCTTTAAGTACTGCTGATCCGTTTTCATCTGTCACAACCTGTGTCTTTTCACCGGTTGCTTTGTTTTCCAGAGTAAGTGTACTTCCTGCAACCAGCAGTTCTATCTGATTCCAGTTACTGTCATATCCATAGGTCTTCAGTGTTACAGCAAATTCTTTTCCGGCATCTATTGAAGACGGAACATCCTGGAAGAAAAGATATTTATCAGACCATCCAGTTGTATCTGCATATAAATAAACACTGAACTGATCACCGGTATTTACTACGCTGTTATATGCAACAGTATAATTTTCACTTGCATCCATCGGAATCTTATCATTGATCATATAAGAAACATTAGCCGTCTGGATCTTGAAGATTGTATTGATCTTACCTGTATTGTCTACAGACAGATATCTTCCCGGATCATTCTCAAAATCCGCTCCGTATAATTCTTTATGGATTGCATAAAGAACATCTACTACCGTAACTTTATTCTGCATTTCTTCCGGTTTTTCGTAACCATAGGACTTAGCAGTATCTGCAGTTACTGTCATGGAAAGAAGCTGTCCCGGCTGGTTAGCTGTCTGATTGATCTTTACTGTGATCGCTGCATTTACAACATTCTGAGCATCCTGTGCCTCTGCAGCAGCTGCTTTCAGTTCACGGATTGCCTGACGGATCTCTTCTTCTGTTACATTTTCTTTTACCTGAGTTGCTTTTGCAGCATCCAGAACCTGCTGGAGTTTAGCCTTTGTTCCTACCGGATACTGACCCGGCTCCTGTCCTTCTACCATAGCATCCAGTGTTTCCTGTGTGCTCTGGATCAGATCTGCCAGACCTTCTGCTGCCGGTTTGGTACCTACTACAGTAACTGTAACGGATACAGGCTGTCTGTAAAGCTTCTGCAGCGCCTCATTATCCGGATGTTTCTTTGCAAATACACCATAACGCTCACTGCTGAGAAGAGAAGAAATGGTAATCTCTGTATCTGTCTCTCCCGGATAAACATTCAGTGTCTCATGATTGATATATCTCTGGTTGGAAGATTTGAAGTGGTTATATCCGGCACCTTCCATGATCCATGTATCATCAAAGAAATCATCTACAATGATACCTTTTCCTGTTCTGTCATTATAGTTGTAGATCCATTTTGGATTTCCACTTTCATCCAGAATCATATCCTGGAATGGATGAAGATTTCCTGTGATAGAATCCTTATCTGTATATCTTCCATCATTAATACCATCAAAGTAATGAAGCTTTGCCTGCTCCATCATTGCAAGCTCATCAGCAAGAACACTTGCATCAAGAGGCTTCACAGTTATCGGGAATCTCTTTACAGCTGTTACATTTTCCCTTGTAAATGTAATTACAAGATCACCTGTAATATCCCTGGTATAGAATCCATCTACATATGCATGGTAGGCATTGATTGTGACCGCTTCATTTTCGGAGGTTACAGTAATTTCACCATTTTTGAATACATAATCACCGTTTTCATCTTCAATTCTGGTATATCTTGGCAACTGGAAATCAGCCTGACAATTGTTAAGGTCAACAACTTCGTTTTTATTTACAAAATCTGTAAACTGATCTGCAGTATAATATTTGTCAAGAATTGCCAGAAGCTCTTCCTCTGTTGGAGGTGCAATGTTTGTTCCTTTTACAATAACTGTAAAGTCCTTTGAGCAGCTTGTAAAAGCATTTACTGTTTCTCCACAGTAGGGATTAAGAATGGTATCATTTGCATTAAAAGTAGCTGTAATTGTAACTTCTGTATCCTTTGCAGGCGCATGGATCACACCTCTCTTTGGTGTAGTTAATCCAGTGCTGCTTCCATCTTCAACACTGATCACTGTAGGATCTGAAGATGTCCAGGTGATCTGTGACCATGCATAAACTGCACTGTCTGCCATCATCTGCGGAAGAGAAAGCTCAGACTCAACCTCTGTCTGGGAAGCATTGCTTCCCTTGATCATATCCCAGGTAAGGCTGTCTTTTTCCTCTGCCATCTTGCTGCTGAAATACTCTCTGTCCCATCCAACAGTTACCCTTGTAGAGCCGGAATCTGCCTGTGCTCCATTCAGTTCAAATGTAAACACAACATCCAAAGTCTCACTGTTGACCCTATTGGAAGCTGGTGTCTGGGAAGTAAGATAATGAATTGCTCCATCCAGTCCGATTCTATCTGTATTTTCAGATGATTTTACATATACCTTAATGCTCTCTGTATCAATAGTGTAAGAGGAAATCTTATCTTCAATATATGCATTGATATTTTTGTATTTATCATAACTTGGTCTCATAGCACCAAGTTCTTTATCAAACTGTGCAACTGCAGCATCAACCTTAGCCTGATCAGCCGGATCAATTACCACATCCTTCTGCATTTGAACCGGATATGTGATCTCCACCTGATTTCCGGAAGGTGTATATGTACCTGTTGCATCCTTATAACCATCTGCTTTTACTGTATAGGTATACTCAACACCCTTTTTCAGACTGTAAATACCACCAGCAGGTGTTACTTTTACAGGATATGTGCGATCATCCCAGTCATCCTCTTCCTCATATGTTACGGTAACTGTAGCATTGCCGATCGCCTGTCCCTGATATGTTGGCTGGAAGGCGACTTTATATGTGGAAATCTCCTTGGTCAGCTGGATAAGGATTTCTTCGTCCTTTGTTACTTTGAAAACATTGTCATAAGAACTCTTATAGTTTTCTACATTTTCTACATTCCAATTATACTCTGTTCCCTCAATAAGAGTATAACTGCCATCAGTATTCGAATTAATGTAAACGCTCCATAGCATGTACTCTAGGAACATCCTCATTATTTTGAGATAATTAGAGTAAAAATTTATTCTGTCAAAAAAGTTAAGCCTTAACTTTTT
>ONBN01000084.1 GCA_900316115.1 uncultured Eubacteriales bacterium
GATATGGAAGTTATGACAGCAGCAGCAGACCTGGCAGCAGGTTCTGATGCGGTAATACTGAGACATCCTCAGTCTGTGGCTACCATCGCCAAAATGATCAAAGCACTTGTGTAATAGTTAGGAGGAAGAAAAGATATGGCACTGAATGGTATTCAGATCTTTAAATTAACACCAAAGAAAAACTGTAAGGAATGTGGATGCCCGACATGTATGGCTTTCTCCATGAAAGTTGCACAGGGCGCAATGAAAATAGAGCAGTGTCCTCATATGTCTGAGGAAGCACTGGCATCTCTGTCTGAGGCTACCGCACCGCCAATGAAAACCATCAAGATCGGTACAGGCGCAGAAGAGCTTACACTTGGCGGCGAGACCGTTTTATTCAGACATGAGAAAACATTTGTAAACAAGACCAGATATGCTGTAGAGCTTTGCACAGGCATGGATGATGCTACTGTAGAAGCTAAACTGGCTGAGATCCCGAAGGTTGATTATGACCGTATCGGTGAGAGAATGTACGCTGAAGTCGTATACGTGAACTGCCATGAAGGCGCAGATGCAGCAGCTTATACTGCACTGGTTCAGAAAGCAGCAGGTCTTGGAAGAACTCTGGTTCTGGGATGTACAGATCCAGAGATCGCTAAAGCAGCCCTTGAAGTATGCAAGGACAGCAAACCGGTATTAAACGGTGCAAATGCTTCCAACTACGAGGCAATGAATGCAGTTGCAACAGCAGCTGGCGTTGTACTTGGAGTTTCAGGCAAAGACCTTAATGAGTTATATGATACAACAGCAGCTATCGAGAAGCTTGGCAACAAGAATCTTGTACTGGATGTAACAGGCGCTGACATAAAAGAGACTTTCGGAAACGCTGTACAGGTTCGTCGTGCAGCACTGAAAGATCAGGACAGAACCTTTGGTTATCCGTCTATCGTAAATCTTGCAAAGATCGCAGGCGGAGATTACCATCTGCAGGCAGCTCTGGCAGCTGTATTCACCATGAAATACGGTTCCATCATCGTTATGGAGCGTATGACTTATGCAGAAGCACTTCCTCTGTATGGTCTGCGTCAGAACGTATTTACTGACCCGCAGAAGCCAATGAAAGTTGAGCCAGGCATCTATCCGATGAATGGCGGAGATGAGAACTCTATCGTTGTTACAACTGTAGACTTCGCTCTTACATACTTCCTGGTATCCGGAGAACTGGAGCGTTCAGGCGTTCCGCTTAACCTTGTGATCAATGATGCAGGCGGATTATCCGTACTTACATCCTGGGCAGCAGGTAAATTCTCCGGTAACAGCATTTCTCAGTTCATCAAAGAGAATGTTGAACCAAAGGTTAAATGCAGAAAACTTGTTATTCCTGGTAAGGTAGCTGTCCTTAAGGGAGATCTTGAGTCCAAACTTCCGGGATGGGAGATCATCGTAGGACCAAGAGAAGCTGTTCAGCTTGTTAAGTTCTTAAAAGACCTTGAAGCTTAAGGCTGTGTACTGTAGAGATTAATAATGTAAAGGAGAACAATACAATGGCAAAATTTGTTACTATTGGTGAGAGACTTTCCACCACAGCTCCCATCGTAAATAAGGCGTTTACAGAGAGAGATCCTGAGCCGATCTTAAAAAGAGCAAAACAGCAGCTGGATGCTGGTGCTGTATATCTTGATGTAAACATCGGACCTGCTGAGAACGATGGCGAAGACCTGATGAAATGGGCTGTAAAGCTTCTTCAGGAGAACTTTGACAATGTTCCGCTTGCACTTGATACTTCCAACAAGAAAGCTATCGAGGCTGGTATTTCCGTATACAACAGAAGTAAAGGAAAACCGATCGTAAACTCTGCTGATGCAGCAGGAAGAATTGAGAACATCGACCTTGCAGCTGCTAACGATGCAATCGTTATCGCTCTTTGCAATGGCGAGGGTATCGCAAAAGACAATGACGAGCGTATGATGTACTGCCAGATGCTTCTTGAGAGAGGTATGGAGCATGGTATGGAGCCTACAGATCTGTGGTTCGATCCTCTGTTCCTGGTAGTAAAAGGTATGCAGGACAAACAGATGGAAGTTCTGGAAGCTATTAAGATGTTCTCCGATATGGGACTGAATTCTACAGGCGGTCTGTCCAACAACAGTAACGGTATGCCGAAGAACATCCGTCCGATCATGGATTCTGCACTGGTAGCCATGGCTATGATGCAGGGATTAACTTCCGCTATCGTAAACCCGAATGACCTTCGTCTGATGGAAACAATTAAATCCTGTGACGTATTCAAGGGCAACACCCTGTATGCAGATTCTTATCTTGAACTGTAATCTACAGTCCTGAGATCTAAATACAGAAATAACAGGGGCTGGGGCTTCGGCCTCAGCCCTTTTTTTCGAGAAAGGTGGTTGCCGGATGTTTAAAATAACATTTGCATTTGAAGATGGCAGTGTGGTAGAAGCGTATGCCAATGCGGGGGATAATTTACTTGAGATTGCCAGAGATACTAATGTGGCCATCGACGCACCATGTTCCGGAAATGCCTCCTGCGGCAAATGCCGGGTACAGTTAAAAGAGGGAGAACTTGACAGTAAAAAGACATTACATATCAGTGATGAAGAGTATGATCTTGGATGGAGGCTTGCCTGTGTTAGTAAGATCATTGGGGATGTAACTGTTCTGGTGCCTGATATTGCATCTGCATATAAAAGCAGGATGAAGGTTGCTGACCTAAGCTCAAAGGAAGAAATCGCTATTTTTGAAAGAGCGAAAGAAGATGTTGAACTTACAGGAATTGAATTGAGAAATAGTCTGGATGTGATCGAAGTGTCCATGGATGAGCCCAGTCTTGAGGATACCATGCCAGACAATGAAAGACTTACCAGGGCATTAAAAAAATATATGAATCTGAAACAGGTACGGATCCCTTATGCAGTACTGCGGAAGCTTCCGGATGTGCTGCGTGACAATCATTTCAAGGTGAAATGTGTAGTCCGTACAACACCAAGTGATCTGTTTGTATATGATATCTATGGCATGGATGAGAAGGTGGTCATCGGCGGACTTGCCATTGATATAGGTACAACCACAGTATCCGGTGTACTGATCAATATGGAAACAGGAGAGATCCTTGCAAAGGCATCCTCAGGTAATGGACAGATCCGTTTTGGAGCGGATGTGATCAACCGTATTATTGAGCAGCAGAAGCCGGGTGGAAAGAAGAAGCTTCAGGATGCCATCATCAAGGAAACCATTAATCCAATGATCGCAGAGATGTGCAAAAGTTCCGGGCTTCGTGCAAGTCAGATCTATCGGATGTGCGTAGCATCCAATACAACTATGAATCATCTTTTTGCAGGAGTGAATGCAGATCCTGTCCGTATGGAGCCTTATATTCCTGCATTTTACAAAACCAATTCCCTGTTTGCTTCTGATCTGGGGATTGCAGTTAATAAAGACGCACATATTATTATTGCGCCAAATATCGGAAGCTATGTTGGAGGAGATATTACAGCCGGTACACTGGTAAGTATGATCTGGAACAGACCGGAATTTTCTCTGTTTATTGACCTTGGTACCAATGGAGAGCTTGTATTTGGAAACTCCGACTTTATGATGAGCTGTGCATGTTCCGCAGGACCTGCCTTTGAGGGCGGTGATATCAGCTGCGGTATGCGTGCTACAGACGGGGCTATTGAAGCCTGTACCATTGACAAAGAAACCATGGAGCCTTCCTACACGATTGTAGGGGATCCTGGCACAAAGCCTGTAGGACTTTGCGGTTCCGGTATCATTGATGTGATCAGTGAACTGTTTATGTGTGGAATTATCAATCCGAAGGGCAAGTTTGTCCGTGAGGGTAAGAGGATCAGGCATGACAAATACGGAATGGGCAGCTATGTGATCGCCTTTGAAGAAGAGGCCGGATCTGTTAAGGATGTGGAGATCACAGAGGTGGATATTGACAACTTTATCCGCGCCAAAGGAGCTATTTTCTCAGCAATCCGTACCATGCTCAGTTCCCTTGACTTTGATGTATCCATGATCGACGATGTATATGTTGCCGGTGGTATTGGAAGCGGGATCAACATGCGTAATGCAGTTAATATCGGTATGTTCCCGGATATTCCTCTGGAGAAATTCCACTATATCGGTAACTCTTCACTGACAGGTGCTTATCTGATGCTGCTTTCCACTGCAGCTGAGAAAAAGACCTATGAACTGGCTTCCAACATGACATATATGGAGCTTTCCACAGTTCCAACTTATATGGATGAATTTGTAGGAGCCTGCTTTATCCCTCATACAGATACGGGAATGTTCCCTGATGTTATGAAGGATCTGCAGAACAGAAAGTAAGAATTAAACGGAGGGCAAAATGCCATTTACCATTGAAGATTTAAACTACGAAAAGGACAGCAAGGAGCGGATGCCCTGGGAGCATTATCTGGAGCAGTACAGACAGGCAGATCCCCAGGTACTCAGCAAGAAACTGGAGATTCCCTATGACCAGGAGAGCAGAAGCTTTACCTTGACGTTCCTTGGTACTGTATATTATATTACATATCCGGATTTCCAGGTAAGCCATGAGGAGGATGACAGGGGATTTTATCCTCTGGAAGAGATGATCTATGCAAAGATCCTTACCATCCGTTTCCTTCTCAATGGCATGAAGTCCTGTGGTTCCGGCAGTTTTAAGACCTACAGGGAAATGCCCTGGGGAGAGGTTTATCTCCGTCAGTTTGACGGCAGATGTATCAAAAGGCTTGCATTTACTTATGGGAACAGGATCGGTGATTTTAAGAAGATCATGGAGCATATCCATGCAGAGCCTGTGAAATATGGCGATATTGCCTATGAAGTGTCTATTTATCCAGGCTATCAGATCCGTATGATCCTGTGGGAAGGGGATGAGGAATTCCCTCCCTCTTCCCAGATCCTGTTTTCGGATAATTTCCCGGTATCTTTTGCAGCAGAGGACATGGCAGTAATGGGTGATGTGATCATTGGTTCTCTGAAAGCGTTTTTGAAAGTTGCTTGATTAAGACGGGTGATCCTGTTTTAATAAATTACAAATCTATGCGGAGGCGTTCCAAAAAGGAAAGCGGAGCGTATAAAAAGGAGGTAATTCAATGGGATTCAAAACTGACATTGAAATCGCACAGGAATGCGAAATGAAGCCGATCACTGAGATCGCAGAAAAAGCAGGGATTGAGGACAAATACCTGGAGCAGTATGGAAAATATAAGGCAAAAATCGACTACAACCTTTTAAAAGAAACAGACAAACAGGATGGAAAGCTGATCCTTATGACAGCCATCAACCCAACACCTGCTGGTGAGGGTAAAACAACTACAACGGTTGGTCTGGCTGATGCTATGCAGAAAATGGGCAAAAAAGTTATGGTAGCTCTTCGTGAGCCATCCCTTGGACCGGTATTTGGCGTTAAAGGCGGCGCAGCAGGCGGCGGATATGCACAGGTAGTTCCTATGGAAGATATCAACCTTCACTTTACAGGTGATTTCCATGCCATCGGCGCAGCAAACAACCTGCTTGCAGCAATGATCGACAACCATATTTTCCAGGGAAATGCACTGAACATTGACCCACGTAAGATCACC
>ONBN01000085.1 GCA_900316115.1 uncultured Eubacteriales bacterium
TATACCAAACGGAACAAGTTTATGCCTTTTTTATTGGCTGAAATATTGAATTTTCAAGGTTCAACACACCGTATCGGTGTGGGAAGTTTTAGTTAATTATATGATTGTATTATAAGCCGTTTGTACTGATTTCTCAATCAGGAAAAATCATCACCAAATTTTTTTGTAAAAAATATTGACAAACTTTTACAACAGGTGTATCTTAAGACCATAGATGTTAGCACTCCATTATGTTGAGTGCTAACAGAGCAGATGGAGAAAGGAGCAAACATTCATGGATGACGTATTAGATGAGCGCAAAAAGAAAATACTGAAAGCAATCATCAAAACATACATGGAAACAGGTGAGCCGGTTGGTTCCAGGACAATTTCCAAATATCCAGATCTGAATGTAAGTTCAGCAACCATCCGGAATGAGATGTCAGACCTGACCGATATGGGATATATCGTACAGCCGCATACATCTGCAGGAAGGATCCCATCTGATAAAGGTTATCGTCTCTATGTAGATGAACTGACCAGGGAAAAGGAATCAGAGATCGCAGAGATCCGTGAGATGATGATTGAGAACACGGATAAGATGGATAAGGTATTAAAGAAGGTTGCCAAGGTTCTTGCAGCCAATACCAATTACGCCACCATGATCACGGTTCCCCAGTACAGTGGCAGCCGGCTGAAGTTCATTCAGCTGTCCAGAGTCAGTGAGCACCAGCTGATCGCAGTTGTTGTCTGTGAGGGCAATGTGATCCGCAATCAGATCATTGATCTGGAAGAAGAGATGGATGACCAGACGATCCTGAAATTAAACCTTCTTCTGAATACCAACCTGAACGGAGTTCCTATCCAGGACATCAATCTTGGCATGATCGCCAGACTGAAGGAGCAGGCAGGGACCCACAGTGGTGTGGTAGCTACCGTACTTGATGCAGTGGCAGCCACTATTCAGGTGGATGAGGAAGATCTGGAAGTATATACATCAGGAACCACCAATATTTTCAAATATCCGGAGCTGGCTGACAAGTCCAAGGCAAGCGAACTGATCTCCACTTTCGAGGATAAGAAGGAATTGGCAGATATGGTCCGTGAGAGCATGGAGGACAAGGAAAGCACAGGAGTTCAGGTGTACATCGGTGATGAGGTTCCCATCCAGACCATGAAGGACTGCAGTGTTGTGACTGCTACTTATGAGCTGGGCAATGGGATGCATGGAACCATCGGTATCATCGGACCAAAGCGTATGGATTATGAGAATGTTGTGGACAGCTTGAAGAAGCTGAAGGTTCATCTTGATGAAGCAGTAAATAAGAAAACATAGAAAGGCGGTTGACAGCGTGTCAGATATAAAGAAAGAGACCGAAGAAGCAGAAGAGACAGTTGAGATTCCGGTGACTGACGGCAGCGAAGAAGAGGCCGAGGCAAAAGAATCAGACAGCCAGGAAGCTTCCAAAGAGGAAGAGATGCAGGCTCCAGAAGAAGAGTCTGAAAAGAAGGCTGAGAAAGAGCCAGAGGCAGCCAAACCGGAAGAAAAGACAAAGACTTCTTTCTTCGGAAAAAAGAAAAAAGATAAATTTGAACAGCAGGTGGAAGAGCTTACCGACCGCTTAAAAAGAAATATGGCTGAGTTCGATAATTTCCGTAAAAGAACGGAAAAAGAAAAAGCCAGCATGTATGTGATCGGGGCAAGGGATATTGTTGAAAAGATCCTTCCCGTTGTTGATAATTTTGAGCGAGGCCTTGCACAGGCTCCGGAGGATGACGCATTTGCAGATGGCATGAAGATGATCTACAAGCAGTTGATGACCGCTCTTGACGAGATGGGCGTCAAGGAGATCGAAGCCAAAGGCAAAGAGTTTGACCCGAATCTTCACAATGCAGTGATGCATGTGGAAGATGAAAATGCAGGTACAAATGAAGTGGTAGAAGTATTCCAGAAGGGATATACCTATAAAGATTTTGTTGTAAGACACAGTATGGTTAAAGTTGCAAATTAATCAGGAGGGAATTATCATGAGTAAGATTATTGGTATTGACTTAGGTACTACAAACAGTTGTGTAGCAGTTATGGAAGGTGGAAAACCTACCGTTATCGCAAATACAGAAGGATCCAGAACAACACCGTCTGTTGTTGCATTTACAAAGACCGGTGAGCGTCTGGTAGGTGAGCCTGCAAAACGTCAGGCTGTAACAAACGCAGAGAAGACAATCTCCTCTATCAAGAGGGAGATGGGTACAGATTACCGTGTAAATATTGACGGTAAGAAATATTCTCCACAGGAGATCTCCGCTATGATCCTTCAGAAACTCAAAAAAGATGCAGAAGGATATTTAGGAGAGTCTGTAACAGAAGCAGTTATCACAGTTCCGGCATATTTCAATGATGCACAGCGTCAGGCTACAAAAGATGCTGGTAAGATCGCAGGTCTTGATGTAAAACGTATCATCAACGAGCCTACAGCAGCAGCCCTTGCTTATGGTCTTGACAATGAAAAAGAGCAGAAGATTATGGTATATGACCTTGGTGGTGGTACATTCGATGTTTCCATCATTGAGATCGGTGATGGAGTTATCGAGGTTCTTTCCACAGCTGGTAACAACCGTCTTGGTGGTGATGACTTCGACCAGAGAATCACAGATTATATGCTTTCCGAGTTCAAGAAGAACGAGGGTGTTGATTTAAGTAATGATAAGATGGCACTTCAGAGACTGAAAGAAGCAGCTGAGAAAGCAAAGAAAGAGCTTTCTTCCGCAACAACAACAAACATCAACCTGCCATTCATCACAGCTACAGCAGAAGGCCCGAAGCATTTCGATATGAACCTTACAAGAGCTAAATTCGATGAGCTGACACATGATCTGGTTGAGAAGACTGCAGAGCCGGTTCGCCGTGCACTTTCTGATGCAGGCCTTACAGCATCTGAACTGGGCCAGGTACTTCTGGTTGGTGGTTCTACACGTATCCCGGCTGTTCAGGATAAGGTTCGTCAGCTGACAGGCAAAGAGCCAAGCAAATCCCTTAACCCGGATGAGTGTGTTGCACTTGGTGCTTCTGTACAGGGTGGTAAGCTTGCTGGTGAGGCAGGCGCAGGTGATATCCTTCTTCTGGATGTTACTCCGCTGTCACTTTCTATCGAGACAATGGGCGGTATCGCTACAAGACTGATCGAGAGAAATACAACCATTCCTACAAAGAAGAGCCAGATTTTCTCCACAGCAGCAGACAATCAGACAGCTGTAGATATCAACGTAGTACAGGGTGAGCGTCAGTTTGCGAAAGACAACAAATCCCTTGGACAGTTCCGTCTGGATGGTATCCCGCCAGCACGTCGTGGTGTTCCGCAGATCGAGGTTACATTTGATATTGATGCCAACGGTATCGTAAATGTATCTGCAAAAGACCTTGGTACAGGCAAAGAGCAGCACATTACAATTACTGCTGGATCCAATATGTCTGAGTCTGAGATCGACAAGGCAGTAAAAGAAGCTGCTGAGTTTGAGGCACAGGATAAGAAACGTAAAGAGGCAATTGATACAAAGAACAATGCAGATTCTATGGTATTCCAGGTTGAGAATGCACTGAAAGAAGCAGGAGATAAGATCGATGCAAATGATAAGGCTGCTGTTGAGGCTGACCTGAATGCACTGAAAGACATCCTTGCAAAATGCACAAATCCGGAAGAGCTTACAGATTCTCAGGTTGCTGATATCAAAGCAGCACAGGAGAAGATGATGGAGAGTGCTCAGAAGCTTTTCGCTAAGATGTATGAAGCACAGAATCCACAGGGCGGAGCCACAGGAGCAGGCCCGGATATGGGCGGTGCTTCCCAGGGTGGAGCTGCTGGCAGCAACGAAGCCGGATACGGTGATGATGTAGTTGACGCTGACTACAAAGAGGTGTAAAATAGCAGCTGTCTGTTTTGAAAAGCACAGATGGCAGCATAAATAGAGTGACTATAAGAACGGCTGCTGCTTTGAATTAGAAGTGGCAGCCGATGTTAAGGTTCTAAATAATTATATTAGGGAAAAGAGATTATGGCTGATAAAAGAGATTACTACGAGGTTCTTGGTGTTGACAAGAATGCAGATGATGCAACACTGAAAAAAGCATATCGACAGTTAGCCAAGAAGTATCATCCGGACGTGAACCCGGGAGATAAAGAAGCTGAGGCAAAGTTTAAAGAAGCCACAGAAGCCTACAGTGTGCTCAGTGATCCTGCAAAAAGAAAGCAGTATGATCAGTTCGGGCATGCAGCCTTTGAAAATGGCGGCGGTGGTGGAGCCGGTGGATTCGGCGGATTTGATTTCTCTGGTTCAGATATGGGCGATATTTTTGGCGACATATTTGGCGATCTGTTTGGCGGCAGCAGGAGAAGACCGAATAACGGACCTACAAAGGGAGCCAATCTCCGTGCAAGGATCAATATTACATTTGAAGAAGCAGTTTTCGGATGTGATAAAGAACTGGAGGTCACATTAAAGGATGAATGCACCACCTGTCACGGCACAGGAGCCAAGCCGGGTACATCTCCGGTTACATGTCCAAGATGTAACGGGGAAGGCCAAATCGTTTATACCCAGCAGTCCATGTTTGGTATGGTGCGTAATGTACAGACCTGTCCGGACTGCCATGGAACCGGAAAGATCATTAAAGAAAAATGTTCCGCCTGCCGGGGCACAGGCTATACTTCCGGCAGGAAGAAGATCCAGGTATCTGTACCTGCAGGTATTGATAATGGTCAGAGTATCCGGATCCGTGAGAAAGGTGAGCCGGGAGTAAACGGAGGACCAAGAGGAGATCTTCTTGTTGAAGTAAATGTGGCTCGTCATCCTATTTTCCAGAGACAGGACATGAATATTTTTTCCACAGCTCCGATTACCTATGCACAGGCAGCGCTGGGCGGTGATGTGAAGATCAGCACTGTAGACGGAGATGTGGTTTATACAGTGAAGCCAGGCACACAGACAGATACAAGGATCCGCCTGAAGGGCAAGGGTGTTCCTTCCCTGAGAAATAAGAATGTGCGTGGGGATCATTACGTTACCCTGGTTGTCCAGGTACCTACAGGCCTGAATGAAGAAGCCAAGGAAGCGCTTCGCAGATTTGATGAAGCCTGTGGGAATCGTCCTGCTGAAGCAAAAGGGGACAGTTCTGAAAAGAGCGAAAAGAAGAAAAAGAGCTTTATGGATAAGCTGAAAGAGACTTTTGAAGAGTAAAATAAAGGTTTGACTGTGATAAAGGTCAATTGTAAAAGTTAATTCCACTTTGTAAGAGTAAGTTCCACCTTGTAGGAGTAAATTCCACAGGGTGGAACTTTTTAATTCTAAAAAAGAT
>ONBN01000088.1 GCA_900316115.1 uncultured Eubacteriales bacterium
CGGCAAGCAGATGCTGACTGAGCAGCACCACATTTCCTGTCTGTGCATTTGAAAAAACTTCGTCTCTCACATTGTAGGTGTACGCATCCTGGAATCCTCCTGAAAGAGCCAGGAATGCACTGTTTACAAAAGCCTCGGACATCTGCACATCCGGACCATCTGTAAACAGGTGATGATGTTCGTGGTGTTTTGTTTCCATGAAAAATACATCTCCATCCTCTTTTGTTTTATGCAGGCCTGTATCACAGGTTCCGAAACCTTCCAAAGCCTGCAAAGCTCTTCAGATATAATACCTGTCAATAATCAAAATGTAAAATGTATCGTTCATATCATTGTCATATAAAAAATATATAGTTACTGATCACCCTGTTCACAGCAACTATATATCATCGTATTTTGCACTCTTCAGTTATTTAAAAATCCTTAATGGCAGCCGCCGCAGTTCCCACAGTCTCCGCCGCATCCCTTGCCATTTTTCTTGTCATTAATGATGCTGCGGACGATCAGACCTACGATCACAACCAAAACAGCTCCAACGATCACTGTTCCCATGGATGTTTCCTCCTTTTCCTTAACAGACCTTTACGGTCTGACACACGTTTCTTTTTGTTAGTATACGCTAACAAAAGTCACATGTCAATATCCGCTTTTCCGGATTCCTCTACATCCAAAACCTATCTGGTTTCCGGATATTACAGCTGAAATTCTTCCAGGGATGAAAGCTTCTCTCCAAACTCCGTATCACTGCATTCCTGAAAAGTTGCTTCTTTCTGCATTTTCTGAAGAGCAGCTACAGATTTTTTCAAAGACTGGATCGTTCCGGCACCTGCAATACATCCTCCCGGACAGGCCATTCCTTCCAGAAGATATCCATCATATTTACCCATTTTTGCCAGCTGCATCATTTTCTTGCAGTTTGCAAGACCATCTGCACTGGCAGTTTTTACGGTTCGGTCAGGATCCATACGGTGGATGGCATTTACAACTGCTGCCGCCACACCGCCACTGGCTGCAAAGCCCCTTCCATCTGCGCTGGCACGAACCAAAGGCTCTCCCTCAGGCAGAGATGCAAAATCTACGCCTTTTGCATCAAACATACCAGCCACCTCTTCAAAGGTAAGTACAAAGTCCACATAGCTTCGAATGGATTTCCTGCTTGCTTCCAGCTTCTTGGCAGCACAGGGACCTACGAAAACGATCTTGCACTCCGGCTCTTCCTGCTTGATCAGCCTTGCTGTCAGTACCATCGGTGTCAATGCCATGGAAATACAGTCAGCCTGCTTTGGGAACATTTTCTTTGCCATCACAGACCAGGCCGGACAACAGGAGGTTCCCATAAACGGAATCTTTGCAGGAACTTCTTCTATGAAATCTTTGGCTTCTTCAATGGCACACAAATCTGCACCAACGGCTACTTCCCGCACATTCTTAAACCCAAGTGCTTTAAAGGCTTCCCGGATCTTTGTATCCTTAAGCCCTTCAAACTGGCCTGCAACTGCCGGTGCAACAATGGCATATACCGGATTACCACTTTTGATCGCCATAATGGTCTGGTATATCTGACCCTTATCAACAATGGCACTAAATGGACAGCTTACCAGACACATTCCGCAGGACACACACTTATCCTGATCGATCTCTGCCCTTCCATATTGATCTGAATGGATCGCTCCCATTCCACAAGCTGCAGCACAGGGGCGTTCCTGCTTGATGATTGCATTATATGGACAAACACTGACGCATTTACCACATTTAATACATTTTTCCTGGTCAATATGGGAACGGCCCTTTACCATGGAAATGGCCTTCTTGGGACAGACCTCCATGCAGGGATGCTCCAGACAGCCCTGGCACCCTTCTGTTACCAGCACTTTCTTCTCAGCACAGGAATTACATGCAAATTTAACTACATTGATCAGCGGGGGCTCATAATACTTTTCCTCGATCACACTTGCTTCTACCCCCTGTGAAATAGGGGCATGCTCCGAAATACTCCTAAGGGACATTCCCATGGCAACACGAAGACGTTCGCCTACAACTGCACGCTCCAGGAAAATACTGTCCCTGTATGTGGCAACTTCTCCCGGAATGATCTTGTATGGAAGTTTTTCCAGATTCTCAATCCCGTCTTCCTCGTATGCCATGCGGGCAATCTCGGTGAAAATCTGATGTCTTATTTTCGTCTTGGACGAATATAATCCTCTCATTTTCTATCTCCTTTTTGTTTAATGTCCGCAGTCTGTATTTAATTTTCCTCCGCCTTTTAAAATACTAACACATTTCTGTCTTGTCTGACAAGCGAATCCGCCGCATCATTAAAGATCTCTCATTAAGAATTACACCTGCAGCTTCATCTGGCCGTCCTTGATATATCCCATGTTTTTCATACCACGATAGATCACATAAGAAACCACTGCCGGAAGAATGAAATGGAAAACAAGGATTTTCATAAGTACCATCACCGGTTCTTCTGTGGCAGTCATAGTCTGATAAGTCATAATCTGTCCTACCAGTCCGGAAGTACCCATCCCGGCGCCTGTAGGATTATTGGTCATATGAAAAGGCCCGATAATGGCAATGGGTCCCAAAATTGCAGAAGCCAGTGTAGGCGGCAGCCAGATCAGCGGCCTGCGTACAATGTTGGGGATCTGCAGCATGGAAGTACCTACGCCCTGGGCAAACAGGCCGCCTACCCCGTTATCCTTAAAGCTTGTCACTGCAAAGCCGATCATCTGACAGCAGCATCCTATTGTAGCCGCACCTGCTGCCACGCCGTTCAGTCCCAGGATAATACCAAGTGCTGCGGAACTGATGGGCAGTGTAAGAGCCATACCCATAAGAACAGAAACAACGATTCCCATAAGAATGGGCTGCTGCTCGGTTCCCCAGTTGATCATTCCTCCGATCCAGCTCATGAACTGGGAGATCCCAGGTCCTAACAGCATTCCCACTGCGCCGCCGGATATAATGGTAACAGCAGGAGTGATCAGAAGATCCAGTTTCGTCTTTCCTGCTACCAGGTGTCCTATCATAATGCCTACGTAAGCAGCAATAAAAGCACCTAAAGGCTCTCCGGGACCGGACAGCACAACCGCTCCCTGCTCAGAAAAAAATGTACCTGCCAGAATATTGGCAGCATAAGCACCGATCATACCCGCTGCCGCCGCAGACAGAAGTACATAGGTGGATTCTTTAAACTTGTAAGCCACCCCGATACCAATACCTGCACCTGTAAGTCTCTGTGCGATCACTGCAAACGCACTGAGGTAATGGCCGTAGGTTCCGCCCATCAGGTCCCCGATCTGTTTCAGAATGGTACCGATGATCAGCGTGGAAAAAAGTCCCAGCGCCATACCACTTAATCCGTCAATAAAAATATTTGACAGGATTTTCTTTAATGATTTCATTTTTCTCTCCTTTTCCTTTTCATCCGACATTTTTGCCAGGAAATCCGTTTGATTATATCACATTTTCAATAGATATCCAATACTCTGTGGTCAAAGGAAAGAAAAACTCTTGTGCCCTGTCCCGGTTCAGATTCCACCGAAATCCCATGATCCAGTTTTTTCATGATCTTGGCACACAGATACAGTCCAATTCCAGTAGCGCCAATCTCATTTCTCCCATTATGTCCTGTAAAACCTTTTTCAAAAATCCTTGGCAGATCCTCCTTTCGGATCCCTTCCCCTGTATCCTGGATCACCAGTGTATGGGGGCGGCTTTCACTCATATATACAGATATGGTTCCGTTTTTCGTATACTTCAGTGCATTGGAAAAAATCTGCCCGATCACAAATCCAAGCCACTTTTTGTCTGTAAGAACCTTTTCATCCACCCCATCGTATTTCAGGGCATTTTTCTTCTTTATAAAGCTTCTTGCATATTTATGGATCTGATCCCTTATGATCCCGTCCAGGGAACAGGTGACAAAATCCATATCTGCCGCCATATCCTGTACCCGCAGATAGCCAAGCACCATCTCCACATACTGCTCGATCCGGAAGATTTCTGCAAGCACCTCCTGATTCCCGTCCTCCTGGAGAAGCAGCCTGGTTGCAGCAATCGGTGTTTTGATCTGATGTACCCACATGGTATAGTAGTCATTTAACTGGTCAAACTGCTTTTTCTGGTTGTTCTCTGAAATTCTCCGGTCCTCAGCCAGTTCCTGCAGCATTTGCTGATACACTTCCTCCGCATGATCAGATGGCTGTGGCAGGGCAGCCAGTCCCTCCTTAAGGTTTTCCCTCATATAAATAAGAACAGCCAGCTTTTTTCTGTAGGAGTAAAAACCCCAGCCAAAAGCGGCCAATGTGCCCAAAAGCCAGATAGCTCCCACATACAAAACGTTTTCCATTGGGATATCATACAGATAAAGGATGATTCCCTGGCTGATCCATAAAAAAGCCACGTATATAAGGATCCGCCTGTTTTTCTTCAGGTATTCTGCCAGCATTTTCATACCATATACCCCATTCCCTTTTTCGTGATAATAAAACCGGAAAGGCCGATCCCCTCCAGCTTTTTCCGAAGTCTGGTCATATTCACAGTCAGCGTATTGTCATCCACAAAGCTGTC
>ONBN01000068.1 GCA_900316115.1 uncultured Eubacteriales bacterium
TTTCATTCACTTGATAGGTGAAAAGCAATATTCAGTTAAAACACAGTAACTATGCGGCTTTCAGCCACTTTCACGGCTGTGCCGTGAATAATCTAGGTTCATTTATATGAAAAAATCTACTGGTAATTTATAAAAAAAGGATGAAAAAAATATATAATACCGTGTTGGTGAACGAAGGACAATTATAAAATTTTTATATCATAATGCCTGAAAAGCTCTTCTGTGATAAAATGAAATCATGGGAAGAGCTTTTTAGGTTAAAAAAATAGATGTGAGCGGTAAAACGGAGGTGACTGATGTCTAAGACGAGAAACGATGAACTGTATCATGTTCTGAAAGAAAAAGGTTATCCTGAGGATTTTTGCAGGGAAATTGCGTATAAGCAGCTGAATACTGATTATACGGCGACGAGAATGCTAGGCTATTTGTATCGGATTACGGATCCACGCCCTGAAGATGTTGTGGATGAAATGCTGGCGATCTTAAGTGACCGCAATGCGATCATTCAGAAAAAAGAGCTGGAACATGCACAGGCAACAATTAATCAGGTATATCGGAAAGGTCTGTAGATTTTCATATATGGAGGAAACTGGAAATGGTTAGAAATATTATGCGGGATCCAATGTTTTTGTCTCAGAAATCAGAACCTGCAACAAAAGCAGACCTGCAGATCGGGCGTGATCTTATGGATACCTTACAGGCAAACAGGGAAAAATGTGTGGGAATGGCTGCCAATATGATCGGCATAAAGAAAAATATTATTATCGCCAACATAGGAATCCTTGATGTAGTCATGTTTAATCCGGTGATTCTTTCAAAGAGGAATCCATATGAAGCAGAAGAAGGCTGTCTGTCTCTTGAAGGGGTTCGCAAGGCAACCAGATATCAGGATATTGAAGTTGAATATTATGACTTTTCCTGGAAAAAGCAGCGGCAGAAGCTGTCCGGCTGGACGGCACAGATCGTACAGCATGAAATAGATCATCTGTCTGGGATTCTTATATGATATCAGAGAGGAAAGATATAAAAAGTAAAGGAGCAAAAGGAATATGAACAGTATTTTTCACAGAGTAAGTATCAGGAAATATCAGGAAAAAGAAGTAGAGCAGGAAAAGATTGAGAAGCTGTTAAGGGCAGCTATGGCGGCGCCATCTGCACATAATCAACAGCCATGGGAGTATTATGTTGTAAGCGATAAGAACATTATTGAACAGCTGTCCCAGGCCTCTCCTTATACAAAATGTGCAAAGGATGCGCCTGTGGTATTTGTTCCGTGCTATCGGTCAGAGGGCGCTGCACCGGAGTATTTTCATATTGATATGAGTGCGTCTGTAGAAAATCTGCTTTTAGAGGCAGATGAGCTTGGACTTGGCGCTGTATGGATGGGGATCGCCCCAGGCGCAGACCGGATGGAAACCGTAAGAAAAATTCTGGATCTTCCGGAAGAACTGAATGCTTTTGCTATTGTGCCCTGCGGCTATCCAGCAGAGGAAAGAAAGCAGCAGGATCGTTATGAGGAAAGCCGGGTTCATTATATCCGGTAAAGTTGGTTACTGTGATTACAGTATGGAAGGTCTTTTCCTGCGACATGTGGTGTATCAGCGGGAAAAGATCTTTATACAGAAAATAAAAGAACGGGATGACAAAAGAAGAAAATGGGTTGTGTATATTTTGTAAGACACGGACAGACTGTGTGGAACGTAGAGAATAAAATATGTGGCGCTACAGATATAGCGCTTACAGAGCTGGGACACCAGCAGGCGATAGAAACAGGGAAAATGCTTCTGGAGCAGGGGATTCAGGCAGATGAAATCCTGTATTCTCCGCTGATCCGGGCAGCAGAGACTGCAAGACATATTTCAGAGATCACAGGCATTCCCAGAAGAATGGAGCCAAGGCTGAAGGAACAGAATTATGGCAAATGGGAATCAACAGCCCGTGACGGTCTGGCATTCAAAAAAGCAAAAGAAGATTTCTGCTGCAGGTATGAAGGGGGAGAATCCATGCTTCAGCTGGCGCAGAGGATCTACAATCTTCTGGATGAGATTAAGGAGGAATCTGACAGGAAGACATATATTCTGGTAGCCCACAATGGGATCGCCAGAGTGGTGAACTCCTATTTTTATGAGATGACAAACCAGGAATATGCTGCGTTTGGAGTGAAAAATTGTGCGGTTGTCAGATATGATTTCTGACAGGTTTTCTAATGTTTACTTTTCACAGCAACGATTAATGCATTTTGACGCATATAATGTGGTATGTTGCAGTAAATATAGAAATATATTATAATCACTGAAAAATGAATATGGAACAATGACTGGCTTTGAGTACTGTCTGCGGAGGGAGAGTTACGGGAAATTATGGGAGTATACCGGAAGCATCGAAAATCTCCAGGTGAGACAGCTAAGAGAAAATCAGGTGAGAATCCTGAACAGTCGTGCTTCTGTATGGAAATCAGATTGCTGGAAGCGACAATAGTCGTTTGTTTCTGGCAGCTGCTTCTTAAGTCAGAGATACTGCTCAAAGTTGCTGCCAGTTATATAGTGCACGTATTGATAATGGAGATGGAAATTGTTGTCCTTGCAGACCGTTTGGGAGACTGATCTGCAGGGATATTTTCTTGTACAGTGTATTATGGCAGTCAAAAAGCAGGTTTAGATAATCAGGCGTAATACCATACAAGGTATTGCGTTTTTTTATGTATCAGGAAAGTCCGTTGGAATCTCCTGGTACATTAAAAAGCCCTACCGGGCAGGATTCTTTCTTGTGTAATAAGAAATTACTCCTTAATAATTCAACGATATAAAAGAAATTTTACAAGAAGTTATGGAAAGGGGAAGCATATGGCAGAAATAATGGAGCAGATACAAAAAGAACTTGCCAGTGTTATTATCGGAAAAAAAGAAGTTACAGATAAAATCCTTATGGCATTTCTGACCAGAGGCCACATTCTTCTGGAGGATGTTCCGGGAGTGGGAAAAACAACCACAGCGCTGGGCTTAAGCAGGATCCTTGGGCTGGATTTCAGAAGGATCCAGTTTACACCAGATGTAGTTCCGTCAGATGTTACCGGATTTACCATGTATAACCGGGAAAATGGACAGTTTCAGTATCACCCTGGCGCAGTAATGTGCAATATGCTTCTGGCAGACGAGATAAACCGTACCTCCAGCAAGACGCAGTCAGCACTACTGGAGGTTATGGAAGAAGGTAATGTGACAGTGGATGGCGTTACCTATGAAGTGCCAAAGCCCTTTGTGGTGATCGCAACCCAGAATCCACTGGGAACTGCAGGTACGCAGATGCTCCCGGAATCCCAGCTTGACCGTTTTATGGTAAGGCTCAGTATGGGGTATCCGGATGTGAAAAGCCAGGTAGAGTTACTTCGTGACAGACAGAAAACAAACCCTCTGGACAGTGTGCGTAAGATTTTGGACACAGATAAAATCCTGGAAATGCAGCAGGAAACGGATAATGTATATATTTCTGACACCATCCTGGAATATATTTCATTATTAACAGACCAGACAAGGAAAAATCCGGGGATCGTGCTGGGCGTCAGCCCAAGAGGAGCCCTTGCCCTTAGCAGGATGTCAAAAGCAAGAGCGTACTTATCCGGCAGGGATTATGTGATTCCTGAAGATATACAGGAAGTCTGGACAGATGTGTGTGCACACAGGATCGTACTCAGCCCGAAAGCCAGGATCAGCGACCTGACAGCTGAAGGGGTACTTACCCAGATCCTGGAAAAAACAGAAGCACCGAGGGTGGAATAAATGAAACAAAACAGAATATCCGCAGGCATTCTGCTTGCGCTTGGAATCCTTGTGCTTCTTTATACCGGTTCCTACGGAATGTTCTGTGTATTGGCAGCAGCGTTGTTTTTACTGCTTTGTATGGCGCTTTATACAGTGCTGGCAGGGCGGAATCTTAACGGATACATACAGCTTCCGGAAAACGGAGAAAAGAAAGCCAGGATCAGCGGAAAGATCTGTATAGAAAATCATTCCAGACTGCCGCTTTTCTGTGTTGGCTGTGATCTGCACTGGGAAAACCGGCTTACAGGGGAAAAGGGAAAAGAAAAGATCCTTTTCGGAGTTATAGGGAAAAAGACAGAAGAAATCCCGTTTTCCTTTGAAACTGCATATAGCGGAGAATGTACGGTTCAGGTACTGACTCTGGAATGTATGGATCCATTGAGAATATTCAGACGTAGGATCCCTGTTTCAATGTATGGAGCAACGGTTATACTGCCGGAGATCTATGATGCAAGGGAAGAAATCACACATTCAGAAAGATATAATATGGAAAGCTTCCGGTATTCCCAGGAGCATGGAGGAGAGGATACAGGAGAAACCTTCCAGGTAAGGGAATATGAGGCAGGAGACAGCATCAAACAGATCCACTGGAAGTTAAGTGCAAGACTGAATGACCTGATGGTGCGGGAGCCGGGGTATCCGGTAACACATTCTGTACTGGTGTTTCTGGAAACAGGATATGAAGGGGATTTTCCAGATCCTGAATACCTGGATCGGCAGGCATCTGTGGCATTGTCCGTAACAGATGCATTTCTCAGGCAGGGAATAACCTGCCAGCTTGGATTTTATGACTTTTCACTTGAACGGGTATTTCTGGAAAATATACAGGATATGGAAAGCTTCTGGCAGGCAGCAGTACTGGTGGTGCGTGCAGGAAGACATGAAAACAGTGTTTCAGGCCTTAGGAGATTTCTTGAAAACTGCGAAGAATGGCAGGCTGGCCATTATATTTATGTGACTGCAGAAGAGGCGGCAAAAGAAATTACACTGCTGCAGGAATCTGCGGAAGTAACCATACTTAATGGGAAAAGCAGCAGTCAGGCCTGAAAGATAAGGAGAGCATATGTTTTTTTCTGTTGATAAAAAAAACAGACCCCAAAAAGAATATAAGCGTTTTTTTAACAGAAGGAACAGCAGCCTGGCTTTTGGCAGCAGGCATCCTGCTTACTGTGGAACAGCGGTTTGATACAGGCTGTCCGGCTGTTTTTTACTGGCTGGGAGCAGGGCTTGCCATTCTTGTTCTGCAGCTTCTTTCTCTGAAAAAATGTGCATTTCAGGGCACCTTTCTCTTTGCCGGGGCAAGTCTGGCAGCAGTTCTGGCCGGAGTTACGCCTTTGGTCAATGGACTGACAGCCCTTTATAATACACTGGCTCAGACGGTGGGGGAAAGTACCGGGATCGTGCTTCCAAAGTTTGTCCTTATCAGTGAGACAACTGTGGGAAGGGATATGGAAACAGCCTGCTTTGTACTTGCATTTGCTGTTGGAATGATTTTTTTCTGGATCATAAGAAGCAGCAGGTTCTATCTGGTGCTTGTGGTGGCGCTGCCTGTTTTTCTGGCAGCAGGGCAGGCGGGAAATGTGAAAGGCTATGCAGGCCCGCTGCTTACAGGGCTTGGGCTGATTGGCGCACTTGCCCTTTCTATATACGGCACAGGGAAAATGGCTGTGAAAAATCATACGTCCAGGCTTGTGCCGGAGCTGTATCTTTTTCTTGCGATATTTATGCTGGCAGGAACATTCCTTGCTGTTACGGTCTTTCCTTCCGGTTCCCGGACTGTTACAGGTATTTCAAAGGTACTTCAGGAAAATGGAAGTAATCTTCTGAACCATATCCGCTATGAGAAAAAACAGATCAATTCCCTTCCAAAGGGAAGAGTGGATCAGGCAGGCAGCTGGTCAGCAACTGAGGATACAGCACTGACGGTTACTTCAGACAGGCTGGAATCCTGTTATCTGAGAGGCTTTGTAGGAAGCAGTTTTGACGGCAGTAAGTGGGAGCGTCTGGGAACAGAGGATTATTATAATAACAATGGCCTGTTTTACTGGCTGCATCAGGCTGGATTTTATGGTAATGCACAGCTGGATCTGGCACGGAGCCTGGTAGAGGATGAAAATATTCCAGACCAGGATCAGGTGATGAAGATCACTAATAAAAATGTAGACAGCGAGTATATTTATACGCCGTATGAGGTAAAGGCTGGTTCCTGGAACGATACCTCTGTCTGGGAAAATTCAGATGAAACCCTTCGTTCTTTCCGTCTGTCTGGAAGCCGTTCTTACGAATATCATGTAAATACCGGGCTTACCAGCTATTTTCCGGAGCTTGCAGCAGAAACATTTTTAAGCCTTCAGGATAAGAAAAATACAGAATATGAGCAGGCAGAAAGCTATTACAATGCTTTTGTATATGAGCATTATACAGGTCTTACAAAAAGCCAGACAGAACTGCTTTCCAGGGAACTGGGAGAGGCTGGGGACCAGACAAAGGGACATATAGATTACTATTCTGCGATCACAAAGATCAGGGAGTGTCTGCAGAATAATTTCAAATATGATAAAACATGCAAAAAAATGCCGGAGGGCAGAAATCTGTACAGTAACCGTGGGAAATGGTGAAGAACAGGAGGTCTATAAGATCCTTGTTACACGTACCCTGGTACTGAATAATCTGACCTGTTCGGATTCTTCAGGCGGGGAATCCATTCTGAATGAGAAGAAATTCACCAGCACTGTTTTTGATTATACTGCTTCTGTAACAGATCAGATAAAGCAGGTTTATATTAAAGCAACTACCGGACAGCAGAGCAATTACAGCCTGCTTATTAACGGACAGCTTTGTGAAAGTGATGAGGAGATTTTAGTTCCCCTGAATGATCAGGTAACTGAGATCCCTGTCCAGCTTGTAAAGGAAGAAACCTATGGGGAAGGAAATCTGGCAGGGAAAACCTATACTTCAGAAGGAAATTACACCATTACTGTAAAAAGATCTGCTGTTTCGGATATGACCTTCCACACAGATCCTGAGGATGCAGTAGTTTGTGTGTATGATCCCCTTGGAAAAAGGGTGATGCCCTTACAGGATCAGCAAAATGTGTTTACAGACCTGAAAGGGGATACGGAATATTCTTATACAGTCAGCTGTTACGGTTTCAAAACAGAGTCAGGAACCTTTACTGCACAGCCGGGTGGAAGCCTGAATGTACGTCTGGAACGGGCAGATGCCAAGCATGAAGAACTGACAGACAATGAATGGTGGAATTACAGGAACAATGAGGAAAACAACGGTGTTACCAGTGTAAGTACACCAAATAACCCTAAAGAAACCAGTGAAAAATGGGCTCTGCAGATCGGAGGCAGCTGGAATGAATCCTGTACTCCTCCGCTGATCCTGGGAGGACAGTTGTATGCAGGTGCAGGGAAATATATTTACAGGATCGACAAGGAAACAGGCAAGATCCTGGCGGTAAGTGACCAGCTGAAGGGAAGTCTTGTTTTTGCCCTGAACCCTCTTACTTATGCAGAGGGAATGATCTTTGCACAGATCGGAAACGGGCAGATCCAGGCTGTAGATGCCACAACCCTGAAATCTGTATGGGTCAGTGAGGCGCTGGGAGGACAGCCCCTTTCTCCTATTACCTATAAAAACGGATACATTTACACAGGTACCTGGAATTCAGAAAGCAAGGAAGGCACCTATTTCTGCCTTTCCGTTACAGATGAGGATCCGGATAATCCCACAGAGATCAAGAAATGCACCTGGAGATTTTCTCATATGGGTGGTTTCTACTGGGCTGGTTCTTATGCAACAGAAAAATATCTGGTTTTTGGATCAGATGACGGTTCAAGGGAAGGCAATTACACAGCCTCTTCAATCCTGTATTCCGTATCAGCGAAAACAGGAATCCATATCGACATGATTTCCGGGCTGGATGGGGATATCCGTACATCCATTGTGTATAACAACGGATACATATATTTTGCAACAAAGGGCGGTATTCTTTACAGGGTGCAGATGCATGAGGATGGAACCTTCGGCCAGCTTTCTGCTATTTCTCTGGGAGGAATGGCAACCGCATCGCCGGTAGTCCATAATGGACGTATTTACATTGGTGTGTGCGGAACCGGCGGACAGTTCCAGGAGGACGCAGGCCATCATTTTGATGTACTTACTGAGGACGCAAACGGGCTGTACCATGCATATTCCGTGCCTATCCGGGGATACCCACAGGCAGGGGCGACACTTTCCACTGCCTATGAAAATGAGGATTATAACGGAGACGGCAAACCGGATGGAAGGGTGTATGTTTACTTTACCTATAACGTATATCCAGGCGGGATCAGCTTTATTTCCGATGAGCCGGGACAGACAGAAGGAAAAGCAGAGGATCTGTATATTCCGGATAAAAAACAGCAGCAGTACTGTATCAGTACCATCTGTGCTGACAGTGACGGTACCCTGTATTACAAAAACGATTCCGGATATCTGATGGCAATTTCCTCCAACAGTGCTTATCTGGATGATGTGGATATCACCTGTCAGGAAGGAAAAGTAAAATGGGATGATGACTTTTCGTCGTCTACAGGTTCCTATACATTGACTATGCCAAATGGTACAAAAGCAGCTTTTGTAAAGCTTACCATACCAAATGGCAGGACTGCCACAGTGAACGGGCAGCCGTATACAGGTATTACCACAGTTCCCCTGAATGAGCAGGGCGAGGGAGAGATCCAGGTAGTTGTTGAGTATAATCAGCAAAAACGAACCTACAGGTTTAAGCTTCTTGGGCTTGGAAGTAATGCGGATCTGTCGGCTCTGATCGTCAGTGATAACAATGCAGTCAATGTTACGGCAAGCCAGATCCCGGTAACACCTGCTTTTTCAAAGGATATTACAGACTATACTTCAGATGTATATACAGGGGAAAAGAAATTCCTGAATATTTTCGCTTCACCGGCAGGAAGCTTTGGAAAGGTTACAGCAGAAGCCGGTCAGGGAACCAGAAGGATCATGCACAGGTTTCTTTTAAATCCAATGAAACCGGATATTTTTATCTGGCAGCCGTTGACAAAGGTGCAGATGTACCGGCATTTGATCTGTCAGCACCAGGCACAGAACTTTTGCAGGGAGAAAATACCTTTGAACTGGATGTTACAGGTGGCAGTGCAAAGGATATTTATATTCTGGCTGTGGACAGCTATGGGAACAAGATGGAATCCCCTGTCCATCTGGAACTTCAGGAATATAAGCTTCTGACCGTATCCTTTGTGGTAACACCGGCCCAGGCGCAGGTAGTGGTCCAGGATGATACAGGAAAAGCAGTTCCTCTGGAAAACGGAAGTTGTACACTGTTTCCGGGAAATCACTATACGGTTACTGTTTATCTGGAAGGGTATTATACAAAAACTCTGGATTTTATCGCTTCAGAGGAAACTACCAGATTTGAGATCACACTTGAAAGCAGCCGAAGTTCAGACTCGGCATTGAAGCAGCTGTATGTAAGCAGTTCTGACAAATACGGAAAAGGAATCCTGAAGCTTAGCCCTGCTTTTTCCTCTGGTGTTTTTGATTACCAGGCAGTATACGAAGGGGAAAGAAGTTACCTGAATCTGTGGCCTCAGGTTTCGGATCCAAAGGCAACTGTAAAGGTTTATGCTCTGGGTGGTGTGAAAGGTTCAACCGTATCAAAAGAGGATGAATCCATACAAATAGATAATACAGGCAGCCATCCTGTGTGCAAGGTTTATTTTGAAAAACAGATTTTCGAGGCTGCAGTCCGGATCTCTGTAACAGCGGAAGATGAGACTCGGACAGATTATTTCGTAAAACTTTATATCAAAGATACAACAGCTCCGGTGCTGAAGCCAGTTTCTGTGAGCCGTATTTCCCAGCAGAAAGCTTCTGTGATCTTCAAATCAGGAGAAAAGGGAAGATATTATTACAAGGTGACAGAAAAAGGCGGAAGTGATCAGATCGATACTTCAGGGAAAGGAACTGAAGGAATCGCCGGAACGAACATTATTACCTTGAAAAAGCTGTCTGCCGGTGAAAAAAGAAATCCATATTATTATGAAGGATGAAGCCGGTAATTTCAGCAGTGTACTTACAGTCAGTATTCCCGACAGCCGTAAAAACGGCAGTACGGATGATAATAAGGGAAACAATATTTCCGGTTCCTCAGGGAAGAAAGGACCGGGAGGACAACAATCCACTGCATACGTCCGTAACAATAAGGACAGTGTGGAAGAAGGAGATGGAGTACTGAAAAAAATGAATAAAACTTCTTCCAGATCATCAGAAAACTCACAGGAAAAGCGCGGAGCTGTGGGATCTGACGGGGAGAAGTCAGACCAAAAAGAAGGGAAGGGTGATACAAAGAAGAAAAACCTGAAAAAAGAGAAGAACAAGAAGGAAAATACAGAGGGACAAACGCCGGAAAAATCAGATACAAAAACAAGTCTGGGAAGCAGTAACAGCGGAGCTGCCAAACAGACAAATGTGGCCAGTGTAAACAGTGGACAGACACTGCCCAGGGAACTGAAGGTTGTTTCCGGGATCGCACTGGCTGGAGGGCTTTATCTTTTGTTCTGGATAAGGGCCTGTATGGTAAACAGAACAAGAACTGCGTGGAAGCGCAGAAAAAGAGAAAGGAAACAAGTAGTATGAAAAACATGAAGAAGCATGCAAACAACAGCATCTGTCTCTAAGATCACAAGTGGAATTTTCTGTAATAAGGAAGACATTACCAGTGTGGATCTTTCGGCTACCCAGATTAAAACATTCACACCGAGAAGTTATGGAACTACCGCTTTTGAAGGGTGTTCAGGAATGAGAAGTATACAGCTTCCGGAAACACTTACCCAGTTGCCAAACTATATGTTTGACGGATGCTCCAGTCTGGAGATGGTGGAAATCCCGGCAAGTGTAAAAACATTTGGTACTAATCCGGCAGGGATTGCCCACACACGTATCTTTAATGGATGTACCAGCCTGATGGATATTCTTGTAGATGAGAAAAGTGCCAGCTTCAAGGATATAGATGGTGTGCTTTATGATAAAGCAGGAACTACTCTGTATGCATATCCGGCAGGAAGGGATGCAGAAACCTATGTTGTACCGGAGGGTGTAACAAAGATATTCCATGGAGCATTTCAGAATGCACAGCATCTGAAAAAGGTTCGTTTCCCATCAAGCCTTACAGAAGTAGGACAGTATACTTTCTGGGGCAACAGTGTTGGAGATGCCAGTGATGATAACTCTGTGGAAGAAGTGTGGTTCTATGGTAATCTGGCATCTACAAAGATGGGAACCAATGCATTTCTTTCCAACATAAGCAAGATCCAGAAAGCAAACGGGATCAGCCTGGACAGCGTACCGGAGGAATGCCGTGAAAGTATTAAACTGGAAGCGTCTGTATTACCTGCAGCAGCAGAGCAGGATGTTGTCTGGGGCATTGACAGCACAGAATATGCAGACCTGGCCAGCGATGGTACACTTACACCAAAGGC
This sequence comes from uncultured Eubacteriales bacterium, assembly GCA_900316115.1. Lineage (GTDB taxonomy): Bacteria > Bacillota > Clostridia > Lachnospirales > Lachnospiraceae > Blautia_A. Next base: position 11,327 of record ONBN01000068.1, read on the forward strand.
AGCAGGCACAGTGACAGTAACTGCAACATCCACAGATGAGAAATGGAGTGACAGTGATGCTGATGTAACTGCTTCCAAACAGATCACCATTGTGCCTTATGCTTCAAAAGTAACTGTTTCCGGAGAGAAAACAGAAGCAGTTGAAGGTGATGAGGTAACATTCACAGCACAGGTTCAGCCGGAAGGCATTAAGAACAGCGATGTTACATGGTCAGTAGATGATCCGGCACTTGCATCTATTGATGATAATGGAGTCCTGACAGCAATCAAGGCCGGAACTGTAACAGTAACTGCAACAAATACAGATGGAGATCCTGCTGTAAATGATGGCAAGGTAGAGGGAAGCTGTCAGCTTACAATTAAAGCAAAACCAGTGGAGCCGACAGCAACACCGATTCCAGTAGAGCCGACAGCAACACCGGTTCCAGTAGAGCCAACAGCAACACCGGCTCCGGTAGAGCCAACAGCAACACCAGTTCCGGAAAATCCGGAGACACCGGCACCTACTCAGGCTCCAGAGATTACTGTAGAACCTACCAAGGCTCCGGAAGCTCCTGTAAAAGCAGTAAAAACATCTACAACACAGATTAAGATCACATGGCAGAAGGATCCGGCTGCGAAGAAAGGCTATCGCATTTATGTAAAAGGCGGAAAGAGCAAAGGCTGGACAAAGGTAGCAGATGTTGCTGCAAGCAAGAACAGTTATGTATTTAAGAAACTGAAAGGTCAGGCGCTCCAGAGCGGAACTACATATCAGTTCAGGATCGTGTCTCTTACAAAGAACAAGAAGACAGAGGGCAAAACAGAAACCCTGAAGACGAATACCGCACCAGGAAAAGCTGCACTTAAGACTTCTTCTCCGAAAAAGGGAACTGTAAAACTGATATGTAATGACCTCCTGTCAAGAGTAAATTTCAGAAAATCACCACAAATTTATTAAATTGTAGCTGAAGGCACCCGGAAAGAGCCTCGGA
>ONBN01000089.1 GCA_900316115.1 uncultured Eubacteriales bacterium
TACAGTTCCCAGGTTAAAGGTTTTGGAAATATGATTTAATTCCAGCATCTGTCAGATACCTCCCTTCTTGTGTGTCATCCTTCTTCGTATCTGCGGCCATTGTTTCTTCAGATATGGGCCTGAGATTGCCAGGACTACGATCACAGAGGAAACCAGTTTCAGCATAAATGCAGGCATATTCAGTCTAAGTGCAATGGTATATACAAGCCTGAAAATGAAAGCACCCAAAACCATTCCAACAGCCCGAAGCAAAATGCCCCCCTTGCCTAGGATGGTTCCTCCGATCAGAAGGGATGCCAGGGCGATGGTCACCATACCCTGACCAATATTAATATCTACAGACTTCTGTGACTGGGCCAACAGGCATCCGGAAAGTGCTGTAAAGGAATTGGCTACACAAAGCCCTACAATGGTGGTAAATACCGGATTAATAGAAGAAGATTTAACCATATCCGGATTGTTTCCTGTAGCCCGGATCGCAAGACCAAGTCTTGTTTTCAGGAAAAATACAAGGAACGCAACCACGATCACTACTGCGATCAGTGCGACCAGGATCTCTGTCCTTCCCTGGAGAGGGGTACCTTTCAGTGCATCCTTCATCATCGTAAATACGGTGGTGGTCCTGTTCATATTCAAAAGGGAGGAGCCTCCCATCACTGCAATATTCACAGAATACAATCCTGTATTCACAATGATCCCGGCAAGAAGACTGTCCACGCCCATTTTCGTCTGCAGGATCGCAGTTACAAAACCGGAACCTACACCTGCAGCCATAGCTGCAGGAATGGATAAAAACGGGTGTCCGCTGATTGCTACGGTTGCCCCTACTGCTGCTCCAAGCGTAAAACAGCCATCGGTTGACAAGTCACATACGTTCAGCATGGAATAGCTGAGAAACAGCGCCAGAACTGTAAGGGAACAAATAAGTCCCAGCTTTAATGCAGTCTCTCCCAGTGTTAGAATGGTTGCAATATTCACAATAAATTCCTCCGATCAGTCAGCATTCAGCTCTTCAAAGCTTTCAGCAGTTGTGATTTCTTTAATCTGTGTGCAGTGTGGCTCAAAAGCAGCCTTAACCTGCTCCAGATCCAGTCCAAGACCTTCACATGTCTCTGTATTGATAGTTGCTGTACCATTATCAAAAGTTTTAACAGGTGTAGCAGCCGGATCTGCGCCATCCAGAAGGATCTGGCTTACCATGTCTGCTGTTTCCTGCCCAAGGTTCGCATAATCAACTCCATATCCCATGAAAGCTCCGTTTAATGCAAAGGAATCAGCTCCTGTATACTGAGGGATCCCTGCCTCCATAAATTTCTCATAAATTGAAAGCTCTGCTGTCATAATGGTATTGTCTGTAGGTGTAAATACTGCATCCACACCGTCTGCAACCAATGCATCTGCTGCCAGCTGTACCTCATCTGTTGTGGTACCTGTACGCTCTACAACTTCAATATCTTTCTCCTCCAGGAATGCTTTTGCTTCCTCAATGGCTGCTGCAGAGGCATCCTGTCCTACATCATATAAAAGACCTACTTTTTTCACATCCGGATTCACAGCAAGAATCAAATTCATCACAGATGCTGTGTCAAGATAATCTGAAGTACCTGTAATATTTGCTCCCGGCTCTTCCAAAGATTCTACCAGTCCTGCGCCTACAGGATCTGTAACTGCGGAAAATACAACCGGTGTATCTGTACCTTCTGTCATGGACTGCATACGCATTGCCACCGGTGTAGCTACACCAACCATTAAGTCTACGCCATCTGCCTGAAAATCAGAAATGATCTGCTCCATAACATTTGCATCTGCATTACAGTTTTCATAAGAAATATCAAAATTAACGCCTTTTTCTTTACCAATCTCTTCCAGTTTTGTCTGAAGATTATCTACAATCTGATTCAGGGATGCATCATCCACATAATTGCAGATGCCGATCTTGAAGTCATCTGCCATTACAGTTGCTGTCATCATTGCTGTTGCTGCCATTGCTGTCATTACACATACCATCATCTTTTTTTTCATTGTTTTTCTCCTTTCTTGATCCGCAGAACCTGTCTTAGTGTTATGACACCTACGGATTGCTCCGTGCTTTGCACTCTCGCAATCCTACCCTCTATTCGCATATCGTGGGATTAACATCCCACTTTTATGCTCATATAGGGGCGGGTCCCAAGGTCTTTCATCCACTTATGAGCAAGCTCATGTGGATTTAGACCTTTTGACCCTGGTGTCAAAAAAACCGCCTCAGGACAGCGTAATTGCTGTTCTTGAGACGGTAATAAGGTTCTTATTATCGCGGTACCACTCAAATTGACTCTTGGTCCTCTTTCGCATGTACTATCATACACTCCTGATTGATAACGGGTCCGGTTCCCGTCGGCTCCTACTCTGCTGATAAATGATTTCGGGCCGCCCTCAAAAGTCCATTCAACAAACCGCTTCATACAGGCTTCCACCAGCGCCTGCTCTCTGTAATGTTGCCGGAATGCTTACTATTCTTTCTCGTTGGTTTAACTGTGCTTACTTTAGCACACTAATGCCTGAATGTCAACACATTTTTTTATTTTTGTTTGACACTAAATTGCACCAGTTACTGCTTACAGTAGCTTGCATGGCACACACAATTTCTAATTGCACACATTATTAGTTCTTGAAGCTGTGGATCGGCGCAGGGATCCTGCCTCCTCTTTCCACAAATGCATCACAGGAGAATGGATTCACCGGCATGATCGGTGCATAGCCTAACAGACCGCCGAACTCAACTGTCTCTCCTACTCCTTTTCCGATCACTGGGATGAGACGTACAGCCGTTGTCTTCTGATTGACCATACCAATGGCAGCTTCATCTGCGATAATACCGGAAATGGTAGATGCTTTTGTATCTCCAGGCACTGCGATCATATCAAGACCAACAGAGCATACACAGGTCATAGCTTCCAGCTTCTCGATGGAAAGAGCGCCTGCATTCACCGCATCGATCATACCCTGATCTTCACTGACAGGGATAAAAGCACCGCTTAAGCCGCCTACTGCTGTGGAAGCCATAACTCCGCCTTTCTTTACCTGGTCATTCAGAAGTGCCAACGCTGCAGTAGTACCAGGCGCACCTGCACGCTCCAGTCCGATCTCCTCCAGGATCTCAGCCACACTGTCTCCAATAGCCGGTGTGGGAGCAAGGGAAAGGTCTACAATCCCAAAAGGCACACCAAGACGTCTGGAAGCCTCCCTTGCTACCAGCTGTCCCACACGTGTTACTTTAAATGCAGTACGTTTGATCATCTCGCAAAGAGTCTCAAAATCTGCGCCACGAACCTTGGTCAGTGCTGTCTTTACAACACCCGGGCCGCTGACACCTACATTAATGATACTGTCAGCCTCTGTAACGCCATGAAAAGCGCCTGCCATAAACGGGTTATCATCTGGCGCATTGCAAAATACCACCAGCTTGGCACATCCTAAGGAATCCTGATCCTTTGTCTCTTTTGCAGTCTCTACAACCATCTCGCCCATAAGTTTTACAGCATCCATGTTGATCCCAGTCTTTGTGGATCCCACATTTACAGAGCTGCATACACGCTCTGTGCAGGCAAGCGCCTTTGGAATGGAACGGATGAGAAGTTCCTCTGCGGGAGTCATCCCTTTGCTTACAAGGGCTGTGTATCCACCGATAAAATTCACGCCAACGGTTTTGGCTGCACGATCCAGTGTTTTGGCAATCGTTACAAAATCCTCTGTTGTTTTGCAGGCAGCACTTCCGATCAGGCCAATGGGTGTAACGGAAATCCTTTTATTTACAATGGGAATACCAAATTCTGCAGAGATCTGCTCTCCTGTAGATACCAGATTCTCGGCTTTCTTTGTGATCTTATTGTAAATCTTTTCATTTAATTTATCCAGATCACTGTCAATGCAGTCCAGAAGGCTGATACCAAGGGTAATGGTACGCACATCCAGATTCTCCTGCTCTATCATTTTATTTGTCTCATTTACTTCAAAAATGTTGATCATATTCTTCTCCTTGCTTCCAAGTCTGCTTCAGCTGTTCTTTTGTCACTGTCGCTTTGCTTCCAGTAACTTTTTCAAAGTCCTTTATCAGATACGATGCATCACATTGAAAATATCTTCATGCTGGCAATGGATCACTACGCCGATCTCATCGCCCAGAGCTGAAAGCCCGTCAGCAAGAGCGCCTGTATCCTTCTTAGAAGCGCTGGTGTCTGTTACCATCATCATGTTAAAATACCCCTGAACGATGGTCTGGGAAATATCAAGAATATTTACCTGATTCTCAGCCAGGTAAGTACATACTTTCGCAATAATCCCTACAGTGTCATTTCCTACCACAGTAATAATTGTCTTTTTCATCGTATTATCCTTTCTATATGTAAAATTTAAATAATAACCGGTTGGGATAAGCAGTCCCTCCTGGCAACCTGAATCCTGAAATCACCGGAACGGTATG
>ONBN01000092.1 GCA_900316115.1 uncultured Eubacteriales bacterium
TGTATGCGGTAATCCCTGATATTGGTTTTCTTGACAATTACCATTATAACAGGTAAATCCACGTTTTTACAAAGTGGAGGTCATTACATATTGTCTAATAAAAAAGATTTACAGAAAGGAATTCACTATGAAAAAGGGAATTATTGTTTATCAGTCTAAATATGGGGCAACAAAGAAATATGCTGAATGGCTTCAAAATATGACAGATTTTTGTTGTATAGAAGTGTCGAAAGCGATGGTAGATGAAGTAGCACAATATGAAACCATCATATTTTGTGGTGGTATATATGCTTCAGGAATAGCAGGATTGGTATTTTTGAAAAAGAACATTGAAAAATTCAAAAATAAAAAAATGGCTATATTGTGTGTTGGGGCTTCTCCTTATGATGAAAGTGCTTTTGCAGAAATTAAGGAGCATAATTTGACGGGAGATTTAAAAAATATTCCGCTTTTTTATGGGAGGGGTGCATGGAATGAAAGCAAAATGAAATTCATGGATAGAACTTTATGCAAAATGTTACAAAAATCTGTAGCTAAAAAAGACCCAAGTACATATGAACCGTGGATGAAAGCTCTTATGTGTGCAAAAGGACAAAATTGCGATTGGACAGATAAGAAGTATTTAATTCCATTATTAAAGTATTTGGAAAATTAGATATCTGACAGTATGGATGGGAATTAAAAAAGTTATAGATACCATAAATGCCAATGCAGCGGCATAGGCGGAATTGATACGAGAGGAGAATCAGAATGGATCAGGGATTTCAGAAGCTGGAACGCAGCTTAATAGATGTGATCAAGGAGGAGCAGGCAAAGCTGGGCTATCAGAAAGAAAAAATACAGCTGTATTACCCGCTGTCTTCATTGAATCACTTTTTTGGTACGCAGGCCAATGAAGAGGAGATGGCAGATCGATTAAAGGAAATGCCGGATTCTATAAAGGAAAAATTAGGTGCAGTGGCAGTGTCCCATAAAAAGGACAGATTCTGCTTCCATATACCGGAAGAAGGGAGTGTGTATGTGCATGAGCATACACAGCCGGATGAATTTATCAAGGCGCTGATTCAGATGATCCCGGATCATGATCTCACCATTGAACGGATCAAGGCACTTTTTGAGAAATATTGGGCGAAGGTAGAGTTCACAAAAATGGACAGTGATGAATTTGATTATCTGATCCGTTTTCTGGATAAAGAAGATGACCCTTATTATTATTGCTTTAAAGATGAGGGCTGCCATTTTATTTATCACAGATTCCTTCCGGAAGACTATCAGGATTTTGGGTTTTGAGCATGGAAAAGGTAGGAATTGTGTGCTGCTCTAATGGTCTGCAGGAGGGCAGCCGGAAGGATCTGCAGGCTCTGGAACAGGTGCTGAAAAGCATGGGCCTGGAGCCGGTGTATTCCCCATATCTTTATGCACAGGAGCATGTGTGGAGTGGAACTGCCAGACAAAGGGCAGAGGTACTTATGGATTTTTACAGGAATGAAGAAATCCGTCAGATCTTTGATGTTTCAGGAGGAGATCTGGCAAATGGGATTCTTCCGGATCTGGAAGGCAAGATCCTGCTTCTGGAGGCACTGGGCGGTCAGAAAGGGCAGATGCTTACCTATCTAAGCCAGTTGCAGCAGCTGGGGGCTTTTGAAAAAGTCAGAGGGATCCTGCTTGGCACATTTACCAGGATGGAAAGCCAGGGACAGCAGATGTATCCCCTTTTGAAGGCATATATTCCGGATTCACTTCCGGTAGCGAAGACATATTCGATCGGTCACGGAACTGATGCGAAAGCCATACGTGTAGGGGAAGTATACAGACTAAAAAAGTAATAAGTACAGAGGCATAGATTGAAAAGCGATAAATAGAAAGACATAGGTACAAAAGCGACAAATACAGAATGACAGGTTGGTAATATAATAGATTGCCTGGATAGGAAGTTTCCACGAGGAGAATGACAGGATGATAAAGGTAGATCTGATCACTGGTTTTCTTGGCTCCGGGAAAACCACATTTATGAAAAAATATGCGGAGTATCTGATTGAAAAAGGACTGAATATTGGAATACTGGAGAACGACCATGGAGCAGTGAATGTGGATATGATGCTCCTTCATGATCTGGAAGGGGAACATTGTGAACTGGAAATGATCGCAGGCGGCTGTGACCGGGAAACTCACAGAAGGCGATTCAAAACCAAGCTGATCGCAATGGGGATGTGCGGCTATGACCGGGTACTGATCGAGCCTTCCGGGATTTTTGATGTGGATGAATTTTTTGACGCATTATATGAAGAACCTTTGGATAAATGGTATGAGATCGGCAATGTGATCACCATTGTAGATACCGGGCTTCCGGAAAAACTGGACGGACAGGGAGAGTATCTGCTGGCGTCAGAAGCTGCAGAGGCGGGCTGTGTGGTCTTAAGCAAATGCCAGAAATATTCAGCTGAGCAGGCAGCCACAGCTGTAAAACACCTGAACCGTGCACTGGAAAATGTAAAATGCAGCCGCAGATTTCAGGATGAAGTGCTGTGCAAGGACTGGAACGCATTGACAGATGAGGATTTTGAAAGGCTTCTTGGTTGTGGTTATCGGACAGAAGCCTATGAAAAGCAGTATTTTGATGAAAAACAGGGATTTGACACCCTTTACTTTATGAATATGAAGATCCCGGGAAAACGGCTTGCTACGACTGCAGAGAAGATATTAAAAGATCCTGGGTGTGGCAAGGTTTCCAGAATTAAAGGCTTTGTAAAGGACCGCAAAGGGTGGCTGGAATTAAATGCCACTCATGGAGAGATCACAGTCCAGCCGGTGTCAGCCGGGCAGGAAGTGATCATTGTGATCGGGGAAGGAATGAACCAGGAACAGATAAAAACATACTGGGAAAAGGGTTAAAGAGCGGCAATTGCCAGGTAAAAATAACGATTTAATACGTTAAAACTTCATTATATGAGAATTTAATCTTGACACGGGAATATATTTGGCATTACAATATCAAGAAAGTGAATGAAGAAGAACGAAAGAAGCTTACAGACGCAGGGGTCTGATCCGGTGGGTCAGTCTGCGTCTGTTTTGTATATGTGGATGGGAGAGGTAATAATATGGAAGAAAAACAGGACGTACTGTTGGAAATGAAGGATCTGTCGATTTCTTTTTATAACAAGACAGGAGAGATCCAGGCAGTACGTGGTATTAGTTATACACTGCATAAGGGAGAGGTATTGGGTATCGTCGGCGAGTCCGGAAG
>ONBN01000095.1 GCA_900316115.1 uncultured Eubacteriales bacterium
TTGGGAAGGCGTTTTTTGTTGTAGAAAGAGGAGGAATCAAGAAATGGAAAAACAGAAGTATTATATTACAACAGCCATTGCGTACACATCCGGAAAACCCCATATCGGAAATACCTACGAGGCTGTTCTGGCAGACGCTATTGCCAGATACAAAAGACAGCAGGGGTATGATGTATTTTTCCAGACCGGTACAGATGAGCATGGCCAGAAGATCGAGCTGAAGGCAGCTGAGGCAGGAGTTACCCCCAAGGAATTCGTGGATAATGTTTCCGGGCAGATCAAAGAGATCTGGGATCTGATGAACACATCTTATGACAAATTTATCCGTACAACGGATGCAGATCATGAGAAACAGGTACAGAAGATCTTCAAGAAAATGTATGCAAAGGGAGATATCTACAAGGGACATTATGAAGGAATGTACTGTACTCCATGTGAGTCCTTCTTCACAGAATCCCAGCTGGTAGACGGTAAATGTCCGGACTGTGGAAGACCTTGTGTTCCGGCAAAAGAAGAGGCATATTTCTTCAAAATGAGCAAATATGCAGACAAACTGATCGATTATATTAATACACATCCGGATTTCATTCAGCCGGAATCCAGAAAAAATGAGATGATGAACAACTTCCTGCTTCCAGGACTTCAGGATCTTTGTGTTTCCAGAACCTCTTTCAAATGGGGAATCCCGGTAGATTTTGATCCAAAACATGTTGTTTATGTATGGCTGGATGCGCTGACAAACTATATCACAGGAATCGGTTATGACTGTGATGGCAACAGCACTGAGCAGTTTAATAAAATGTGGCCTGCAGACCTTCATCTGATCGGAAAGGATATCATCCGTTTCCATACTATTTACTGGCCAATCTTCCTGATGTCTCTGGATCTGCCGCTTCCAAAGCAGGTATTTGGCCATCCGTGGCTGCTGCAGGGCAATGGTAAGATGAGTAAATCTAAGGGAAATGTAATTTATGCTGACGAGCTGGTAGATTTCTTTGGTGTGGATGCTGTCCGTTATTTCGTACTTCACGAAATGCCTTTTGAAAATGACGGAGTGATCACCTGGGAGCTGATGGTAGAGCGTCTTAATTCCGAGCTGGCAAATACCCTGGGTAATCTGGTCAACCGTACTATCTCCATGTCCAATAAATACTTTGGCGGTGTTGTGGAGAATAAGGGAGTTGCAGAGCCTGTAGATGAGGAAATGAAATCCTTTATCCTGTCTGTACCTGGAAAAGTAGATGCAAAAATGGAGAAGCTTCGTGTGGCAGATGCCATTACTGAGGTATTTACACTGTTTAAGAGATGCAACAAATATATTGATGAGACAATGCCATGGGTACTTGCAAAGGATGAGGCAAAGCAGGATCGTCTGGCAACTGTTCTTTACAATCTGGTTGAGGGTATCTGCATTGGTGCTACACTGCTTCAGTCCTTTATGCCGGACACTGCTGCAAAGATCCTTGCTCAGTTAAATGCAAAAGAGCGTACTCTGGAAGATCTTAAAACATTTGGTCTGTATCCGTCAGGTAGCAAAGTAACTGAGAAACCGGAGATCCTTTTTGCACGCCAGGATCTGAAAGAGGTAATGGCAAAGGTAGAGGAGCTTCATCCGTCCAAGCCGGAGGAGCCTGCAAAGGAAGAAGAAAAAGGTATTGATCTTGAGGCAAAACCTGAGATCACCTTTGATGATTTCTCAAAGCTTCAGTTCCAGGTAGGTGAGATCATTGCCTGCGAAGCAGTGAAGAAATCCAAAAAGCTTCTGTGCTCTCAGGTTAAGATCGGCAGCCAGGTGCGTCAGATCGTGTCCGGTATCAAGGCACACTACACACCAGAGCAGATGGTTGGCAAGAAGGTTATGGTTGTAACCAATCTGAAACCTGCCAAGTTGGCAGGCATCTTAAGTGAGGGAATGATCCTTTGCGCTGAAGATGAGGAAGGAAAGCTTTCCCTTATGGTTCCGGAAAGAGAAATGCCTGCAGGAGCTGAGATCTGCTGATCATGGAAAGTAAATTAAGCCATTTCGATGAAAAAGGCAATGCGATCATGGTGGATGTGTCCGGAAAGGCCATTACCAGCCGTACTGCAGTTGCCACAGGATCTATCTGCGTTGGCAGGGAGATCCTGGAGGCAGTTACTGCAGGGACTGTGAAAAAAGGTGATGTGCTGGGCGTGGCACGGGTGGCAGGGATCATGGCAGTGAAAAGGACTTCAGACCTGGTGCCTATGTGTCATCCTCTTCCTGTGCAGAAGTGTGGCATTGATTATCAGATCGATCATGAAAGAAGCCGGATACAGGTTTTTTGTACTGTGAAGACAGAAGGCAGAACAGGCGTGGAAATGGAAGCACTTACCGGCGTGCAGGTAACACTTCTTACCATTTATGATATGTGTAAAGCCATTGACAAGCATATGGTGATGACAGATATTCATCTTGTAGAGAAAAAAGGCGGTAAAAGCGGGGACTTTTATTATGAAGAGAGTAGCGATCATAACGTCCAGTGATACTGGTTATGCAGGGGAAAGAGAAGACAAAAGCGGCCCGGCAATCAAAGAGATTGCAGAAAGAGAAGGGTATCAGGTGGTATCTATGGATATTCTTCCAGATGACCGGGATATGCTGGCCAGACGTATGGCTCAGATTGCAGATGAAAACCTGGCAGAGCTGATCCTTACTACAGGTGGCACCGGTTTTTCCGCAAGAGATGTAATGCCGGAAGCCACTGAAGATGTGATAGAACGCAAAGTACCGGGGATCCCTGAAGCAATGCGTGCGGCCAGCATGAGAATAACGAGCAAAGGATGTCTTTCACGCGCTGCCGCAGGCATCAGAAAAAGCAGTTTGATCGTGAATCTGCCCGGAAGCGAAAACAAATCCGTTTGTAATAAATGCCTGTGAATAT